>NZ_JBSFJZ010000089.1:0-14832 GCF_053598315.1 Streptomyces sp. NPDC001153
ACACCAGCCGGGTTTCCGCCATCGGGGGCGCTGGAGAAGGCGGTGTATCGCAGCACCTCGGGCCGCGGCGCATTCGTCGTCATGCTCGTAGCAACCAGAGCCGGCCAGCGGCTATTTCACAGGAGCCGCCGAACCGAGGACCTGCGCGCGCGGCGGACTCCGGCCGGAATCAGTGACGGGCAGATCGGCCCTTCGCATCCACCGGGTCTGTCTCGCTCGCTCATACCGTCGGGCGCGAAGGAGGGCCTCAGCCCTACAGCCGAGTGCCGCCCCGATGAGTCCGTGACGCCACGCGGCGCGTCCTACGCCTGTATGTGTGGCCGGGCTCGAACGGCGAGAACGACGTCGGCAAAGCCTCGGCTCAACGTAGTCGGGTCAGCCGCAGGCTGGCTGTCGACCGGTCCGGGTGGAAGGTGACACCGTACTCCCGGGCGAACCGATTGGCCTCGGTGACAGAACCGCCCATCGAGCGCAGGTAGAAGGCGTAGGCCACCGACTCGATCTGCTCGGGGTTCAGGTAGAGCACCCACCGGCTGCCTAGCTGGCGCGCGGAGCGCACCTTCTCCTCCAGGCCGTCGGCCGGTGGTACACACAGCCGGGCACCGAGGTGCACATACAGGCGCAGCGCGTCCATCTCCGAGCGGCGCAGCTCGACCAGCCGCTCGCCGTCAGCCGGCCCGCCGGGCCGGCGGTCGGGGGCGGGACTGGCCTCGGTGTAGGCCAGTGCATCCCGGCCGTGCCCCGTCAGCCGGGCCGCCCATACAACGGGTCCGCCCTCATACACGGACAACTCCGCGCGCATCTCCCGGCCGGCCAGCTCCACCAAGCCCTGCCCCGCAGCACTCCCCACCGCCTTGTGATGGTCTGGGCGCAGCATGCCGAGCAGCACCCACCTGTGCTCGGCCGCCTCCTCATGGTCGCGCAGGGCCCGCAGCGCCTCGAGGAAGATCTTCCTGCTGGGCATACCGTTCTCCCCCGCTCTGACTGCTGGACGCTGACGAGCCGACAGTAGGAGCCCATCCGGCAGGTTCGGGGGCGAATCCGGGGAAAGATCACCAGCAATGAGGTGCCGGCCCCGGCGCCCGGCACGGGCGGAGGTGCGGGCCGGAGGTCAGCGGGCCCGGGTCACGGTGACAGGCACGTCCGAACAGCTGCTCAGGACTTCAGCGAGCGCCGCCTGCTCGCCGGCATCGACGCTCAAGCCCCAGCGGGTCTTGTCCGCCACCCAGTCGGTGACATAGGCGCAGCGATAGCCGACAGCCGGCGGCAGCCACGTGGACGGGTCCTGGTCCGCCTTCGAGCGGTTCGAGGCGGCCGACACCGCGATCAGCGCTCGGTCGTCACCCAGGTCATTGGCGTAGGCCTCCCGCTCCTTCGCCGTCCACGCGTAGGCACCGGAGTCCCAGGCCTCGGCCAGCGGGACCAGGTGGTCGATGTCCAAACCCTTCGGGCCGTCGATGTAGCGGTCGTCGTAGGGCGAGTACCACTCTCCCCCGCTCAGCGTGCACTTCGGCCCCTGCACCGGGGCCACGACCGCTTCGGCCTTCAGCACCTCCGCCCGGGTGTTGCAGCCGTCCTTGTCCGCGTCGATCCAGTGCCTGAACTTCGAACGCTCATAACCGGTACGGTCCTCGACGCGCACCGGGAGCTGGACCAGGAGGTCACGTACGGGGGGCGGTGACGGTGTCACCGGGCGCGGCGGCCGCTGAGGCGCCGTGCGCGGCGGTCGCCGGGACTCTGCTTGGCCGTCGCCTTCGCCACCAGCAGCACGGCCACGAGGCCGATGCCGATGAGGACGTAGCCGGAGGTGGTGAGCGCTCCGAGAGTGCCCAGCACCGCGACGCCGAGGGCCGAGCCGGCCTGGCGGATCCCGTTGAGCGCGCCCTGGCTGGTTGCGGCGTACTCCGGTGGGGCGGAGACGGCCATGGCTGCGGCGGCGCCGGGGATGGACAGGGTGCCGGTCGCGGCGAGGGTCAGCTCGGCGGCGAGGATCAGCGGCAGCGGCGGGTGGTGGCCCACCGCGAAGGCCAGCAGCACACCGGAGACGACGGAGGCCGACATCCCGGTGAGCAGGATCGGGCGGGGGCCGTGGCGGGCGACGAGCCGGCCGGTGAAGAACGGCATGACACAGACGGGGAAGGTGATCGGCAGCGAGGCGAGACCGGCCTTGAACGGGGTCAGGTGGTAGGTGTGCTGCAGCCACACCGCGAACATGTACATCCCGCCGAAGTAGGCGAAGCAGGACACCGCGGCGGCGACCAACGCGGCCCGTACCTTCGGCAGGGCCAGCAGGGCCGGCGGCAGGACCGGGGAGGCCACCCGGCGCTCCACGAGGGCGACGGCGGCGAAGGAGACCAGCGCGGCCGTGATGGGGATCAGGGCCCACGGCGAGTCCCAGCCGTCGATGCCGGCCTCGACGAGGCCGAAGGTGAGCAGACCGAGTCCGGCGGTGGACAGGGCGAGGCCGGGGCGGTCCAGGGCGCGGGCGGCACGCACCGGCGGTACGGGCAGCCGGCGGGCGAGGAGCAGTGCGGCCAGCGCGATCGGCGGGTTGACGAGGAACACCAGTCTCCAGCCGCCGAGTTCGACCAGAGCGCCGCCGAGCACGGGTCCGGCGGCGGCTCCCAGACCGCTGAGGGCGGTCCAGGCACCGATGGCGCGGGTGCGGCCGGCGGGGTCGGGGTTCAGGTGGATCAGCAGCGCCAGGGAGGCGGGCACCAGGCCGGCACCCGCGGCACCGAGCAGCGCGCGGCCGGCGATGAGGGCGCCGGCGTCGGGCGCAAGGGCGCACACCACGGACAGGGCGGCGAACAGGCCGAGTGCGGTGGCGTACACGCGCCGGGCACCCCACCGGTCGGCGATGACGCCGCCGGCGAGCAGCAGCCCGGCGAAGACGACGGTGTAGGCGTCGACGGCCCAGGGCAGTGCGGCGGCGGCCGGGTGCAGGGACTTCTGCACATCGGGTACGGCCACGTTGAGGATCGAGGTGTCGAGCAGGACGAGCAGGTTCCCGGTGGCGATGCCGGCGAACGTCAGCTTGGAGTGGAGCTTGTACGGGGTGGGCGCCTCCGGCGCGGCGACGCCGGAGGGGCGGGAGAGGGGGCCGGCTGTAGTCATGGCTGCAGCGTGTCCCGACGGCCCCCGGGCCTGCGACGCCGTAAATCCGATACCTCCATCGGAAACTCCGATGGAGGTTATGCTCCTGGCGTGGACTCCCGCTATCTGCGTGCTCTCGTCGCGGTCGCCGACCATGGCGGTATCTCCGCCGCCGCGCAGGCTTTGGGATACGCACAGTCCAGCCTCAGCGCCCAGATCAAGCGGCTGGAGGCGGATCTCGGGGTGAGCGTGCTGGTACGCGCGGGCACCGGGGCGGTGCTCACGGAGGCCGGCGCCCGGCTGCTGCCGCACGCCCGCGAGGCCCTGGAACTGGAGGAGCGGATGCGCCGGGCGGCGCGCGGTGACCGGCCGCGGCTGCGGATCGGGGCGCAGGAGTCGCTGGCGCACGTGTGGATGCCGGATGTGCTGGCCGCGCTGGAGTACGGAGCGGGCAGCACGGACGGCGGCGCGGACGTAGTGCTGACGGTCGCCAACCGGCGGACGCTGGAACAGGCTTTCGCCGCCGGTGAGTTGGACCTGACCTTCCAGTACGACAACGGCATCCGGGCATTCGGCCCCCATGCGGTCGTCGGGCACGACCGGACGGTGCTGGTGGCGGCACCGAGCCATCCGCTGGCCCGCCAGGAGGTCGTGACGCCCGAGGAGATGCTGCGTTACGACTTCCTGGTGGCGGAGCCCGGGTGCACCTCGGAGATGCTGGTGGACCGCTTCGGCAAGGACCTGCTGGCCGGGGCCCAACTGGCAATGATCCAGGGTTCCTTGTCGGCGCTGCTGCGGCTGACCGGGCACGGGCACGGGGTGTCGCTGCTGCCGGAGCTGGCGGTCAGCCGGGAACTGCAGGAGGGAGAACTGATCGAACTCCGGCCGGCCGGGCGGATCCGCCCGGTCAGTATCGTCGCCCAGTGGCAGCCGCGGCTGGGTCCGGCCGAGCGCTCCCTGCGTGCCCTTCTCGACGTGGCCCGCCGAGCCGATCCGCTGCCCGAGGTGACACGCGCGGTGGGCACCGCACGGGCTTCCTGACCGGATGGCGCGCTCACCCCGCCGGCGGGCTCGGCTTGCCGGATGCCGCCGCCCGCACCGCCCCTACGAGCGCAAGGCCGCGCACTTCCTCGCCTTCGTCGGCGTCGCCGCCACCCTCATCTGCTGTCGCAGGCTCGGCGGCCTCGCACCGCGGTAATGCGATGGCGCGCGCGAAACGATGTGTCCACCCTGGCCCCCGTGGCAGAACCCAAATACCAGATTCGAGCCCTGCACACCGACTTCACCGTCACTGTCTACCAGGCGTACGCCCCGGAGATTGGCCTGCCCGCGGCCCGGGAGGGCCGTTTCCCGGCGGTGTGGCAGCGGGACCGTATGACGTGGGTCATCATGGCGCGTTCACAACCTCCAACAGTGCCATGCACCTGAACCCTGACCCGCATCAACTCCCGCGGGCGGGGCCGCGCAAGGGCCGATCACGGCTACGTGACTGATCTGTACGGAACAAACCCTGGTCGGTTGGACGGTCGAACCCCGCGTCGGTGCCGCTGCCTCGTCGGAAACACGGATGCGCCGACAGCGCTTGGCGGCTACAACGGCATGTTCACAGCCCCATCCGTGGTCGTAAGATCCTCTGCTGGTGGTCGACACAGCTTGTGGGGGCGGACTTGGAGAGACCGGACGACCGCATCGCATCCGTCCTGCGCTTCGCTGCGGAGCTCGTCGCCTGGGTGGCAACTCCCTGGGCCTTGTCCAAGTACTCGTGGCTGCTTGCCGTCTTGGCGGTGGTGGTACTGATCGGCCTCCCGACCGTCTTCTCCACTCCTGGAGACAAGGCGCAGGTGATCATCCCTGTCTCGGGTACGGTCACGATCCTGCTCGTGGTGCTCCAGCTCGCCGCTGCCGCGATCGCCGCATGGGCGGCTTGGCCCATCTATGCGGCAGTCCTCGTCTCTCTCCTCGTGGCCGCCACCCTCGTCACGGAACGTCGACGCTGGCAGTGGCTGCTCTCCACGGACCGGCACACCGGCTGAGCTGCTGAGGGGTGGCACCGGAGTGCGTTCGCTCTCCGAGCAGGCCCGCCACTTCCCGGCCGCTCCCTATCCTTCGGCGAAGTAGGTATACGGCGCCACCGAGACTCCTTCGCAGACCGTGCGTTCGTCGTCCTCGCCGGCCTCCGGGTCGAGGTCGCCCGCCCACAACGAATGCATGGACCACACGGAGAAGCCGGCGTGGAAGTCGTGGCCGATGTCCGAGGGTGTGCTCGAGTGCCCCAGGGCGTGGAGGTCCGCGACGACGTCATCCAGAAAGCGATGGGTCAGCTGAACCCCGTTGTAGTGCGCTTCGGCATCGCCGTCTTCGCCGCTGTAGCCGATCTCGACAAGTTCGACCGTCTCGTCAGCCGCGTAGGTGATCACCAGTGTGGGTGAGGTGGTGTAGACGGCCCGCTGTCCGCCTGGGCCGTGATACGGAGACCCGACGCGCTCCTCAACCTGCGAGCGCGGATCGCCGATCCTGACGAGGGCCACGCCTTGTCCTGGAATGATCTCCATGTTGACCATCCTGCCAGCCAGGACAACCACTCGGGAGTCCGCGGAGAGATCAGAGCGCCGCCGCTGCGTCCGGCAAAGGGCTGTGAGCGAGGCTTGACCTGAGTCATCAAGCCGCATCGGCACCCTCTTTCCGCGGCTGCACGACGGCGGGAACAGGAAGGCGGACACGCCCACCGGTGAGCGGCACGGGTGGGCGTGCTGGCACGTCACCGGCTTGCTGTGCCGAGCAGGCGTCCATCGGTCGGGCCTGCGTCGTTGCCTACGGGGTGTGCGTTTCGGCCCCATCTCCACGGCACAAGCTGGAGGACGCCGAACGCCACCTCGACGCCGAAGAACACCCACAGGAGCCGCGACACACCGTGGGCCAGTGCGTACGCCTGCCATGTCGCGAACAGGGCACGCGCGATGCCGTCGAACAGCCCGTGCTCCGGCAGCGGCCCGACGATGCGCAGAACGGCCCAGACGACCACCACCGAGCCCATCAGATTGGCGAACAGGATCTGCCACGGGTCGAGTTCGGGCAGAGCGCCAAGCCCGAGTGCGTTGCCGCACGACGACAGCGCGTCGTGTACCAGGGCGTAGGTCCACGGAGTTGCGAATCCGGCTGTGACGGCCAGGTCGTACCAAGCGCTCGCGCGTACGACGTGAAGGTAGGCGGGATGCGAGGGTGCGCGAAGACGGCTCACGGTGAGGCTCCTGCTGGTTTCGTGACGGCGACGCCTCACGCTAAACAGTGGAGTATGCTCCAAGGTCAAGCCCGGCAGCCTACGGAGGGGCATGCGCATCGGTGAGCTTGCCGCGCAGGCAGGCATGACCAGAGACACGATCCGCTTCTACGAGAAGGTCGGG
This sequence comes from Streptomyces sp. NPDC001153, assembly GCF_053598315.1. Taxonomy (NCBI): domain Bacteria; kingdom Bacillati; phylum Actinomycetota; class Actinomycetes; order Kitasatosporales; family Streptomycetaceae; genus Streptomyces; species Streptomyces sp. NPDC001153. The sequence continues at coordinate 6,498 of NZ_JBSFJZ010000089.1, forward strand.
CTTGTCGCAGGTCGGCGTCTACCCAACGGGTATCGCGACTTCCCGCCCGAGACGGGGGCCTGGCTGCACTACATCCGCACTGCGCAGGCACTCGGATTCTCCCTGGCGGAGATCGCACGGACCGGCGAGAAACTGCGCGAAGCGCCGGACACAGCGGAAGCGCTGTCCACGCTCTTCGAGGAGAAGATTCAGGTCATCGACAACCGTATCGCCGAACTGACCACGCTGCGGGCCGACCTGGCCGCGCGCGTCGGCACCGGATGTCCACTGCGAGCGGCCGACCGGCCCGCCGGAGCCGAAGTCAGAAGCGATCCCGTTCCCACCGGTGTGCGTCGACCGAACAGGTCTGCCGATCGCCAAGGGCATGCACGGGAATGATCGAGAGTGCAGGGGTTCCAGGTCTCCGTAGAGGGCGGCGTGGAGTGCGGCGGCGAGTTCTTCTCTGAACTACCGAGGGCGTCCCGTGATCAGGTGACTGGATGGTCAGTCCTGAGGAAGGGGCCGGTATTGGGCCCGAGAACGGCCCCAATGACGCGGGTGTTAGTTTCCTTCCCGTGTTAAGACACCAGGACGAGACCAGGGCGGCCTATGACGGGGTCGTCGACCTGTATGCGTCGATGTTCGCTAATCGGTTGGAGACGCAGCCGTTCGCGCGGAATATGATCGGCGCCTTCGCCGAGCTCGTGCGTGCCACGGGGAACCTGCGGGTAGCCGACGTCGGGTGCGGCCCCGGTCATCTAACGGCCATGCTGCACGACTTGGGGCTGGACGCCTTCGGGCTCGACCTCTCCCCGGCCATGGTCGCCCACGCCCGGCGGGCCCAGCCGGCGCTGCGGTTCGACGTAGCGCGAATGGAGGCCCTGCCGATTGAGGACGGTGCACTCGGCGGAGTGCTGGCCCACTACTCGATGATCCATACCCCACCTGGGGAATTGCCCGCGCTGCTTGCCGAGCAGGTGCGTGTCCTGGCACCAGGGGGCCTGCTCCTGGTGTCCTTCTTCGCGACCGAGGGACCGGAGCCGGTCCGCTTCGACCATAAGGTGACGCCCGCCTATAGCTGGCCGGCGGACCGGTTCGCCGAGCTGCTGGCCGGGGCCGGCCTCGTCACGTTCGCCCGGCTGCTCCACGACCCAGCAACCGAGCGGGGCTTCCTCGACACCCACTTGCTGGCCCGCCGCCCGTAGAGCGTGCCCCGTGGCCCAGGACGGGTCGGTGGAAATCATCCGTGTGGATGAGGCTCGGCTAACTTGAAGATCCTTTTGCCGTACTGATTCGCGTCGCGATCTGGCTGAAGTGGGGCATGCCGAGATCGATCACTTGGCGTTGACGGACTTGCTCTGCATCGAGCTGGGTGAGCTTCTCCTCTGCGCTGGCGAGGCTGACTTGGAGCCCTTCGATCTCACCGAGCCATCCCTCCTGTTCTGCTTCGGTGATTCGAGGGGTCTGATGCAGATTCGGGTGACGGGTTGACCCGCCCCACGGTTTGGGTTCCAGCATCCCGCTCGCCGTCGCCGTGTCAGGTGCGAACATGCACGACAGTCTCGCCCTCAAGCCGCTCATCCTCGACATCCCCGCAGTCCGGTCCCGCCGGGGACCACGGCGGCGCCGGCCCGTCAAACTCCGCGCGGACAAGGCGTACTTCTCCGCCGAACACCTCATCTGGCTGCGCGAGCGTGGGCTCGTCGCGCGCATCGCGCGGCCAGGCATCGAGTCCGGCGAACGCCACGGTCGGCACCGCTGGAAGATCGAGCGGTCGATCGCTTGGCTCTTCGGCTACCGCCGCCTGACCATCCGATACGAACGAAAGGGCTCGCACTTCCTCGCCTTCCTCGGCCTGGCCGCTGCCCTGACCTGCTACAAGAAGCTCGCGAAACTTGCCACGTGAGACGCCCTCTCAGTGCCGATCGTGTCCGAGACCGCCTGTCGGTGCGCCCATCCGCTGTGACCTTCAGCCAAGGAGAGGTCATCGCCATCGACTACGAACAGTACTTGTTGAGTGTCGCGAGCTACGACCCGCAGAACCACGCCGAAGTCAAGGACCTGATCAATCGGCGGCTCACACTCAAGATCCGCTACGAGTCCTTGTACGGCGGAGAGGACTACACAATCGTCCTACGCCCGATGCGTTGAACGGGTTACATCGCGTCATGCCGGAGATCATTCTGTTAGAGCTGTTAGGGCCAGTAAACCGACCACGCGACGTAGCCAAACTACTGAGCACCACCAACAGGCTTGAATCCGCCCTTCGGGTGGCTTGATTTCATCGTGGACACAGTCGGAAAGGTCCATTTCAGGCCAAAAAGGCGACGGTAAGGCGTTGGTGAATAAGAGAGTCAGCTTTGGTCGCAGCTGTCCGCCGCTGTTAAGATCTTCCCATGGGACCCTTGGAACCGAAGGTAAACGACCTCATCATTGCGGCTATTTGTTTCGCAGTGGTCTTTTTCACATTCGCAAGATTCTTGGTGCCGCGCATTACCAAGGTACTCGAGGCCCGGCAAGACGCCATCGAGGGCACCATCGAGCGCTCTGAAGCCGTCTACGCACAGGCACGACAGATTCAAGCCGAGTATCAGGCCGAGCTTTCCGAGGCACGCCACGAGGCTGCCCGCATCCGGCAGACCGCAGCCGAGGAGGGCACTCTCCTCATCCAGCAGGTTCGGACCGAGGGCCAGCGGCAGCGCGACGAGCTCGTGGCATCGGCCACAGCCCAGTTGGAGGCCGATCGTATCGTCGCCGAGGCGGCACTGCGTGAGGATGTGTTCAAGCTGGCCAAGGATCTGGCCGAGCGAATCCTGGGCGAGCCGATCGTGGACGAACGTCGGGCGAGGGAAATCACAGATGACTTCTTCGCTGAATTGGACGCTGACGCCCCGACAAAGGCATAATTCATTTGACCATTGCCTGTATAGGTGGTGGTGCGCACAGTCTCACATGGCCCAGACTTTCGTCTGGGCCTTTTTGCGTTCAGTCGACCGTGACCGTTGGGTTCCCTCGGTGCTCTGCCGGGCAACTGTGCCGGTCTGCGCCACAACTCCGCCGGTTGTACTGCCTGGTGGTTGTCGGCCGTTCGAATGATGCTTCCTTGCAGTGGTCACGGAGAACTCGTGACCAGAGGCACCGATAAGGAGCTGAAAATGGCTGATGAGTACTCGCTCGACGCGGCAAGCATCAACATCTCGTACCCGGCCGGCGTTGTCACGCCGAATGACGCCAACAAGGGTGACAAGGACTTCGCCCTCGCCCACTGGGGCGAGGACCACAAGGACGACCGCGACTGGTAAGTCGGCCGTTGGCGATTGAAGTAGCCACTACGGCAGACGGAAAGGCCTGCTGAGAATGTCCAAATCAGGCTGAGTTTCTTAACCTGAAAGGACTGTACAGGCTGGCTCCCGAGGTCGATCGCCTGAATATTTGTCTGTTAATTATCAGGCGGTCGACCTCAAGCATGCCACGGCCTTGCCGCTCGGGGCATCGGAAAATAACAGCTGTGTTAGGCGTTAGAAGGGCAAGATCTCGTGGCTCACGAGCGCGATTCGCTGGACACCGTCTTCGACATGGAGCGTTTGATCCATCCAGTGGAGGTCAAGCGATTCATCGATGAGTACTGGGAACAGAAGCCGCTCCACATCGAACGTCGGGAACCCGATCATTACGCGGACTTGCTCACCCTCGACGACGTCGACCGGTTGCTCACACTGGCGGGACCGAGTTTCGACACAATTCGGGTAGTCGTCGACGGTAACGAGACCTCGATAACCGAGATCTCGAAGCGCGGCCCCCTAGGACGTACGAACACCTTGGAAGCCATTTACGACCATTATCGGCAGGGCTCGACCGTCGTCCTCAACTCACTCGATGACCGGTGGGAGCCGCTGCAGCAGCTGGTTCAGGCGCTGGGCGCCGAGGTCAGTGCCGGCTTCCAGGTGAACGTATACCTGACCCCTGCGGGCAAGGCACGGGGCTTCAAGCCCCACTATGACACCCATGACGTCCTCATCGCCCAGGTTCATGGCTCCAAGCAGTGGCGCCTGTACGGAGCGCCTTATGAGCTTGTAACACGATCTTGGTCGTGTCGTCGAGGCATCGCGTTCGTCGGATCCATGCTGGGCCGCTCTGGCGAGCTGCCAAGCTACGGACTGGTCCTGGAGGGCGGCGCTCTCTGGCAGCCTGATTGTCTCTTGGCGATGCGGCTCGGGCTTCCGATACGTTCTGTGGCATGAGTGGCAGCTTCGACGTAGCCCACGCTCTGGATGGCGGGATTTCCGATCGGGAGCGGGCCTGGCAATTCATCCGCACCTTTGCTGCCGCTTGGGGCGATGCGCTGGCCGAGGACGACGGCACGCCCCAGGCGGAACTGGCGCAGACGGAGGCGATGCTCGGCCGCTCCCTGCCGACTGCGCTGCACGAGTTCTATACGCTCGCGGGTGGCCGACCCGACCTGGTTGCCAACCAGGACCCGCTGCTGCCGCCTCACGAGGTGTTCGTGCATGACGAGTGTGGCGGTGTCCTCGTCTTTCGCAGCGAGAACCAGGGCTGTGCCTTCTGGGGAGTGCGCCTTACCGACCTTGACCGGGACGATCCTCCGGTGCTGGTTCAGGCGCGGGACGGCTGGGTGCCGTTCTTGGACCGGGTGTCCTTGGCCTGTGTCGAACTCGTACTGAGCGAGGCGCTGTTCGGCGGCGGGGGGAGGCTGTACAACGCGTGCGAGCTGCCCGCGGACCTGCTTGGTGCGGTGCCCGAACACTTTCAGCGGGTCCAACTGCCGGACTATCCAATGTGGACGGGTCCGGAGGAATTCCCCGTGCGTTGGTTCTCTGCCCCGGGCAAGCTGCTGCGCCAAGATGGCCTGGGCGTCCACAGCTGGCTTCACGTCCGGGGCCGGACCCGCGCCGATCTGGATGCGATCTGCGCCGCCGTTCCTGGGCGGTGGTCCCTGGGATATACCGAGTCACTCAGCTCCGAGCCGCTGCCCTTCTGATCTGCTGCGGACCTTCTTGAGGCGTCTCCAGCAGATGAGGCCGCAGGCGAGGGAGACGAGAGCGTCGTGCAGGTCGAGGCGCCGTTCCCAGCGGGCAGCCAGGCGCTTGAAGTGGTGCAGGAGCGAGAAGGTCTGCTCGACGACGTAGCGGAGCTTGCCCAGGCCCTTGATGTTGGGGGCGCCCTTGCGGGAGATCACCGGCAGGATCCGGCGCTTCGACCGGTGACGGGCCGGTCGCCTCGCCCCCTTTTTCGCGCGGATGTGGGAGGCATCCACGCAGGCCCGGGTCCAGTCCAGGGCGTCGGCCGCGTGCAACTCGGCGAGCAGGATGCGGTGCAGCGTCTCGAAGACGCCGGCCTCGTGCCACCGACCTAGCCGGCGCCAGCAGGTCTGCCCGGAGCCGAACCCCAGCTCCAGCGGCAGCAGTGGCCAACTGACGTCGTTGTAGAGCACGTACAGGATGCCCTGCAGGCACCGCCGGTCATCCACCGGCCTCGGGCCGGGAGCCTTCCGCGGCCACGGCGGCAGCAACGGCTCGATCAGCTCCCACAGTTCATCCTCCACGATCCACGGCCGATTCCCCACACCTCACGAACGGCGGAATCGTCGTACCGGTCACGCCCGACCAGCACACATCCACAAGATCGTGTTACGAGTTCTTATGAGCTGCCGCTAGCCGACCGTCCCAAGTTCGGGAAGAAATACGAAGGGGATGAGACGCCGGAACAGGAAATCACCATGAGGACTGGTGACTTCCTCTACCTTCCTCGCGGTGTCGTCCACGCGGCTTCGTCGAACGATGAGGCATCGATCCACCTCACCATCGGTGCTCACCAGACTCGCTGGGCCTCGGTGCTCCAGAGCGCCATGATCGAGCTGTTCGACGAGGAGGAGCGGGTCTGTTGCACCCACCTGAGGCGGAAAACTGCAGTCCAGCTCTCGGTGGGCCAACCCGCGTTGAGGGGGTGCGGGACCGCCCGTCGCCCCCGGACCTGAGATCGAAGCCGAACTCGCACTCCCGATCTTGCCCGTGCGAGCCTGGATCCCAGCGGGGCATGCCCGAGAATGCAAGAAGGGAACACGAGTGTCGTTTGCTGCCGGAGAGCCCGATTCCGTGGGTGAGGCCAGGCCGAGTACCCACCAGCCGCCACTCCTTGTTGCGGCAGTTGCGAGGCGGGGCGATGAAGTCCTCGTTGTACGCCAGTACGGCCCGGACGGCCCGGATACAACGTGGGCCCTTCCGGGAGGCCGTTGCGAGCCAGGAGAGTTGGTGCTGGAGGCCCTCCGGAGAGAAGTCATGGAGGAGACCGGACTTCACGTCGGGCAAGTGACCACGCTGGCCTACTGCGCTCAGCTCGACAATCCGACGCCGCACCATCGAGACCCCTACGAAATCCCCGCTCCTGGGACGACTGCGACCGTTCTCGCCTTCGAAGTGACGGTGGCGGACGATACGCTTATCGTTGCGGACCCCGACGGATTCGTGAACCGCGCCGAGTGGGTGCCCGCAGCGAAAGCGGCCCGTCTGCTGGAGCAGCATCCGTTCGTCTTCACCGGTCTGCCGGCAGCCTCACGAGTCGTCGCACCTCCCAGTGCCCCACCCCAGATTTGGCAGCTTCGGCGCGACGCGAGCGGGGCCGACAGGGTCTGTTCCGGCCCCGATTCACCGACTGATCTGCACTGACAAGCTGAGGCCGGGGTCGGTCAGTTCAGTGACCGACCCCTCGCCTCGCTCGGCGCGCTGTCCGACACGCAGGACGCTCCGACAACGGCGTGATGCTCGGTCGCCCAGCCATGTGCGGATGCGCTCGGAGATGGCGTCGAGCAGGGGCACGCGAACATTGCGGTCGAGACTCCGACACGGTGACTGCGAGCGAAGGGGATCGGCGAAGCCGTCCCCGTCCCATGGGCTCGGGGAGTCCGATGCAGCCCGAATGGCACCCTCAAGTGAGCAACGCACCGCCCACGGATGATCATGTGATCGTGGAGGCACAGGTGCGTGACTACGAGTTTTCGCCGGCTCAGCAGGACGAGATCTGGAGACTCTGGCGTGAGGGGCAGTCGCGGGAACGCTGGCGCGCCCTGGTCACGTACCGCCGTGCCCGGGTCGGAGGCACTCCCCCAGGTGCTACGGGCCCGGTATACCCACCGGCTGCCGGCCCGCCTGGAGGACTTGACCGGCCCCGCGCAAGGCACCGTCGACCTGCCGTTGCACGTCGTCTGGTCCGGGCGCCGCTCCTACGACCTGACCAGCCTCAAGTCCCGGATCAGCCTATACCGCACCGTCCTGGCCGAGGGACAGCGCCGGGACCTGGAGGTCTTTCTCAACCGGGACCTTCTGATCAGCCAGTGGCCCATCCTGCGCACCTTGATCAGCCGCTTCATCCGCGACGCGTGGGAGGACGCCTTCCCCGAGCTGGCCAATGCGAAGGCCCCGTGAAACTGACCCGCCTGCACCGCCGCCTCCTCGCCGACGTTCTCGCCATTGGCACCCCGTACCCGCTGGTCATCACCGGCGGGTACGCCGTGCAGGCCCACGGCCTGGTCGACCGGCTCTCCCAGGACCTGGACGTCGCCACCGAGAATCCCACCCCGATGGATCAGATCATCCGCACCGTCCGCGCGGGCCTCACTGATCGCGGCTGGACCGTGCGCGAGATCGAGACCGACCCGCTCTCCGGCCGCCTCATCGTCACCGACCCCGCCACAGGCGAGGACTGCGAAGTCGACATCCTCAAAGAAGCCTTCTGAGCCCCGCCCACCGCCACCGAGTACGGCCCGGTCCTCGCCCTCGACGACGTGATCGGCACCAAGGTCCGGGCCCTGGCCGAGCGTGGCGCGGTCCGCGACCTCATCGACGTCCACGCCGCTTCCCGTCACCGCACCACCGCCGACCTGGAGGCACTCGGCCGCCGCCATGCCCGCGCCGAGTTCAGCCTCAGTGACCTGCGCGACCGCCTCGTCGGCGCGGAATGGTGGGACGACGCCGACTACGCCGGCTACGGCCTCAGCCCTGACCAGATCGCGGAACTGCGCGACTGGGCTCTCGCATGGGCGAGCGATCTCGACACCCGCCTGCACGCCGAGGAAGATCCCGACAACTGACCCTCGGACACCGGGAATGCTGAGCCCGGGCGACTCCGCGGGTCAGAAGCCTGGTGCCGCGCTCGTTCACGGCGCCGACACCCTGCGTGACCTCGAAACTGCTCGTGACCTGCGCGCCGAGAGCCACGACATCGACATCACCGAGGCCGAAGCCGTCCTAAGGGTTGTCCCGTAAACGATCTTCCACGGGTTGGGGGCGCGGTGGGCCGACCGGTGGGGTCTGCTCCTATCCCGTGAGGACGAGGTTGTGTA
>NZ_JBSFJZ010000090.1:0-14663 GCF_053598315.1 Streptomyces sp. NPDC001153
GGGGCGGGGCCCCGTACTGCGTCGGGAGCGGGCGGGGCCGGCGGAATCCCGCTCGGTCCGGCCGGTGGCTCCCGGCGACGACAGCAATGTTTAGCCACGGGTTTGACGAGGCGCAATGATGTGACGTACTACCCGACTACGGAGGAATGTCCGAAATAAGCCGTTATGGAGATTTCTGTGCAGCTCAGTCGGGTGGTGGTTCTACGGCCTCGCCTAGGACGTGATCTGCGTCCTATGGGTGGCGTCACACCCACGACCCCCTCCCGGGGCTCGGCGTCGGTTCGCGGGAGGAGGATCGGGGGCTCCGGATGGAGGACCCGGACACCGATCGACCCGGGCGGTTCCGCCCGTTTCCCCCGCCGCCTCGCATGATCTGTGTGGGTCCGGTGTGGTCCGTCGGGGTGCTGCGTCGGCAGCCCCGTGGCCGGTGGCATCATGACCGGCCGGACCGGCATCCGGCAGGCGGGGAGACGTGAGACGGTGAGGGCGGGACGGGGGCACCGGGTGAAGGCCGACAGTGCACCGAAGACGGTGCCGGGCCGCGTCGCGACGGCGCTGTGCATGCTGTTCATCGGGGTGCTGTTCGGCGGCCTCGGGATCGGCGGGGGCGTGGGTCTCGCCGACGGCCTGAAGTACTCCACGCGCATGTCCGGCACCCCCGGGCTGCTGAAGATAGAGACCTGCGAGACCACGGGCACCGGCAAACAGCGCCATACCGACTGCTACGGCCTCTTCCGCTCCGACGATCATCATGTGGTCGACCAGTTCGCCTCCATCGGCGACTCCTACGAGGTCGGGACGGTCATGCCGGTCCAGCACGACGCGGGCGGCCACTGCTATCTGGTCGGGGTGGCCCCGACGGCCGGGCGGCTGGCCGGGATCTGCGCCTGCGTGGTGGCACTCGTCGCCGGCCTGACCGCCCTGTGCGGCGCGTTCTCCACCGTGATGCCGCGGCTGGGCGGACGGATCGGCGCGGCGTTGTGGTCACCGGGGGCCGGCCGGATGCTGAGCCGGCTGCTCAAGGCGTGCGGCATCGGTTTCGCCGTCTTCGGTGTGACGGGCGTGATCGGATGGCTGGCCATGCCCTGAGGACGCCGTTCCGGTGCCGGGGCCCCATGTGACACGGCCTGCCCGGGCCGGGATCTACACTCAGTTGGTAGCCGCAAGCAACGGAACCTGGGGCGACGGCCGTCCCCCGTCCGCTGAAGCACCGCGACGGCGACCTGGTCGACCGCATGTACACAGGCCTCGGAGCCGGGCTGGGCCCGGCCGGCGAGGCGAGGCAAGGAGATCCGCACGCATGACCACGTCCGCATCCCCGGCCCGTGGGGAAACCGGAGCGATATCCGCGTCGGCGCCGGCCGGCAGGCTGACACACCGCCAGATCATGACGATCCTCAGCGGCCTGATGCTGGGGATGTTCCTGGCGGCGCTCGACCAGACCATCGTCAGCACCTCGATCCGCACGATCGCCGACGACCTGCACGGACTCAGCGCGCAGGCGTGGGTCACCACCGCGTATCTGATCACCTCCACCATCAGCACGCCGCTGTACGGCAAGCTGTCCGACCTCTATGGCCGCAAACCCTTCTTCCTGGCGGCCATCACGATCTTCATTGCGGGCTCGGCGGCCTGCTCGTTCGCCACCTCGATGACGGAGCTCTCCGCCTTCCGGGCCTTCCAGGGCATCGGCGCGGGCGGTCTGATGTCACTGGCGCTGGCGATCATCGGTGACATCGTGCCGCCCCGCGAGCGGGCCCGGTACCAGGGCTACATGCTCGCCATGTTCGGCTCCTCCAGCGTGCTCGGCCCGCTGATCGGCGGCTTCCTCGCGGGTCGCGGCAGCATCCTGGGCATCGCCGGCTGGCGCTGGGTGTTCCTGGTCAACGTGCCGGTCGGCATCATCGCGCTGTTCGTCGTCGCCAAGGTGCTGAACCTCCCGCACACCCGGCGCGATCATCGCATCGACTGGTGGGGCGCGCTCACCATCGCCGTCGGCGTGGTGCCGCTGCTGCTCGTGGCCGAGCAGGGCCAGACCTGGGGCTGGACCTCCACGAAGGCCTGCGTCTGCTACGCGGTCGGCGCGGTCGGCCTGGTGGTGTGGGTCCTCGTCGAACGGGCGATGGGCGAGGAGGCCCTGATCCCGATGCGGCTGTTCCGCAGCGCGGTGTTCAGCAAGATGAGCCTGCTGTCCGTGCTCATCGGCATGGGCATGTTCGGCGGGATGATGATGATCCCGCTGTACCTGCAGATCGTGAAGGGCGTCAGCCCCACCAAGTCGGGCCTGATGATGCTGCCGCTGATGCTCGGCATGATCGCCGGCACCATCGTGGTCGGACGCATCATCCAGAAGACCGGCAAGTACAAGATCTTCCCCGTCATCGGCACCCTGCTGCTCATCGCCGCCACCCTGCTGTTCCACTACCGGGTGCAGTGGGACAGCCCGCTGCCGGAGACCATGGCCTACATGGCGCTGTTCGGCATCGGCCTGAGCGGATGCATGCAGATCCTGACCCTGGCCGTGCAGAACGCCGTGGAGCCCAAGGACATGGGCGTGGCGACCGCGTCGGCCACCTTCTTCCGGCAGATGGGCGGCACCGCCGGCACCGCGGTCTTCCTGTCCGTGCTGTTCAGCACGGTTGGCGACAAGATCGGCTCGGCCTTCCGGGCGGCGTACGCGACGCCCGCGTTCCGGGCGGCGCTGCACGACCCGGCCGTACGGCACAATCCCGCGAACGCGCCCGTGCTCGAGATGTTCAAGCACCCCGGAGCGAGCGGCGGAAGCGGCTCGGGCGTGCTCGACGACTCCTCGTTCATCCAGCGCCTCGACCCGCGCCTGGCCGAGCCGTTCAAGGTCGGCTTCACCGACTCGATGCAGCTCGTGTTCCTCATCGCGGCGGCCGTGATGGTCCTGAGCTTCCTGGTCGCGGTGTGGACCAAGGAGGTACCGCTGCGCAAGGTCTCCGGGCTGGAGGCACAGGCCGCCGAGGAGAACGCCGGCCCCGCCCCGGAACCGGCCGCGACCACGACTGCAGGGCCCGCCGCGACCACAGCCGCCGGGCCCGCCGCGACCACGGACGCGGGGTCCGCCGCCGCAGAGCGCACCGCCGCTGGGACCACCCCTGCCGAGGCCGTCCCCGCGGGGAGGCAGCTCCTCGGGACGACGCCCGCCGGGACGCAGCCCGTCGCCGGGCCGGCCGATCGGTTCGAACCCGTTCCCGGCGCCCCGTCGTACGGCGTCCAGGGCCGCGTGCTGGACGGCGCGGGCGCGCCGGTGCCGCAGGCCGTGGTCACCTTGATCGACGTGAACGGACGGCAGCTCGGCCGCGCCGTCAGCGGCGCGGACGGGGCCTACACGATGTCCGTCACCGGCCCCGGCACCTATGTGCTGATCGGCGCCGCCGGTGCCCGGCAGCCGCAGGCCGTCACGGTGCTCGTCGGCGAGGAGCCGGTCACCTGCGATCTCGCGCTGAGTGGCACCGTCGCCCTGACCGGAACGGTCCGGGACGCCGTCGAGGGACACCCGCTGCCGGGAGCCCTGCTGGTCGCCACCGATGTGCGCGGCGAGGTCGTGTCCTCCGGCACCTCGGCCGCCGACGGTGGCTTCCTCCTCGCCGATCTGGTCCCCGGCAGCTACACGCTCGTCGTGAACGCGACCGGACACCGCCCGGCCGCCCTCCCGGTCGAGGTCACCCCGGGAGGCACGCAGGCCTGCGAGATCCGGCTCGAACCCGGCGCCCGGCTCCACGGTGTCGTCAGCGCCGCCACCGGCCGGCCGCTCGACGACGCCAAGGTCACCCTGCTGGACTCGGCGGGGAACGTGGTCGGCACCACGATCACGGGCTCCGACGGCGCCTACGGGTTCACCGACCTGGACGGCGGCGACTACACCGTCATCGCCAGCGGCTACGCCCCGGTCGCCGCGTCGGTGCGCCTGGACGGCAGCGGCGTCACCGGCTTCGACGTCGAGCTGTCCCACCAGGAGGAGTCCCAGAGGGAGGAGGCCCGGTAGCACCGCCACGTCGACACCGGAGATGAGACAGCCCCGTGATCAAGATGGCCGTTTTTCTACGTCTCGTAGTAGCTTGGATGATCGTGGACAGCCTGGCCGGACAGTGAGGGAGGTGCCAGGTGACGGGCGGCAAGGACGGCCGGGGGGAGGCCCGGCGGCGTGCGCGGGGCGAACTGGAGGGCACGGTGCTGGCAGCCCTGTGGGCGGCCGGTGGCCCGGTGTCGGCCACGGTGGTCCAGGAGCAGGTGCCCGATGCCGCGTACACGACGCTGCTGACGATTCTGACGCGGCTGTGCGACAAGGGACTGGTGACCCGGCACCGGGAGGGGCGCAGCTACGTGTACGCGCCCGTGGACGACCAGGCCGGGCATGCGGCGGCGGGGATGCACACGCTGCTGGACGAGGGCGGGGACCGTGCGGCGGTGCTGGCCCGGTTCGTATCGGAACTGTCGGCGGAGGACGAGCAGTTGCTGGAACAGCTGCTGCACGGCGACTCCTCTGTCTGACCCGAGGGCGAGGCGTGTTCCGGCCGGTGCCGATGCATCTGCCGCTGCTGGTGCGCGCGGTGCCGGGTGACCGCGCCGGCGATTCCGGCGATCACCGCCGCGGGCCGACGGGCGGGGACCTGGCCGTCGGCGATGGTCCGGTCCCGGCGGCGTTCGCCTGCAGGGCATGCAGGGCATGCGGGGCCGAGGCCCTGCTCGCCCCTGCACGGGCGGCCTCAGATCAGGGCCCGTACCCGCTCCCATGAGCGCAGCAGAGGACGGACTGCGGACCCGACCGGGCGGACGGGGCAGCGCGCCTCGGCGGCGCGCTGCCGGGTGCCGTGAGAACCGGCCTGCGGCGGTGTCGGTTGCGACGCGCTACGGGCAGGCGCGTCCCCGCAGGGTCTACCGGGCGTGCTGCAGGGCGGTCGCTGGTTCGGCGGTCAGCAGCGGGCGCAGGGCGCCGGTGCTCAGGGATGCGACCAGCGGGGTGGCCCACCGGCGCACTGCCAGGCTGGTGAGGTAGGCGACCGGGAGGGCGAGGAGTACGGAGCCGAGGACGTCATGGGGGTAGTGGGCGCCGACGTAGACCCGGGTGAAGCCCTCCACCACGGCGAACACGGCCGCGATGGCGCTCAGGCGGCGGTCGAGCAGGAACAGGGCGGCCACGGTCGCGGCGGCGACGGTGCTGTGACCGCTGGGGAAGGCGTAGTCGGAGGGCGCGGGGCAGGTGTCGACGATGTAGGCGTGGGGCATCGACCGGCAGGGCCGCACCTCGCCCACGATCTTCTTGACCACCTCGGCGGCGGCGAAGGCGACCAGGACGGCGACCGGTGCGGCCAGTGCGACCGCCATCTCCCGTGCGCCGCGGCGGCGCGCGCTCCACCAGCCCATGACCATGAGCACCGCGAAGACGCCGAGACCGAGGTTGGTCCACAGCTCCAAGGGGGTGTTCAGCCACTTGGTGTCGCGGGCGAAGTCCGTGACGGAGGTGAACAACGAACCGTCGATGCCGGATCCGTCGAAGGCCAGTTGCGCGGTGGCGGCCGCGGTCATGGGCAGGTCCTTCCCTGTCAGCACGAGGCGACGCGGAACGGCCCTGCGTCGCCGTGATCCCCACGCCCGCGATGGCATGCTGATGACATCGCGGTGAATCAGTGGTGGCCGTCCGGCTAATCTACTACATGTTGTAGAAACGTGGCTGTGGTCCTGCCCACCGGTTCGGTGGCGGAGTGCCGGGACCGTCGGCTACGGGGCGGGGCGGGGAGTGGAAGGCCGTGCCGTGCCGTCGTGGTGGGCGAAGCGGATGGTGGAGACGGTGAACACCACGGGTCTGCGCGGGTCGTCGAGGTTCACCGTGATCTGGTGGGCGGGGCGCAGGCCCCGTGGGTTCAGTGCCGTGCTCGCCCAGTGGTGGCCTGGCGGGAAGCGCCAGCCGACCTGGCTGCGCAGGCGGGTCGGGACGACGTCCGTGACCAGACCGTCCCGGAGGTGTGCGCGGTCGGTGCCGAGCCGGGCCAGGAAGCCGGCCAGTCCGGCGGGGGTGGTGGTGAACTGCACATACAGCGAGTCCTTCTCCCAGGCGTTGGCCTCGAAGAAGGTGACATCGCTCGCTCCGGCCGGGATCGGCACCTGGTAGACGTCGCGCTGCACGGTGGAGGGCGTGTCGCGGACGAGCCCCGCCCGCTCGGCCCGCAGCTTGCGCGCGGCGGCCACGTTGTGGCTCTGGTCGGCCGAGATCGCCAGATAGGCGGCCGGGGTCACGACCAGGAGGGCGGCGACGGCCCCGCGGCACAGGCGAGCCGTCGTGCCCCGGGACGGCGGACGGAGGGTCCGGGTTCCGGCGGGCCGCCCGGTTTCCGCCGAGGCCTGCCCGGTCACCGGCGCGGCGCCGGTCTGTCGCAGGAAGGGTGAGCTGCCGGCCGTACACGCGATACCCGCGGCGCCATCGGTGAACCCCCTCCTTCCTGTTTTCGTCGACGGTCCATTGTACTTCTACATCATGTAGTAACTTTCTGGCTGGGGTGCGGATCCTTGCCGTGCTCGCCTCGGTCGCCGCGCTCCTCGCCGGCGTCGCGCTGTGTTCGGCCAGAGTGCGCCGGCAGTTCGGATACGTCGCCTACCTGTTCACCCTGGCTCTGTATGCCTTGATGTCGGTGGCGATGCGCGCTGCGGGGTCAACGACCGCAGGTTTCGTTCACCGCTCCCCAAGTTCTACATCGTGTAGTAGCTTCTGCTCACGGCGCCTGCCGAGACCGAGTGGCCCCGCTCGGCCGTGAAAGAGGCATGGCCCCGTCCTGCGCACGGCACCGTCGGGCCCGGGCATCTCCGGCCGTGCGTCCATCCCGTCAGGAGGCTGAACCCCCGTGGCTCAACGCGACGACCTGATGCCGACGACGGCGCCCTCGGTGTCCGCCTCAGCTCTGCCGGCCTCAGGCCCTCGGCGGATCGCGATCATCTCCGCGAGCGTCGGTGCGGGACACGACGGCGCGGCGGCCGGGCTGGCCGACCGGCTGGCCGCGCACGGCTTCCTGGTGGACCGGTACGACTTCCTCGACCTGCTCCCCGCGCGCACCGGCAGGCTGATCTGCGACGTCTACCACCGCATGCTGACCTGGGCACCGGCGGGCTATCAGCGCCTGTACGCGGCGACCGAGCACGCCTCGCGCCCGGGCGCGCTGTGGCGGGCGCTGTTCCGCGGCGCCGAGCAGCCCACTCTGCGAGCGCTCGAGCCTGACACGTGCGCGGTCGTCTCGACGTACCCCGGTGCCAGCCAGGTCCTCGGCACGCTGCGGCGGCGCGGTCTGCTGAGGGTGCCGGCCTTCACCTACCTGACCGACTTCTCCGTGCACGCCCTGTGGGTGGCCCCCGGTATCGACGCCCACCTCGCCGTGCACGCGGTGCCCGCGGCCCAGGCCCACGCCCAGGGCGCGGCCGCCGTGACCGTCGTCGGCCCCGTCACCGGTCCGCGGTTCGCCCCCGCAACCGACGAGCAACGGCGGGCGGCGCGTGATCGGTTCGGCCTGCCCGGGCAGGAGCCGCTGGCCTTGCTGGTCGCGGGCTCGTGGGGCGTCGGCCCCGTGCGGCGGGCCGCCGCCGAGATCCGGGAGACGGGGGTGGCGGTGCCGGTGGTGGTGTGCGGACGCAACCAGGCCCTCGCCGACGCGCTGCGAGGAGACGGCATCGAGCATGCCTTCGGCTGGGTGGAGGACATGCCCGGCCTGATGCACGCCTGCGACGTGCTGGTCCAGAACGCCGGCGGGCTGACGTCGCTGGAGGCGTTCGCCGCCGGCCTGCCGGTGCTCAGCTACCGCTGCATCCCCGGCCACGGCCGGACCAACGCCGCCGCCCTGGACGAGGCGGGCCTCGCGGCCTGGACCCGCGAACCGGCGGACCTCGGCCCGGTGCTCGCCGAACTCCTCCACGGTCCGCGTGGCCGTGCCCAGCGCGCGGCAGGACTCGAACTGCACCGCTCCGCTCCCG
This sequence comes from Streptomyces sp. NPDC001153, assembly GCF_053598315.1. Taxonomy (NCBI): domain Bacteria; kingdom Bacillati; phylum Actinomycetota; class Actinomycetes; order Kitasatosporales; family Streptomycetaceae; genus Streptomyces; species Streptomyces sp. NPDC001153. Next base: position 7,981 of record NZ_JBSFJZ010000090.1, read on the forward strand.
GCCCGGTACCCGCCATCGCCGCCGGAACCGGACCTCAACCCGCTGCGGGCGCACAGCCCGTGACGAGCCGCCGTCCGGCGAGACGGCGGCCGAGCCTGGCTGTCGCCGGTGCGGCGGCCACCCTTTCGCTGGGCATCGCGGCGACGATCGCCTACACCGAAGCCCCCGCGCGCCTCCCCGCCGTCACCCACTACCTGGACGGGGACTGGTGATGACCCCGGCTCGTCTCGCCCGTGCCGCCGCGCTCGCCTCGGCCACGGCGCTGCCCGCACTCGCCGTTCTCCAGGCGGCCCCCGTGGTCTCGACCTTCGGCCCGCTGCGCAACACGGTCATGCCGCGGCTGTCCGGGCAGGGCCGACCGGATCACATCGCCCTCACCTTCGACGACGGCCCCGACCACCTGTCCACCCCGCACTTCCTCCGGCTCCTCGACGCGCGAGGGATCCGTGCCACGTTCTTCGTGCTCGGTTCGATGCTGGTCCGTTCGCCCGGGCTGGCGAGGGAGATGACGGCCGCCGGGCACGAGATCGCCGTCCACGGCTGGCACCACCGTCCGCTGCTGGTGCGTGGTCCCCGTGCCACCTACGACGACCTGGCCCGCGCCCGCGACGCGGTGGCCGACGTCACCGGCCGGACACCGGAGCTCTTCCGGCCCCCGTACGGGGTGATGACCACCACCGCCCATCTGGCCTGCCGCCGCCTCGGGCTGACTCCGGTGCTGTGGACCTGCTGGGGCGAGGACTGGCGCAAGCGGGCCACACCCCGATCCGTCGAGGACACCGTCCTGCGCGACCTGCGCGGCGGAGGCACCATCCTGCTGCACGACTCCGACTGCACCTCCGCCACCGGCTCCTGGCGCACCACCCTGCGGGCACTGCCCCGCATCCTCGACGTCTGCCAGGAGCACGGCCGGCAGATCGGACCTCTGCGCGAGCACGGCGTCCCGGGCCTGCCCGGCGCAGTCCCCTCCGGGCAGCGTCCGTCCCACCCGGCGAACGGCCGGGCAGAGCGGGAGGGGTCGCCGATCACCTTCCCGTGAGGCGCCCTCGCAGCACGGTGAGGGCCGGACCGAGGGCGAGGAGGAGGCCGAGGGCGGCGTAGCCGTGGGTGAGGGTGGTGAGGGAGGCGACCGTCGCGACGAGCAACGGGCCGCCCGCGTCGCCGAGTTCGCGGCCGAGTTCGGCGGCGCCCATGGTCTGCCCGAGCCGTTCGGCGGGGGTGCTCGCGGCGAGGGCGGCGAAGCCGAGCGGGGTGATCAGACCGGTTCCGGCGCCGATCAGGGTGGCGCCGGCGAGGATGCCGGTCAGGCCCGGCAGCATGGCGCAGCCCATTCCGGCGGCGGTGAGCAGCAGCCCCGCCGTGACGCCCGTGCGGGTCGTGAGCCGCCCGTGGTCCAGTGCCCGTCCCGCCTTCGGCTGCACGACGGCGGCACAGGCGGCCAGCACGGACACGGCGGCACCCGTGGCCACCGTGCCCAGACCGGCCGCCCGCCCGGACACCGGCAGGAAGCCCACCCCGACCGACAGGGCGGCCGTCGCCGCGGCGAGTGCGGCCGTCGGGGCGAGGAACGCCGGCTCGGCCAGCCGCCGGGCGAGGTCGAGGACCGTCTGCCGGGCCTTGGGCAGCGGCGGTACGGCGGGGACGGCGAGCGCGGCCCACCCGGCGACCGCCGCACCGAGTACGGCGAGGACGGCGAAGAGCAGCCGCAGGCCACCGGCCCACACCAGGACGCCGCCCAGCAGTGGGCCGAGGGTGTATCCGATCGACTTGTAGAAGCCGTAGCTCCCGAACGCCCGCCCGTGCCTGGCCGCCGGGTTGAGCCGCGCGACCAGGGCCGAGGCCGACGGGGAGAAGGCGGAGGCCGCGGCACCCTGGCCGAGGCGGGCGGCCCACAGCCAGCCGGGGCTGCCGGCGACGACGTACAGGGCGGACGCGGCGGCGAACGCGACGAGTCCGCCGAGCAGTACCGGGCGCGCGCCGATGCGGTCGGCGAGGCTGCCGAAGACCGGCTTGAGGATCACCTCGGCACCGTCGTACAGGGCGAGCAGGCCGCCGAGGACGAGCAGTGAGGTGACCGCGCCCCGGGCATGGCCGCCGAGGTTGGCGGCAATCCCGTGCGCACCGAAGGCGGTGGTGAAGCCGGCGGCGTACAGCGGCCACATCTGCCGGGCCGGTGCCGCCTGCGTCGTGGCGGCCGTGCTCACTGTTCCGGCTCCGGTGCCTGGCGCAGGGCGGCGAAGACGCGCTCGGCGGGGTCCTCGCGGGCGGCCACGCGCTGCCCCGGGCACTCACCGGCCACCGGCGCCTCCGGGGCCCCGAGCACGTCGTGTGCCGTCAGGTCCCGGTGCCGGCGGCGCAGCCGCTCCAGCGACTGCTCCTCCTCTTCCGGCGCGGCGAGGGTGAACCTGGCCTTCGACGTCACGACCTGGCCCTTGGCCTGCTCCGTCAGCGCGACCACCCGCGCGATGCCGTCTGCGAGCAGCGGCTCACCGTCTCTGTGCTCGACACGCTGGGGAATGTAGCAGCCGTCACCTTCACCGACGTACCAGTGGGTGAACGCGGAAGGCGTCCGGGGTGCCTCCCTCCGCGGGAGTGGCCGGAAGCGCCCAAGTCGGCGGAGTCCCGGCGGACGCCGGCCGAAGGGTCAGGAGCGTGATCCTCACGCGGCGTGCCTACGGGTCGGCTTCGTCGTGTCCTTGCCGGTGCGGCGGGAGCGCAGGAGTTCCAGGACCAGCGGCAGCAGGGAGACGACGACGATCAGCCCGACCAGGGGCAGCAGGTAGTGGTCGACGTTCGGGATGCTCGAGCCGAGGGCGTAGCCGCCCAGCACGAGGCCCGCCGCCCACGCCAGCCCGCCGGTGATCTGCCACAGCGCGAACGTACGGGTGGGTACGCCCACGATCCCGGCGAGCGGGTTGAGTACCGTCCGTACCACCGGGATGAACCGGGCCAGCACGATCGCTCTGCCGTGACCGTACCGGGCAAGCAGCTCCTCCGCCCGGGTCACGCCGTTCGCCAGGTGCCGGTTGCGGGCGCGGGCCACGAACGCCCGGCCGGCGCGGCGGCCGAGCAGGTGACCGACCTGGGCGCCGAGCAGTGCCCCGGCCACGGCGGCGGCCAGCACGGCGGGCAGGGAGAAGTGCACCCCGTTCTTGGTGGTCGTGCACAGCAGACCGGCCGTGAACAGCAGCGAGTCGCCGGGCAGGAAGAACCCGACGAGCAGGCCCGTCTCGGCGAACAGCACGAGGAAGATGCCGGCGGTGCCGAACGTGGTCAGCAGCGAGGTGGCATCCAGCGGATTGAGGGCCAGGAACACCCGGGGGTCCTTTCCTGCCGCGCGCCGTCACGGGGTACGGCGGTTCTCTTGGGTGCAGGAGCGCGCGGCGCACTCAGGAGACGGCGGCACGCACGCCGCCGTCGAAGTTCTACTCAATGTAGAAGATGGGTGGGGGAACGCCAAACCCCGTGGTTGGCGCCACGCACTGTCAGCCGATGGTGAAGTAGGCGAGGCTGCCGAGCCCGGCCAGGGTGCAGTAGACGGCGAACGGGACGAGGGTGCGGTTCTCGAAGTAGCGGACCAGATAACGGGTCGCGAGATAGGCCGCGACGAAGGCGGCGATGCCGCCCGCCAGCAGCGGACCGCGCAGGCCGTTGCCCTGGGAACCGAGGAGCGGAGGCAGCTTCAGCAGCGCTGCTCCGCCGATCACGGGAGTGGCGAGCAGGAACGCGAAACGGGCGGAGTCCTCATGGTTCAGGCCCTTGAAGATGCCCGCGCTGATGGTGGAGCCGGAGCGGCTGATGCCGGGGAGGAGGGCGAGGATCTGGGCCGCGCCGATCGTCACGGCCTGGCGGATGGTCATCCGCGTGATCCGCCGGTCCGACAGCTCGTCGGGGCTCAGGTGCTCCTCGTCCGGTGTGACGGCGTCCTCCGCCCGCCGGCGGCCGCTGCCACCGCGCCGCAGCTGTTCGGTGACGAAGAGGACGATGCCGTTGAGAGCCAGGAAGATCGCGGTGGGGATGGGGCGCCCGAGCGTCGTGCGGAAGATCTTGTCGAGCGCGACGCCGGCGACGCCCACCGGGATGCAGGCCGAGATGATCAGCCAGGCGAGACGCTGGTCCACGGTCTGGATGCGACGTTGGGTGATCGACGTGACCAGGCCCCGGATCACCCGGACCCAGTCGCGCCAGAAGAAGACCACCAGCGCCAGCGCGGTGGCCAGGTGGAGGCCGACCAGCTCGTTGAGGTACAGCGAGCCGTCGGCGGAGACGTCCAGGTCGTGCTTCCAGTGCCCGCCGAGCAGTGCGGGTATCAGGATGCTGTGCCCGAGGCTCGAGACGGGGAACAGCTCGGTGACGCCTTGCAGCAGGCCGACGCCCACTGCTTCGGGGTAGGTCAGGACGGACATGGATGCCCTTTGGCTCGGAATGCAGGGGTGGGCTCCGGGCGACGCTCGCGGCGGCCCCGGCCAGTCCGGAAACTACTACTTCTTGTAGAACTTGATGGGCTGAGCGAGGAGTGTTCATCTCGATGACGCGCAAGATTCACCTTTCCTCGGAAGGGATGCTCAGTCCGCCGCGCGGCGGCGGCGCAGCACCCTGCGGGCCACGAGCGCGAGAACCAGCACGCCCAGGGCGATGAGCAGATAGGTCGAGTAGCGGTTGACTTCGGTGTAGATGGTGGTGATGTGGTTGCCGGCGGCGTAACCGACGCCCGCCCACAGCCCGACCCACAGCACCGCCCCGAGCGCGTTGAAGGCGAAGAAGCGGGGCCAGGGCATCTCGGCGGTGCCGGCGATGATGCCGTTGAGCTGCCGCAGCCCCTCGAAGAAGCGCGCGACGGTGACGACCTTCCCGCCGTGGCGGGTGAAGAACGCCTCGGCCTTCTCGTAGCGTTCGGGCGGGAGGAAGACGTACTTGCCGTAGCGCTGTACCAGCGTGTGTCCTCCGGTGCGGCCGATGAGGTAGCCGACGTTGTCGCCGAGGACGGCGGCGACGACGCCGATGGTGATGACGGCGGCGATGTTGAGCTGCCCGGCCCCCGCGTACACCGACGCGGCGATGAGGACCGTCTCGCCCGGCGAAGGGACGCCGAAGTCCTCCACGAAGATCAGGCCGCCCACGGCCCAGTAGCCCCAGTGGTCCAGGATCGGCGCGATGTCACCGAGCACCCCGGGGAGCGGTGGTGTACTCATGCGGATCTCGTTCCTTCCGCGGAACGGCGGGCCCGTTTGGCATGTGTTCCGGGCCGGGGCGCGCCGGGGGTGATGGTCTTCAGGCTATTGCTCTCCCGGCCGCGCCCCGGGCGTTCAGGTCGGCTGGTTCACCCGCGCGTCCTGTCCGGGACGAGGGCCACGGTCCCCGTCGTCGTGTCCCGGCTCGGAAGTGGGCCGGGCGGGCACGCCCCTGAGCTACTACATGATGTAGAAGTAGGAGGCAGTCCGGGCTGCTCTGCTCCTCCACCGCCCGCAGCGGGCCGCACCTGCCGTTGCTGCCGGTCCCTGCCTGCGCCGCGGTGGGCACCGTCGCCGGTGCGCAGGCCGGGTTCTGGACCGGACGGCGGGCAGGCCGTGCCGCTCTCGCCCGGATCGGCAACCGACGCCTCCGCGCGGGCGCGGACCGTGCGGAACTGCTGCCGGCCCGCTACGGCTACGCGAGGGCGGTGGTGCTGGGCCGGTTCCTCTGGCAGGTGATCGGCGGCCTGGCCTGGCCTCAGTCGCTCGTCCTCGGCGGGTACTGGCTGGGCGACTCCGTACGTCGTCCGGACGCCTACCTCGTGCCCGCGGTGGCCGCGGTTGTCGTCGTCTCCTTGGTTCCGGTGGCGCTGGAGGTGCTGCGTGGGCGCCGCGCGGAGCGCGCCGGCCGTGACACGCCGGCGGACGTGCCGGGTGGATCAGGCCCCTGACCCGGTCCCGCACCGCAGACCGCGGACGACCGGCGGTCCGTACGCGCGCCGAGGGAGACGCGGGGGCGGCGCACCATGGTTCGGGAGGCCGCCGCGCTCCCCGGGAGGGCCCTCGACGGGTCTGGTCCGGCCCCCGGCCCCCCGCCCGGGGCCATCCCTGCGATGTGGGAACGTGGGCGCGTGAGTACGACGACGCCTCAACCCCTGGAATACAGCTTCGACGGGCCAGAAGGCGCCCCGGTCCTCGTCCTGGGACCGTCGCTCGGCACGACTCGGCACAGGTAGTCGGAACCGTCTTCTGGCGTCCACGTGGTCTATATCGCTGCTGTTCATGCAGGTGGGGCCTTTGGGGTCCAGGTGCGTCGATGGTGTTGGTGACAGGAACGTGACAGCTGAGGAACCTCCGTCGGCCAGGTGGCGACGGGGGTTCCTGCATTCGGGGGCAGCCGTTGGGATGGCGGAGCCCCGCCGCATCCACCTGGCGGGGCTTTGTGACGTGAGGGGGACATGACCCATTGGCTCATGTGGCAGGCGGCAGGCGGCAGGCAAGTAAAGTCCTGATCGCGAGTGACGGAATGTAACGCCTTCCACGCACGGTGCCCGGCTTCGTCGAAGATGCCAGGTACGCATGCAGTTGGGTGGTGGCGCGCTGAGAGTAGATCGCGCTCCATGAAGTCGCCTGCCTCGGGGTCATGTCCCGCGGGGTGGTGTAGTCACGGCAGCTGTTTCGGTTCCGGTTGTGGGGTGATCTGTGGTTCGGGTTCGGTTGGCTTGGTGGTGA
>NZ_JBSFJZ010000091.1:0-14385 GCF_053598315.1 Streptomyces sp. NPDC001153
AACGATCCACGGCCGCGACTGACGTTTCCCCACGACCAGACCAACGAGCGGATAAGCCAGCAGTCACATGATCAACCACTTCTGTTAGGACTTCTAAGCGCTGCGGAGCGCGGTGGTGGCGATGTGCAGGAAGGCCAGGACCCGTGGTTAGCGGGTCGTGGTGGGGGGCACGAGGCAGGTTTCCTCGGAGGGTAGGTCGGTGACCGGGATATGGGTCAGGTCGGGGGCGGGAGTAGGTGCGGGCGACGCTCAGTGGGACCAGGGCGATGCCGTGGCCGGAGGCGATCAGCTCGAACTTCTCCTCCGCGGAGGTGGTGCGGCGGCGGGTCGGGGTGTCCAGGAGCGGCTCGCCCTCCAGGTCGGCCAGGGTCAGTTCTTGACGGCTCGCCAGGGCCCTGGCCGCCAACTACAACCAGGATTTCGACCTCATCGACTTCGCCCAGTTGCAGGCTGCCTCGGCCAGCTGGCTGCGCGGCTTCTACATCATGAGTGGGGCCGACCAGGGCAGCGTCGCGGACCAGCCGGGCATGCAGAAACTTCTGGCCGCCGCCGACCGGGGCTACGGCACGGTGCTGACGCTGAAGTTCCAGTACCAGCACCAGCCGCTGCCCGCACCCGGCAGCACGCAGATGTCATCCGGGCTCATCCCTCATGATCCCGCAAGCGCTCAACTCCGGGAACCGCTATCCGAAGACGGCTACGCCGTAGGAGCCCAGGGGCTTGTCAGCTTCGCTTCGCAGACCCTCTTCGGCACGGAGTGGGGCTGGATGCACAAAGTGGTCGACCTTCCGTCCACCACTTACCTCGGCATCGTCGCCGCGGGGCTGGCGCTCATCGTCGGCGGGGTGAAGATGCGCAAGACGCCCCAGCGCCAGAAGATCGCCTGACCGGCGGGCCTTTCAGCCCGCGACTAGCGAAACGGCCAGCTGGGACAAGCTCAACACCGTGCAGCAGTGGCTGTCCGAGCAGGTCCTCGGGACCGAGCCCGCGGCCGAAAACGAGAAGCCGCCCCCGCGCCGGAGCCAGGCCGACAAGTGGGCCGTCAACTACGCGGTCGCCAAGCAGTACTACCAACGCGAGGGACACCTTCAGGTACCGCGCAAGCACGTCGAGACGATCGTCGGCAAGGACCAGAGGAGCGGCAGCTCCGGATCGGGGCATGGACCGGGCACCAGCGGAGCAGGGCCGCGACGCTGTCCCCGGAACGCGTGGAGCAGCTCTCCAGCATCGGCATGCGCTGGGCGTAGAAGGCGGGTGCGATGCCGGAGGGCCCCACCGCCAAGTACGGTGGCGGCCCTCCGCCCGCTGGGGTGGGGTCGCACGCTCGGCGGCGAACGTCGTCTTCACGGACCTGGACTACACGGTCGACATCACCATCGAGGGCCCTGGAGCGAACGCTGCCCGTAGTCCGGGGACAACCAACCTCTCTTGGGCGCGGTACACCGTTCTCACTGATGGGTGGCGCATGGTCGGCTTCCTTCTTCATCCTCGCGGGTCTTCGCCCGGCCTCGCCGTGGGCCGGCGTCCCGTCATGCGGTGAGCAGGCGGTTGAAGAACGAACGGTAGTGCTGCAGGGCCCTGCGCAGATCTTCGGTGTTCGCCTGCTCGCCCCGGTTCCACTGGCCTTCCAGCTCGTGCTTCTGCTCGGCGAACGTCTCGGCCAGCTGCTGCATGACGTCGGCGACCAGGGAGTCGGCCGTGTGTACGGCGTCCTGGGGGTCGTCGACGAACTCGTTTTGGATCTCCTGCCACCGCTCGCGGAGATGCTCCTCTTCCTCCGGCGCGAGGAGGTGAAGAGTCTCGTCGCCCGGTGCTGCGGCAGCCTCGCGCTCCTGCCCTTCGGCAGTGTTTTGAGACGGGGCTGTGCCCTCGCCGGGGTAGACAGGCGCCTCGGACTGCGCCCGCGGTTCACCTCCGGTGCTGGCGCGGGGTTGGGCCAGGTCTTCGGTGGACAGTGCCCTCTCGGTGGGGTCCGGTACGTGTTCGCGTTCCATTGTCTCCTCCGTCCCTTCGTCCTTCAGGATCTGTCGGCAATCGCGGTGGTAAGCGGGTTCAGGCCCGGGCGTGGCGGGGTTGACCACCGTCGGAGAGCAGCTCTTCGAAGAGCTCACGGTAGTGCACCATGGCGCCGCGCAATTGCTCGGTCGTGGCCTTGTGCTGGGTGCTGAGTGTGTCGATCTCGTGGGCGGCCCGATAGTGCTCGAGGGTGCGGCCGTGCTCAACTGAAAGATCCTTCACGCGCTGCTCGTACTCCCCGGTGGGGTAGCCGCGCTCGTGCATCAAAGAAGTGACCAGACGATCGGCGTCATGCACGGCGTCGTCGGGCCGGTCCACGAATTCGTCCTGCACGCTGGTCCAGTCCCGGACATACCGTTCCCGCACGCTGCTGGGCAGCGGCTTGATGTCGAGAGAGTCATGGCGCCTCTCACGTGCGCTGAGCTCGCGCTCGGCGGCCAGCCTGTTGTCGGCGCCTTCGACTGTTCGTTCGTACTCGGGGCCGAAGCGTTCACGCAGGTGGCGGCGGCGCATGAGCAAGATGGTCGCCGTCGCGATGAGAGCGATCACCACTACGACGGGGATGATGATCTCTAGAAGTGTCCCTGTTGACATGCGGCCGAGCTCCCTTGTTTTGCCCGTTATGCACTATTTAGTACCTATGTGCCCCGCGCATTGCGGCCAAAACGGGTACGGCGCGCATCCCCACAGCGGCAGCGGGGGGCTTTCTCGGTCCTCTGAAGTGGGAGCCGGACAGCGTTGCAGGCGCTGGCTCGCACCCCTCTGCGTGCCCGATCGGGCAGTGACGAGCGAAGTCGCAGCTGGTCGTTGCTTTGGGGGACTCCCCCAGCGTCACCTCCGGCCTGCGCGAGCTGATACTCGCCCGCCTCGTCAAGAAGCAGCGCAACGGCATCTACCGCATCAACCCGATGCTGGCCGCCTACGAGAGGCCGACGGCCGCCCGGGCTGCCATCGACGCCATTGACCCTGCCGGCCGACTGGACGACCCGCACTTCGTCGCCCGCTACCACCAGGCCGTCGAGGACTACCGCGACCAACTCGCCCGCGAGCGCCGCAAGAAGCTGCGCGTCGCCTGACCCACCCGACCGACACACGGCGCCGCACCCGGGTGCGGCGCCCTTCCTGTGTCACGGACGGCATGGTTGTCCAGGCAGGCTCGGCCAACTTGTCCAAGCACGCTTGAGTGCCTGTTTCTGACCCCTTGATCGCCTGCGAAGTTGGGGTTCCGGAAGGAACGGAACAGAGAACTGGCGGAGCTGTCGAAACTCCTGACGAGACCTGAGCGGGCTCTGGTCCTGAAGATCCGCTGCCGAACCTGGCTCGTGTACGTGTTCAGGCAGAGCCCGTCTGGGACAGAGCCGCCTCCAAGGCCTGCCGGATGTCTGCGGACAGCTCTCTGCTGGCGGGCCAGCCGACAATTTGTCCGGCTATCTTCCGCAGTTTGATGTTCGTTGCCTGGTTAATCACCGCGTGCGAAATCACCGCTTCCTGAAGCTGGCCGATTTCCCTCTGCAACTGGCTGATCTTTCGAGCAAGCTCTTCCGGCCCAAGGTGGTCGGCGTCGAACTGTGAAGCATCATCGTGACCGTGCTCTGTCATCTTGGTCCTCCTGACAGGCTGCCCCCAGGCGTCCGACCGCGCGTGCCGGTGCGTCGATGCGGGCCGCTGAGCGGGCGACGGCGGTCGCCTCGCGCGCACCGAGCACGCACACCCTCTCTATGCGGCCGGGGTGAGTTCGGCGCGACCGAACAGCAGCGCGTAGTCGGAGGGAAGCTGGCGCAGGATGCGGGTGATGAGGTCGGGGCCGGCGTAGACCGTGACGGCGGAGAAGACCGATCCGGTGTCCCAGCGGGTGGCCAGGGAGGCGCCGGTGCGAGCGGCGAGCTCCTTGCCGAACGCCCAGCCACCCAGCGGCTGGGTGTCGAGGATTTGGGCGGCGCGGAGGCAGGCAGCTTCGAGGGGGAGGCGGGCGGCTTCCTCAGCCTTCTCACGGGTGGGGTAGGCACCTTCGTAGCGGACCTTCTCCAGCATGTGCTCGTACGCCCTCCCGTAGGGCTGCTGGAGTGGCGCGCGCCCGTCGGACATCACGGTGGTGGTTGCCTTTCTGTCACCAGGGTCTGTGGTGGCCGGTGTGGGACCACCAGGGGGTGTAGCTGGCCAGGTGGGCTGGGGGCGGCCGAAGAGGAGGTCGTAGCCCGCGGACAGCTGGACCAGGATCTCCTTGAGGAGGTCGTGGCCCGCGGCGTCGGCGACCGTAGAGAGGACGGCGCTGACGTCCCAGGCCGCGGTCTGTTCGGTGGTCGTCTCGATCCAGGCCGCGGCCGCCCGCACGAACCGCTCCGGGGGCAGCGGATCGGCGCTCTGCAGCGGGTTGAGGAGGATCAGGGCGAAGTCTTCCGGCAGACGCGCCGCCAGCCGGGCGCGCACCTCGCCGACCAGGTGTGCGCCCAGCAGGGCGAGCACCACGCGGGCCGCGCGTTCGGCCTCCTGCAGGGAGCCGTGTTCGCCGCGTTCCTTCACATGGTCGAGGAACGCTTCGCGTCGCACAGTCACGTCGGCCGCCACCTTTCCTCGGCCCACGGGGGGCGGGGGACGGGCGAGGGGGAGATCGGGTGCCCGTCCTCCGCCGCTGTCAGCCCTCGTCGGTCCGGCTCAGCCGGAGATCTCCCCGGTCCTGACCTCCATGCCCGGCGTCGGGGTCAGGACCGCAGCCCGCATCCTCATCAGCGTCGGCGACGGCAGCGCCCTCGCAACGGCCGGACACCTGTCCGCCTACGCCGGCCTGGCCCCGGTCACCCGTGCCTCCGGCTCCTCCATCCGCGGTGAACACCCCGCCCGGCGAGGCAACAAACAGCTCAAACGCGCCTTCTACCTCGCCGCGTTCGCCTCGCTCTCACAACCAGAGTCACGCACCTACTACGACAGGAAGCGCCGCGAAGGGAAGCACCACGGCGCAGCCCTGATCGCCCTCGCCCGACGAAGCATCGACGTGCTCCTCGCCATGCTCAGAGACGGCACCTTCTACGAGCCCCCGACTCCCACCACAGCTTGACGAAAGCCATAGAGGCACTTTTTCGCCCTGCCATGGGCGGAGTCGAGGACCACACGGGAGACGTCGACAAGGCCCGCATCGTCGAGCCGGTGCAGGACCGCTTCGTGTAGCCGGCCGCAGACGCCGGCCCTTGACCAGATCAGGAACCGGCGGTGGGCGGTCGACTTCGAGATGCCGAAGCAGGGTGGCAGGGCTCGCCAGGCACAACCGCTGACCAGGACGGTGCGCGAGGCGTGGTGGCATCCGTGCCCTGGTGCAGAGGTGAAAACGCGCCTCTGCTGGGCACAGTGCCGTACGCGGCCGGGACGCGGGTTTACCCTTTCGCCTATCCGGCGTTCGATCGGCCGCCGGGAGAATGTAGCGGGCCTTCCCACCGAAAGACAGGTCTTACCTCCGGAACAGTCGCCGGTGGCACCGTTTTTGCATCGTTCGGTGGCATCGCGCGTCGACGACCGGGAGCCTGTAATTCCTAATCGAATAAACAGTAGGACTATAGGACGACAGCATTTCACGCAGTCGCCGATTTCCCGCCAATCCTCACTTACCATAGTGACGGGAATTACATTTCTCTCCTATCTTGGCGGCCGTGACAGCACAACCACAGGAAGCGCTCGGCCGCCGGGGGTTCCTCGGCGCCGCTGCCGCCGTCGCAGCGGGAACCGCCGCCGTCGCCGTTCCCACCCCCGCTCGGGCCTTCGCGCCAGGCGCCGATGCCGCGCCCGCCGCGGTGGTCTCCGACACCAGTTACGACCTCGCCCGCATGATGCTGCTCGTCGGCCAGCGTGGGGAGGACTTGAAACTCGAGTACCTGCGCGTCCTGATCGACCACGGCCTGCCCCGGCCCGCCCGGCCCCGCCGGATCCTCATCGTCGGCGCGGGCATCGCGGGGCTCGCTTCGGCGCTGCTGCTGCGGGCCGCCGGACACGAGGTCACCATTCTTGAGGCGAACGGCAACCGCACCGGCGGCCGCATCAAGACCTTCCGCGGGATATTCGAGGACGAAACCCTCCACGCTGAGGCAGGGGCGATGCGCCTGCCGGATGTCCATCCACTCGTCCTGGCCCTCGCCGACAAACTCGGCGTGCGGCGCCACCTGTTCTACAACGTGGACGTGGCTCCGGGGGCACGGGCCCGCGGGACGGTGCCGCCCGTGGTCCATCAGTCCTTCACCGGTGAGCGCTGGTCCAACGGCGAGCAGACGCGATTCACCCCGCCCGAACCCACGCTCCGCACCCTCGTCCAGGTGAACGGCGACCGGATGACGCGCCGTCAGTACAATGCCATGCCTGCTTCGGTCAACGGCACGTTCGGCAGCCGCGTGACCACCACCATGGCCGCCGCGGTGGACAGGACGTTTCAGCCCATCACCGTGCCCAGCACGCTCCCCATCGGTGAGCAACTCGACCGCTGGGCTCGCGTCATCGCCACCTACGACAATTACTCCACCCACCGCTACCTCATCGAGCAGGGCGGATGGAGCCTCGCCGACGTCCAGGCCGCCGGAACGCTGGAGAACATGACCTCCCGGCTGCACTACTCCCTCGTCCCCGCCCTCATCGACCGCGCGCTCATCAATCCGCAGTCCCGCTACTGGGAGCTGGAGGGCGGCACCGCCACCCTCACCGACCGGCTCACCGAACGGCTGCGCGAAGTCATCAAGTTCGGCCGGCGCATGACCAAACTGACGCGCACGGCGGGTGGCGTGCGGATCGAGACGACCGCGGAGTCTGGCGGTGAGGACTCCTGCGACGGGCGGCCCGAACCGCCACGAGAGGTCTTCGAGGGCGACTACGCCATCGTCACCGTGCCGTTCTCCGCGCTGCGGTTCTGCCACTTCGAGCCCATGCTCTCGTACTCCAAGCGGCGAGCCATCACCGAACTGCACTACGACTCCGCGACGAAGGTGCTGCTGGAGTTCAGGACCCGCTTTTGGGAGAAGGGCTTGGGCGGCTTCACCGGCGGCGGGTGCTGTACCGACAGCCCCAATCGGTTCACCTACTTCCCCTCGTTGGTCGAGGGGTCCAGAGGCGGCGTTGTGCTCGCCTCGTACACCTGGTCCGACGACGCCATGCGGTGGGACTCGCTCACCCCGGGCGAGCGGTATGCCTTCGCACTGGACAACATGGCTCGCCTCTTCGGGCGCGTGGTCTACGACGAGTTCACCGGCCACGGAGCCACCCAGTCGTGGGCCCGGGCGCGGTACGCCCTGGGTGAGGCAGCGATCTTCACCCCGGGCCAGTTGCACGAGCACCACGCGGCCACCAGGACCGTGGAAGGCCGTGTCCACTTCGCCGGCGAGCACACCAGCCTCAAACCCGCCTGGATCGAGGGCGCTCTGGAAAGCGCTGTACGGGCGAGCCTGGAGGTCAACTCCCGCTGACGGGCTTCTCTGATTAGGGATATCGGTGGTGGAGGTGAGTGTGGTGAGTGCCGAGGAGCGGGCGGCCGGTGCTCACGGTGCCGCTCAGCACCGTCGTGCGGCGCGGTTGGCGCGGCGGGGGTGGGCGCGCGGGACGCCGCTCACCAGCACCGTGGTCGCCGTCGCGGTCGCGGCTGGGGTGGTCGCGGGCGGTGTCCTCGTGGGACCGGCCCTGGCCGCGTCGCGCCCGGGAGCGTTGCCCGGGGCTGGCACAGGCGGCGTCTGGGTGTGCGCGGGCGACGGGGACGTGCTGGAGGCACGCACACCCGGCGTTCGGGTACGGCTGGACGGCAACGGAATCCGCGTGCAGGACGGGCACGACAGACCCATCCCGGGCGATGACGCGTCCGCGGGCGACAGGCTGCCTTCGGCAGGCGGACCGCTCCTGGGCGGCGGGCTGGTCGCGATCGCACTCGGTGGGGCGTGCTGTCCGTGCCCACCGCCACCACCTTCCCCGCCACCCCCGCATTCCCCACCGTCTCCTTCCCCGCGTCCGTCTCCTCCCTCTTCGCCGCGCCCAGGACCGACTCCCCCGCCTCCGTGGACGGTTCCTCCGAGCCTGGCACCGCCCGTACGGCCGAAACCGCCCACGCCACCCGCCCCGGCGGCGAGGCCCAGGCCAGTGGCGCCGTGGTCGGCCGGGGCGCCACAGGAGCACCAGCCGTCATCCCGGCCCGCACCCCGGCCGGCCAGGCCGAGCGCGGCGGCGGTGCTGGCGGTGCCGGACGGGAACGCACCACCGTCCTCGGCGCAAGACGACGCGGCGCGGTGGTGGTTGCTGTCGATGGGGGGCGTCCTGCTGCCGTCCACGCTCGTCTCCTGCCTGCCCCGGCCGGGCGACCGCCGCCGGTGACGACACCGCATCTCCACGCTCTCCCCTCCGCTAGCTCCCTGGGGCCGCCATGTCCATGTACGTCATCTCGTTCCTGTCCACCGTCGGCGGCGGCGTCTTCGCCTTTCTGCTCGGCCGCGTGCTGGGCAGGGTCAGGCCGGGCGGCGACTCGTCCGACTTCAGCAGCTCGGCCGTTTCGCTCATCGGGGGTGTACTGCTCAGTTCCTTCATCCTCCTGACGGGCTTCCAGGTGGCGGGGAGCTGGTCGCAGCTGACCACCGCGCGATCGCGTACCTACGACGAGGCACGCGCCCTCACCGATACGTACTGGGCGGCGGGCGGGCTGCCGGTCAGCGACCGGGTGGCGGTCCGCGCGCTGCTGCGGCAGTACACGGAGGAGGCGCGCACCGTGGAGTTCCACGATCTTGCGCGCGGGCACACCGCCCCGCAGGCGTGGAGCAAACTCGACGCGGTGCGCGGCGCGATCAACGCCGCGGCGGCCACCCGACCGGACCAGCAGGCGGCCAAGGCCGCCGCGCAGTCCGCGCTCGCCACGGTCTATCAGACACGCGCCGACCGGGCGGCGCAGGTCAAGGCGGGGATGCCACTGATCGCCTGGATCGCGCTGCTGGTCGCGGGCGCGTTCCTGATCGCCTTCCCTGCGTTGCTCGGCCTCATTCCGTCCCCCCGCCACCTCGTCGCCCTCTGCTTCGTCGGCGTCGCGGTCGCCTTCGCCATTTGCTTCACCTCTCAGCTCAACCACGCCTTCCGCCAGCCCTTCGGCGTCCGCCCGGCAGCATTCACCTTCGCGGAGACACGCTTCCGCCAGATGGACGGCTACTGAGGTTTTGCGAGTTCGCCGATTCCCGGCCCGACCCCCCGTCCTGCTCGCCGCCCGCGGGGAGATGGGCGTGAGCTGCCCCGGTTCCGAGGAGTCCTTGAAGCCAGGTCTATGATCTGGGCGCATTTTGCGGCCGAACTCGGCCGTCTCCGGACGAGGCCGACCAAGTGATCGAGCACCTCAAGGGCGTGGGCCTCGGGGCCGGGTTCGTCTGCTGGGTACTGGAGCTGTCCGAATCCGCCTACTACCAGGCCAATTCGTTCGATGTGATCTTGCGAGATGCCGGCTTGTGTGGCGAGCGGGCTTGTCGAGCGGTTAGCGCCGGACGGTTTGTAGGGGCTCTTTCAGAGGGTGCTGGGCCTTCACCCGTGATGGTGGACACGCGTCTTTGATCACGCGGCGAGCGTGAGCTTAGCGGTGTGGTGTCGGCGTTCGTATTCGTTGGGGCTGAGGTGGCCGTCGGCGGAGTGCCGACGTCGGGTGTTGGAGCCGGTCAGCCAGGCGAAGACCGCTCTTCTGCAGGTGTCGGCGTCGCCGTAGTCGTGGGCGCCCTGAAGGGTCTCGCGTTTCAGGGAGGCGTGGAAACTTTCGCAGGCCGCGTTGTCGGCACTGGTGCCGACAACGCCCATCGACCGGGTGACCCCGAGCTGGTCGCAGAGGTCGGCGAAGGCCCTGGAGCCGTGTTGCGCCCCGTGGTCGGAGTGGAAGAGCGACCCGTCCAGCCCGCCGCGGGTCGCGGCCGCCATCTGCAAGGCATCCGACACCCGGGCTGGTACGCATGTGGTCGGCGATGGACCAGCCGACGGCTCTGCGACTGAAGCAGTCCAGGACGGTCGCGACATAGAGGAACTCCGCGCCCGCCAGCCGACGCCAGCACCTGCTGTCCCGGACGTGGCGCGCTGGATCGTCGGGCGCCCTGAGAGCCAGAGTGAGTCAGCCGGCCAGCAGCTCAAGGACCTCTGCACGCGCTGCGCTGACATTGCTGTGACCTGCCGACTCGCCCGCAGCTTCGCCTCGCTTCTGAGGCACCGCGACGGCCACCGCCTTCAGGACTGGCTCGCCGAGGCCGCGGCCAGCGAGATCACCGAACTCCACTCCTTCGCGAAGGGCTTGCGCCAGGACCTCGCCGCCGTCACCGCCGGTCTCACCATGGCCTGGAACTCCGGCGCGGTCGAGGAGCACGTGAACCGGATCAAGATGATCAAGCGCCAACACTACGGTCGAGCCGGATTCGACCTCCTCATGCGTCGCATCCTGCTCGCCAATTGACTTGTTCGGCGTGTCGGTTCGCCGCGGGTCAGGCCGACTCGAAGCTCGGTTGGACTGGGCCGATCTCACCAGCGGCAGCCAGTTCCTCCAGGTCTTCCGGCTCCAGGAACTCCAGGGCCTCCGGTTCAAGGCCGTGGTATCGGTCGACGTCGAGCAGCCGTCGCACGAACGAGAGGGCGAAGCTTGAGAACGGGCCGTCGAAGGTGCGGCAGCCCTCTTCATGGGCCATCGTGACGATCTTCCATCGGTTCGGGTCGGGGTCGCAGGGCAGGAAGAAGTGCTCGTCGCCGCTGTAGTCGTATCCCCACGAGATGAGCCCACCGGATTCGGGGTGGAAGGGGTACGGGATGTGCTCGGAGTCGCCGCTGCCGAGGGCCCTGGCTCGGCGCTCAGCGAAAACCTCATTGGTCTTGCGCATGCGCTCCAACAGCGGGCTGCTTCCACGAGGGTGGAAGACAACGAGTTCGCCGGAGATGACCCCGGTGCCGTAGGCGTTGAGAAACGCCTTGAAGTCACTGGGCAGAGCGGACCCTACATATCGCTCCACTTCGATCCAGTCATCCGGGTTGGACTGCCGGTGAACTGGCTTGCCCAGCAGGGCCCGCAACTCATCCAACGAGGACACGTACCGCTCCCAAGCCCCCAGTCACTCAACCTTCGATGGCACGAACCTAGTGGCCATCAACCTCGGTGACAACGCTCAGCCTTCGCTGTCACAGGACACCGGCGTTCACGGAAAGTGCTGAAGAGCCAGAAGGAAATGGCTGTTGACAAACGACCGGACCGACGAGCCCGAGGATGCGGGTCGCGGCGTTGCAGCCGGGCCAGGGTAGACGAGCGCTGGCGTCGACGGGACGTCAGCTGCCTCTGCAAACCGCGAAGTTCAGCGGCGGTTGCCGCACGCGGCGGGTCGGGAATGGAGACTGCCGCAGTGATCCTGTCCAGATCTCTTCCACTTGCGTTTCCTGGACTACCAACTGTTGCTCGGCCTGCCGAAGCTGGTACGTCGCCTCCCATTTCCTGCTGACGGGCCTGCTCCAGCTGCCGCTCCAGCTCGTACCGCACCGAGGCCCGCCGCGGCCTCCACCCGATGGCTCTGGGTCGTTCCCGGTCGCCGCGTTCCGGGGCCTCCTCGGTCTCCAACGCGGCGATGTAGAACTCGTAGGCACTGTCGCGTTCCTGCTGTGGCACCCTGCGGTCGCGGCTTCACGGGCTTCGTGGAGGGCGTCCAGCCACTCCTTGGGCGGCAGGCCCTCACCCGGCAGCAGCCGCGACAACCGCGCGTGCTCCGTCCCCAAGGCCTGCTCGGCATCCCGGCGCAACGGCCAGGTTCCATCCACAGCCTCCCGGGCGTACCCGGCCCACTTGCCCACCGCCGTCTCCAGTGCTTCGGCAGGCGGCTTCCTACGGGGCCGACCACGTCTGCGCTCCCCCTGCTCTTCGTGCGGTAACGCCATCAAGAAAATCCTCGAAATCGCTGCTCAGAGCCGTTGGTGCGGCTTTCGCACAAACTCCCGACCTGCGCATGCTCTCAGACGTCAGCGGCCCGGGACCGGGGATCCATCCCACCCGTGCCCGCCGCGAGACATCTCCCTCGAACCGACCCGACTGGCGGCCGACCATGACCACGGCACCTTCCACCCGCGGCCAGGAACGCACACACCACGCGGCACCGCGCCGGCGCCAGTTGTCCCGCAGGCTGTCTCGCACCGCACTCAGCGGACTCGTCCGCGGCACCGCCACCGCTATCGGCACCGTCCTCGCCGGCTGGCTCACCGCCTGGGCCCGCGAACACCTGTGAGCCCAGGGCGAAGGCCTGCCCACCGAGGAAACACTCACGGAGCTCGACCACCATGGCCGGGAAACGAACGACAGCTCTCACGCCTCGATGACTCCGTCAGCTACGCCACCTGGATCTGACCCTCACTCCCAACTCTGCGAACGTAAGCGGGTGGTCGGCTCACCTGGGCCGACCACCCCTTCGGGACTCCATCTGTCCGGCGCGATGCGTTCGATTGCGGGGGTACGGCGGGCGGCAGCGAGGAGTGCGGTGACCCGCGCAGTGTCGGTACCAGTGATGGTGGCGATGCGGTCGATGCTCAAGCAGAGGTCGTCGTGGAGGAGCACGGTGTCCTCAGCCGGTGAAGGGGTGCGGCCGGCACGACGGGCAACGGCTCGGGTGTGTTCTTCCCAGGCCCAGGCGGAGGGGCACTGCTCGGTCATGAGCCAGGTCCAGTTGCTGGCGACGAGGTCGAAGAGCTGGGTAACGCTGAGCTGGGCTTCCTCTTGTGGGAGGCGCGCGGTCGCGTAGGCCTGGTAGGCCGGGCGGTGCAGGTCGTAGAAGGCATAGAAGGCGGTTGTGAGAACGGACGCAGCGGGCGGTACGGGCTTCATGGTCCTTTCCCCTGATGGGCGAGCAGATCAGCTGAAGGTGGCGGTGGGGCCGTTTTCAGCGGCTGCCTGAGCGCGGCGCCACAGAGGCCGGGTGATGTTGGGCAGGCTCTGCAGGAGGACGGTGAGTCGGTCGATCACCGGCCAGTCGGGGACGCCGGGGCCGTACAGCGCGCGGTCGAGGTCATCGGCGCTGATCGTGTGCTGAGCGGCGGCGAGAATGACCCCAGGGTTTGGTGAGGCGAGCGCATAGTGCAGGCCCTGCATATAGGTGTGCAGATACCGGACCGGGTCGTCGGCATTCGAGGGCTGGACGGCAGCGGCCGCTTCCCACAGCGGCTTCATCAGCTCGGGGTCACCCCCGCATACATCGCAGATGACATTGACGTACCTCCAGGAGACTTCGCGTTGGTCGGAGAGCATGCGCGAGACGTAGGACTCGTGGACGCCCATCGGTTCGCGAGTTCCCGCCGACGGCGGCCGGAGCCTTCCTTCATTCGGGTGAGGGCGCAGGCCAAGAGCTGACCCGGGGGGCGCAGGATCGGCGTGCCAGCGGCGGCTGCCGTGGGATGGGCGGGGGTGACCGGCTTGGGCCGTTAGCGGGCGGCCAGGTCACGGTCGACGGAGGACGGGTCGTATTTCTTGCGCAGCCGGTCCTCGGTGCGCCTCACGATCGGCTCGAGGTCTGCGAGCGGCTCGCCCTGGGCGCGCTGGCGGACGACGACGACCCCGATCGCCTCGTCCACCACGTCCCGGAGGCTGACGAGAAGCTGAAGGAGATCGGTGTTCGGCGTGCCCACCCGGTACGCGCTGAGCAGCAAGGCTTCGGAGACCACGGCAGTCCTCTGTGATGTCGCAGAGCGCCTCGGTGCAGCGGGTGGCGCGGGCTGAGTCGACCGCCGGTGCGGAGCGGGCGGGCCGAGGGGTGCCGTCGGCCGTCTGGACGTTGGAACGAGTGGACATGAGGGACCTCTTTCGGGGGTGCTGGGCGGGTATCTGTACCGGCCGGCCGCAGACGGCCGGCCAGAACTGGAGCGGGTGGGACGCCAGCGTCGGCTCGCGCCCCGTTGGTCGGCGACGCGCTTGCCAGGGCGGGCGTAACCGCTGGCAACGCTCCCTCGCTCGCGAATGCCCTCCTTCACGATCACCCCTTGTGGGAGCCGGCACGATGGTCGCTGTCCTCGGCCTCCCCGCTCTCCGGAAGCTGGGACCCCGCTCCCGGCATCCTGTACTGCGACAAGCCCGGCAGCCCGCGGTGCGGAGTCCGCCTCACCATGGGCATCACTCGAGACCAAAGCCAGCGACTGGCCAGGGCGCTCGGCACCTGCTCCACCCCATGACTTCTGGGACAACCTTCATGAGTCAGACGCAAGTACCGACAGACGCGTTTCCAGAACTCCTCAACACGAGTCCTCCAGCCTCGAACCGTCGCCCAACCGCACCGCCTCACTGACGGACGCGCCGGGCGAAGTGAACCGCTCCGGGTCTGATGGAGGCTCGATTCCCTGAGAGGATCGAGTCATGGCCCGTCCGTCCCCTTATCCTGCCGAGCTGCGTGAGCGTGC
>NZ_JBSFJZ010000092.1:0-14167 GCF_053598315.1 Streptomyces sp. NPDC001153
GTGTTCATGTAGTACGGGAAGCGGGAGGAGCAGCCGATGCCGGAGACGAAGACGATGTTCTCCTTCGCCAGCCCCAGCTCCGGCATGAAGCCCTGGACGGCGGCCAGGATCGCGTAGTCACCACAGCCCGGGCACCAGCGCACCTCCTGGTCCGACTTGAAGTCCTTGGCCATGAGCTTGAGTTCAGTTCGCACGGAGCACCTCCTGCAGAACCTTGGCGAGCTGTTGTGCCTTGAACGGCATGCCGTTGACCTGGTTGTGGGGCACCACGTCGACCAGGTATCGCGCGCGCAGCAGCGTCGTCAGCTGCCCGAGGTTCATCTCGGGCACGACGACTCTCTGGTAGCGCTTGAGAACCTCGCCGAGGTTGGCCGGGAAGGGGTTGAGGTGGCGCAGGTGGGCCTGGGCGATGGACTCGCCGGCCGCCCGCAGCCTGCGGACCGCCGCCGTGATCGGCCCGTACGTCGAGCCCCAGCCCAGCACCAGGGTCCTCGCGCCGCCGGTGGGGTCGTCGACCTCGATGTCCGGCACCGCGATGTTGTCGACCTTGGCCTGGCGGGTGCGGACCATGAAGTCGTGGTTGGCCGGGTCGTAGGAGATGTTCCCCGTGCCGTCCTGCTTCTCGATCCCACCGATGCGGTGCTCCAGACCCGGCGTCCCCGGCACCGCCCACGGCCGCGCCAGGGTCTGCGGGTCCCGCTTGTAGGGCCAGAACACCTCGGTGCCGTCGGCCAGGGTGTGGTTGGGGCCGGAGGCGAACTGCACCCGCAGATCGGGCAGTTCCTCCAGGTCCGGGATCCGCCACGGCTCGGAACCGTTGGCCAGATACCCGTCCGAGAGCAGCATCACCGGGGTGCGGTAGGTCAGCGCGATCCTCGCCGCCTCCAACGCCGCCTCGAAGCAGTCCGCCGGCGTCCTCGGCGCCACGATCGGCACCGGCGCCTCACCGTTACGCCCGAACATCGCCTGCAGCAGATCCGCCTGCTCCGTCTTCGTCGGCAACCCCGTCGACGGCCCGCCGCGCTGGATGTCCACCACCAGCAGCGGCAACTCCAGCGACACCGCCAGCCCGATCGTCTCGCTCTTGAGCGCAACCCCCGGCCCGGAAGTCGTCGTCACCGCGAGCGAGCCACCGAACGCCGCCCCCAAAGCCGCGCCGATCCCCGCGATCTCGTCCTCCGCCTGGAAGGTCCGCACCCCGAAGTTCTTGTGCCGGGACAACTCGTGCAGGATGTCCGAGGCCGGAGTGATCGGATACGAGCCCAGGAACAGCGGCAGATCCGCCTGCTGCGAAGCCGTGATCAGGCCGTAGGCCAGGGCGAGGTTGCCGGAGATGTTGCGGTAGGTGCCGGTCGGGAACGCGGCGGCCGCCGGGGCGACCTCGTAGGAGACCGCGAAGTCCTCCGTCGTCTCCCCGAAGTTCCAGCCCGCCCTAAACGCCGCGATGTTCGCCGCCATGATCTCGGGCTTCTTCGCGAACTTCGACCTCAGAAACCTCTCCGTGCCCTCGGTCGGCCGGTGATACATCCACGACAAAAGACCCAGCGCGAACATGTTCTTGCTGCGCTCGGCCTCCTTGCGCGAGAGGTCGAACTCCTTCAGCGCCTCCACCGTCAAAGTGGTCAACGGCACCGGATGCAGGCTGTAGCCGTCCAGCGAACCGTCCTCCAGCGGGGAGGCCTCGTAGCCGACCTTCTGCAAAGCCCGCCTGGTGAACTCGTCCGTGTTCACGATGATCTCCGCCCCGCGCGGCAGATCCCCAATGTTCGCCTTCAACGCGGCCGGGTTCATCGCCACCAGCACGTTCGGCGCATCCCCCGGGGTGAGGATGTCGTGGTCGGCGAAATGCAGCTGGAACGACGACACCCCCGGCAGCGTGCCGGCAGGAGCGCGGATCTCGGCGGGGAAGTTCGGCAGGGTCGACAGGTCGTTGCCGAACGACGCCGTCTCCGAGGTGAACCGGTCACCCGTGAGCTGCATACCGTCACCCGAGTCCCCCGCGAACCGGATGACGACCTGGCCGACTCGGCGGATCTCCTTGGCGGCTGGTCCGCCCGTGGGCGGCGCAGTGGTTTCCACGGACATGTGTGTCGGCTCCTGTCAGTACGGACGACAGCGCCATCGCGGCGGCGGGCGGTGCGGCTGTGCGGAGGCTAACCAGGAGCGATAGAGCGGCACTCGGGTCCGTGCGGGTGTCCGGTGGTCAGCCGCGGAGGACCGCCGTGCGCAGCGGTTCCGGGAGGTTCAGCAGGCGCAGCACGACGGGAGCGGCGGCGCCGGGCAGGGACATCGCCTCGGCCGCCCGGCGGTAGTACGACCGGGCGGTGGGCAGCTCGCCGTGGGCCTCGGCGACGCGGGCGAGGCCGGCGAGGGTGCGGACCCGGTTGCCGAGGCTCCTGACCCAGTGGGGGTCGAGCCGTTCGAGCGCCTCCCGGTACAGGCGTTCGGCCCCTGCCGGGTCGCCGTCGCCGAGGGCCAGGTCGGCGAGCCCGCGCATGGCCGCCGCCAGGCAGGCCGGGTTGCCGGCACGGCGGGCCAGGGCGGCGGCGCGGGTGTAGTCGGCGCGCGCCGCGCCGGGGTCGGTGTCGGCCAGGTGGTCGGCACGGGCGACGAGGAGGTCGGCGCTGTCCGCGATGGCGCCGAGCCGCTCGGTGAGGGCAAGCGCCTCCTCGGTGTGGGCCACGGCCCGGCCGTGGTCGCCGCGGGCGCCGGCCACGGCTGCCTGGGCGTCCAGGGCGAGGGCGGTGCCCCAGCGGTCGCCGGCGGCACGGAAGGCGTCGACGGCGTCGTGCAGGGCGCGCTCGGCGAATACGCCCTCGTCGTCTTCGCCGAGGGCGCCGAAGGCGGCGACGTACTGGGCGACGGCCCGTAACCAGGGGTCGGATGCGGTGCGGTGGGCGGTGATCAGCGCGTGGGCGCGGTGCGGGTCGCCGTCCGCCGCGCTGCGCAGCACCCACTGCAGCAGCGCGGCCGGGTGGCGGCCCTGCCGGGTGCCCGACCATACGGTCTCCAGGGCCGTTTCGGCGCGGGACCGGTACCGCTGCCACACCGGGCGGCCGTCGGGGCCGGCGGCCGCCAGCAGGACACAGACCGCGAACTCCTCCTCGAATCCGGCGGGTGGTTCGCCGTCCAGGGTGTCGAGCAGGGCGGCCGCGTACGGGGCGGCGCAGGCGGGTATGCCGCGGATCCACAGGTAGTGCGCCGCGGCGGCGATCAGGGCCAGGGCGGTTTCCGGGGTGGGGGCGGCCACCGAGCGGCCGACGGCGGCGATCAGGTCGTCGTGCTCGGTGGTGAGCCGTGCCAGCCAGTCGAGTTGGTCCGCGCCGCGCAGCTGCGCGTCGGCGGTGCGGACCAGGTCGAGAAAGTGCTGGGCGTGGGCACGGTGGACGGCGCTGGGATCGTCGGCGGCGTCGAGTTGCTCGGCGGCGTAGGTACGGACGGTCTCCAGCATGCGGTAGCGGCCGTCGGTGTGCTCCAGGAGGGACTTGTCGGCCAGGGATTCCAGAATGTCCGGGTCGGTGCCGCAGACGTGCCGTGCGGTGGGCGCGGTGGCGCCGGAGACGAAGACCGAGAAGCGGCGGGCCGCACGGCGTTCGGGTGCGGTGAGCAGTTCCCAGCTCCAGCCGACGACCGAGCGCAGGGTGCGGTGGCGTCCGTCGGCGGTACGGGCGCCGCGGGCGGCCATGCCGAGCCGGTCGTCCAGGCATCGGACGAGATCGTCGAGGTCCAGGGTGCGCAGCCGGGCCGCGGCCAGTTCCACGGACAGCGGCAGGTTGTCCAGGGCCGCGCACAGGCGTCGTACGGTGTCCTGGGCGACGGTGAGGCCGGGGCGTACCGCGGCGGCGCGGTCGGTGAACAGACGCACGGCCGCATCGGGGGTGAGCGGCCGTACCGGGTGCAGATGTTCGCCGATGATGCCGAGCGGTTCCCGGCTGGTGGCCAGGACGCGTAGCCGCGGGCAGGCCGTCAGCAGCCGGGCGGTCAGGGTGGCGGCGCCGTCCAGGAGGTGTTCGCAGTTGTCCAGGATCAGCAGCAGGGCCCGGTCGGACAGGGCCGTGGCCAGGCGGTCGGCCGGCGCCGGGCCGTCGGCGCCCAGGTGCAGGCCTGCTCCGGGCAAGCCGAGTGCCGCCAGCAGCGCCTCGGGCAGGGCCGTGTGGTCGCGCAGCGGCGCAAGCGGGACGAAGCACACCTCGCCGGGCTCGGCACCGGCGGCCGCGACGGCGAGCCGGGTCTTGCCTACGCCGCCCGGTCCGGTGAGCGTGACCAGGCGGGCCCGTTGCAGCACTGTGTGCAGTTCGCCGACCTCGCTGTCACGGCCGATGAGCGCGGTCAGCTGGGCCGGGGGCCTGGCGGGGGTGGGCCTGCCCGGGGAGGAGCGGAGCAACTCCTGGTGCAGGGCGGTGAGTTCGGGGGACGGGTCGGCGCCGAGTTCGTCCGCGAGGTGCCGCCGGGTGTCCTCGTAGACAGTCAGAGCCGCCGCTCGGCTGCCGTCGGCTGCGAGGGCCCGTATCAGCAGCGCGGCGGGGCGTTCGCGCAGCGGGTGGCGTCCGGCCAGTGCACGCAACTCGGCCACGGCCGAACGGTGTTCACCGCGTGCGAGGTCGGCCTCAAGGCGGTCCTCCAGGGCGGTGAGCCGCAGCTCCTCCAGGCGTACGGCGGCGGCCTGCGCGGTCGCGGAGTCGGGGAGGTCGGCGAGGGCCGGGCCCTGCCACAGGGCGAGGGCCTCACGGAGGAGGGCAGCGGCGCCGGCGGGGTCACCGGTGGTGAGCGCGTCGCGGCCGTCCCGGGTCAGCCGCTCGAACCGGCCGGCGTCGACCGTGTCGTACGGCACGGCGATCCGGTAACCGGCGCCGGTCCGCTCGATGGGTGCGGCGGAGCCGAGGGCCGCGCGCAGCCGGGACACCTGGGACTGCAGGGCGTGCGCGGACAGCGGGGCGGCCGGGTTGGTCTCCTCGGCGAGGCGTTCGGCCGGTACGACGGCGCCGGGGCGCAGAAGCAGCAGGGCGAGCAGCGCGCGGCGCGCCGGTCCGCCCAGCGGGACGGCGGTTCCGTCGTCACGGTGGGCCCGGGTCTCGCCGAGGATGCAGAACCGCATACCGGGGATTATCCAGCAGCGACGCCGCGCCGAGGGGCTCAGGCAGGCACGATCGGGCCCAGGTAGGTGCCGCCGGAGACGTCGATGGTCTGCCCGGTGACGTAGCGGCCGGCGGGGCCGGCGAGGAAGCCCACCACGTCGGCGACGTCCTCGGGTTCGCCGAGGCGGCCGAGGGCGGTGATGGCCTCCAGTTCGGCCACGGCTTCGGGGACGGCGGTGAATCCCGCGGTGAGGTCGGTGCGGATGGCGCCGGGAGCGACGGTGTTGACGGTGATGCCGCGCCGGCCGAGTTCGTTGGCGAGGGTGGGAGCCATGGCCTCCACGGCCGCTTTGCTCAGGGTGTAGCCGATCTGGAGGGAGACGGCGAACCGGCTGGCGATGGAACCGATGGTGATGATGCGGCCGCCGTCGTTCAGCAGGGGCAGGGCGCGCTGGGTGACGAAGAACGGGGCGCTGACGTTGATCTCGAACAGGCGGCGCAGTTCCTCGGGGGTGACCTGGGCGATGGGGTGGTGGGAACTGATGCCCGCGTTGTTCACGAGGACGTCCAGCCCATGTCCGGGGAGTCGGTCCGTCAGCTGCTGGAACAGCCGGTCGACGGCGCCCTCTTCGCCGAACCGGGCCTGAACGGAGAACGCCTGGCCGCCCTCCTTCTCGATCCGTTCCACCGTCCGGGCGGCGGCCCGCTCGTCGCTGCCGTAGTGCACGGCGACGTACGCACCCTCGGCGGCCAGCCGCAGCGCGACCGCCCTGCCGATGCCCCTGGACGCGCCGGTCACCAGTGCGGTCCTGCCCCGCAGTTCACCCATGGTTCCGCTCCCTTTCGGATGCGTCCGACTCCCCGTCGGAGCCGGTACGGCACCCACCGTGGCGCTGGGCGCTCACCGGGCGCTCACCGGGTGCTCACCGCGGACTCACTGTGCCGGCCCGGCCGGCCGGGCCGGCACGCTAGTGCTCCGCCCGCAGCCAGCCGTCGGCGATCAGCCTGCGGGACCAGCCGTCCAGCACCGCCCGCACCTTCTTCGCGTCGGTCTTCCACAGGCCGGCCAGGGTCTCGACGGTCAGGTCGACGAAACCGTCGTTGCGGCGCAGCTCGAACCACATCATGGCCGCGAGGGGTGTGCAGCGGAACCGGTCCGTGCGGCCCTCGGCCCGCAGCGTGATCCGGCCGTTCGCCAGCGCTGTGCTCGTCACTCCCTCGCCCGGTACGACGCGCATGAGTGCCCTCCTCGGCGGGTTGGTCCTCCGTGAACCGGTCCGGTGTTCCCGGCCGGTGCATCGAGCATCTCCCGCGCTGCCCGGCGGCGGCCATGGGGCTGAACGGCCGACCGGGGTGGTGCCGGCACCACCCCGGCGGAGGGACGCAGGCCGACTGCGGTGAGGGCGCGGGTGACGGCCGGGACCGCGGTCGTGGCGCCGGGGACACCCGCGCCGCCGGGCGGGAGGGTCACCGCAGGCGTGCCGCTTCGACCTCGTGCAGGTGGACGAGGATGTCGTAGGAGCGGCCGAGGGCGACGTCCGGATCGTCCGGGGGCCAGTACAGGCCGCAGGAACGCGTGGGACGCGGCCTGTTGAGCCAGGTGTGTGCGGCCGGCCCGGCGGTGCGCAGGTCCAGGGCGAATCCGGGGCCGGCCGCCACCTGGTCCAGGACATGGTCGTTGTGGCCGTCGGGCGCCGGTACGACGGTGTACGTCCTCGGTTCCTGGGCCGCGAGGTCGGGCAGGGCGTTGACGGTGCCCCGGTTGAAGGTCATCCCGATGTTCACGTAGTCGCTGCCGAGCAGTTCACGCAGGACGCCGCCGGCGGGCTGGGGGAACTGCCGGGGGTTGTCGCTGGTGTAGGCGACATGGCTGTTGTGGGCGGCGAGGAGGGTCCCGCCGTGCTGCCGCCGTAGCAGCCAGGCGGTGTTGGCGGCCATGACCCGGTCGCGGTAGCGCATGCGCTGCGCGAAGTCCTCGTCCGGGAAGGCGTACGCGGTGAAGGTCTGCGTGATGGCCGTGGCGTTCTGCACGGCCCAGTCGTAGGACCGGGCGCCGCCGTGGTCGGGGCCGGGACGTCCCTCGTCGTACAGCAGGTGCAGAGCCTCCCGGGCGCTTTCGGCCTGCTCCCGGCGGCGAGCGGGGTCGTGGGTCAGCTGCCCTCGCATCCAGGGGCCGGCCTGTGTGCCCTCGGCCGGCCTGAGCCCCGAGTACAGTTCCTCGATGCGGTGGGCCAGGCCGGGCCGGCACGCCGCGGCGTAGTCGACGACCTGGGTGAAGGCCTCGGGACCCGGGTAGCCGAGGTCGATGCCGGCGAACCGGAGCTGCGGGTCGCCGGGGTGGCTGATGTTGTGGTGTCGCATCCAGCGGATGAGATCGAGGTACTCCTCGGTGTTCCAGAAGACGTACTGGCCCTGGAACTCCTGTTCCATGATCCGCTCCGGATCGCCGATGCCGTGCTGCACATAGGCGTTGAGCCGCAAGCCGGTGCTCCAGCTGGTCTCCAGCGCGAAGGTGGTGAAGCTCTTGTGGGTGACGAGGTGAGCGAAGAGCCGCTGCTTGAGGGTGAAGAACTCGTGGGCGCTGTGGCTCGCCTCGCCCATGCCGACGACGCGCGCTTCTCCGATCATCCGGCCGACGCGGTCCAGATCGGTCAGTGGCTGTGCCTGTGGGCCGAGCACGGCCTCCGGGCCGGGCACGGAAGGTGTGCCGGCCCGCGGAGTGCCGGTGCGGATCCTGGCCGCGGCGCGCGCGGGGTTCAGCAGACCGCGGTGTTTCCTGGCGGTTCCGGCCGTGTGGGGGGCTGTGTCGTGCGTGGTCATGCCGCCGAGTCTGGTGCAGCGGCCCCGCACTCCACGAGAGGGCCTGTCGCGCCTACGGCCCGAAATAGCGGTGCGGGGGGCCGGTGCGTTACCGGTACGGCGAGTGCGGCAGGAAGAGCAAGGCCGGCCCGGCCCGGTCTCCGCGGGGCCTGCCGGCGGATCCGACGCCGGGCAGCGGGCGGTTCACGGACGGGTGAGGACGCCTTCCCCGCTCAGGGCCCGGCCCGGAGGGGAGCCGGGCCGGGGTTCGGATGCGTCACCGCCTGCCCGCAGGGGCCACGCCGAGCAGCTCGCCCGCCCGGGCCGCGAGCACCGGACGGTCGACCTTGCGGTTGGAGTTGAGCGGGAACTCCGCGACATGCTCGAAGTGCCGGGGCAGCATGCCCTTGGGGAGGACCTCGCGCAGCGCCCGGGCCAGTTCGGCGGGACGGCGGGCGTGGCCGGTGTAGAAGACGATGAGTTCGGTGCTGCCGTCCACCGGCCTGGCCACGGTGACCGCGTCCTCCACTCCCTCGCAGGAACGCAGCGCGTGGTCCACCTCGGCGAGTTCGACCCGCCAGCCCTGCACCTGTACCTGGGAGTCCAGCCGCCCCAGATAGACGAGCTGGCCGTCGGGCAGTCGGCGCACCCGGTCTCCCGTGCGGTACCAGACACGCCCGTCCCGTTCGGTGAAGCGCCCCTGGTCGTCCTGGGGGTCGAGGTATCCGGAGGCCATCTGCGGGCCGGTGATCAGCAACTCGCCCTCGCTGTCGGCCTCGGCGCCGTCCTCGGTGAGCAGCACGTGGTCGTGGCCCTCGTGCACGGCGCCGATCGGGACCAGTCCGTTGACGGCCAGCTGGGGCGAGGTCTGCGGGTCCCAGCGGTGCCCGGTGATGGTGACCGTGAGCTCGGTCGGCCCGTAGATGTTCTCCAGCATCGAGGCCGGGGCCGCGGTCTGCCACTCGGCGGCGTCGGCGCAGCGCAGCGCCTCGCCCGCGAAGAAGCTCCAGCGCAGGGTGGGCAGTGCGCCCGGGCGGAGGCCTCCCATGCGGCGGATGAGGGAGATCGCGCTCGGTGTGGAGAACCACACGGTGATGCCCCGCTCGGCGACGTGGGACGGGATGTCGCGGTACGCGCCCGGTGGCACCACGTCGACGATGGCGCCCGCTCCCCAGGCACAGAACAGGTCGAACATCGCACAGTCGAAGTTCAGGTCGAAAGTCTGGGTGAACACGTCCTCGGGCGTGAAGTCATAGCGGGAATCGAGGAGTTCGAAGTAGTGGTGCGTGCTGCCGTGGGTGATCGGCACCCCCTTGGGCCGCCCGGTGGAACCCGAGGTGAACAGCATGTAGGCGATGTCGGAGGCATGAACCGGACGCGGTTGTGACAGCGCCCGGGCGGGGTCGGGTTCGACGACCGGGATGCCCGGGCCGTCCCCGTCGGTCTCGCTGAGCACCGCGCGGCCCCGCTCGTCGGCTATCAGGGCCGCAGCGCCCGAGAGACCCAGCATCCGCCGAGTGCGGTCGGCGGGAAAGTCGGGGTGCAGAGGTACGACGGTCGCGCCCGCGTAGAGCCCGGCCAGGATGCCGGCGTACGCCGTGACGGTCTTTCCGGCGAGCACGCCGACCACTTTCGCGGAGCCCAGGGAGCCCGCCAGGGTCAGGGCCTGTTCGTGCAGTTCCTGGTAGGTCACGCTGTGGGACCCGATGCGCAGCGCCGGCCGCTGTGGGGACAGGGCGAGCCCGCGGAGGAAGCGCTGGTGCAGGGCGGGGCTCTGATGCTCGGTCATTCTTCCTCCGGGGTAAACACGGGGAACTGGGGGAGGTATGAGGAACGGCGGGGCGGCCCGGCGTGTCTCAGGCGGCTGCGGTCCGGCGGCGCGGGCGCATGGCCAGGCGCGGGTCGGCCTTGATGACCTCGAAGTTCCTGACCGCGGCGGAGACTCGTCCGAACAACGCGTCCTGGCCGGCCACACAGATCCGCCCCACCCCCCGGTCGCGGAGCGAGGCGAGCGTGTCGGGCCAGTCCACCGGGCGGACGCAGCCGTCCAGCAGCATGGTGCGCACCTCCTCGCCGGTGGTGAGAACGGCTCCGCCGTGGTCGGTGACGACGGGGATCACCGGGTCGCGGAACGTGAGCCCGGCCATGGCCTCGGCCTCCGCCCTGCGCCGCAGCCCGTCGAACGCGGGCGAGTGCATGGGGGGCTCCATCACGTACAGCGGCATCCCGCCGGCGGCACGCAGTCGCTCGGAGAGCCAGTCGATGCGGGACTTCGCCAGCGTGACCATGTGGAAGTCCTCGTCGACCACACAGGTGACGTCGTGCCACTCGCCCTGCTCGGCGAGCTCCGCCAGCACCTCGTCCCGTACGGCCCGGGGGGTCCGTGCGAAGGACAGGGTGGCGACCTCGTCCGGGTACTCCTCGGCGAAGTACGCGTCGAGGCAGCGGGCGAAGCGCGAGGTGTACCGCACTCCGTCGGCGAACGAGAGGGCACCGGAGCGCACCGCGGCGGCCTTGCCACCGAAACTGGGCCCGGCGCAGAAGTCGGGTTCGATGCCGAACTCCTTCTCGGCCCAGCCCGCCAGCGCCAGGCAGTTCACCATGAAGGCGATCTGCGCGCACTCGGAATAGTCACCCTCCGCCTGCCGGAAACGGTCGAAGAGGGAGTATCCGAGAACCTCGTCGGCCTCGGCGAAGAGTTGCCGGGCAAAGGGGTTGACCAGCATGAACTTGGCCACGTCGGAGAACGGGGAAGGCCCCATCCCCGGAAACACCAGGGCATTGCCGGTCCGGTTGTCAGTCTCCATGGCCACCAGTCTGTTCCCGTGTCGTCATGTCAAGAACCCCTATCGCCCCCTTAGGGGCACCGTCCGGGAGGCGCGGCTAAAGGCCCTTGAGGTACTCGGTCAGGACCTCGTGGAAAGCCTCCGGTTCCTCCAGGTGCGGCAGGTGGCTCGAATCCTCGAAGATCACCCAACGGGAGTCCGGTATCAGGTCCTGATAGGGCTGGACGGTCTTGGGGGTGGCCTCGTCGTGCCGGCCTGAGAGGATCAGCGTGGGCACCGCGATGTCGGGCAGGCAGTCCTCCACACCCCAGTCACGGAGGCTGCCGATCACGTGGAACTCGGTCGGGCCGTTCATGCTGTAGTACACCGTCGGGTCGTTGTAGACCTCGTAGAAGGACGCCTGGTACTCGCGCGGCCACGGCTTGAGCCGGCACACGTGCTTCTCGTAGAACGGCGTCATCGCCTGGTAGTACTCCTCGCTGTCCGTCGTGCCCGCGGCCTCGTGGCGCAGCAGCGTCTCGTTGACGCCCGGTGGCAACTGGGCACGCAGCACCGCCATTTCCTCGAGCCACAGCGGATAGGAGGCGGGGGCGTTGGCGATGACGAGCCCACGCAGCCCGGCGGGACGGGCGGCGGCGTGCTTGGCCACCAGCAGGCCGCCCCAGGACTGCCCGAACAGCACGTAGTCCTCGGCGATCCCCAAGGAGGTGAGCAGGTTGTCCAGCTCGGCCTGGAACAGCTCCACGGTCCAGAAGTCCGCGCCGCGGCCGGGCAGATGAGTGGAACCCCCGTTGCCGAGCTGGTCGTAGTGCACGACCGGCCGGCCCTCCTCGGCGAGCCGGGCGAGCGGCAGCAGGTAGTCGTGCGTGGAGCCGGGGCCGCCGTGCACCACCACGACGGGCGCGAGCCCCGAGCCGAGGTCTCCGGTGACCCGGTACCACGTCTTGTACTCGCCGAACGGAACGGTTCCCTTGGCGCTGGGGGCCGGCGTCATGTCGTCACCTTTTCCATGTGTTTCTGGGCCGAGATCCACTCCTCCACGGTCCTCGCGGTGTGCTCGGCCTCCTCCTCCACGATCGTGAAGTGATCGGCGGGCACGGAGCGGTAGGTGTGTCCGGCGTGCCACGGCCGGGCCTTCCAGGAGTCGTCGTCGCCGGTGTCGTCCGGCAGGAAGCTGCGTTCGGCGCCGACGAACAGCACCGGGGTCTCGATGGCGTCGAGCCGGAAGAGCGGCAGCAGGTCGAAGTAGGCGCGCATCGCGGACAGCCCCGCCACGTCGAACAGGCCGTACTGGGCATCGCGCTCGACCAGCGCGGCGGACATCTGCTGGAACACCTGGGCCTGCATGCCGCCGCCCTCCTCCTGGGTCACCACGTAGGTGTCGACCAGGACCACGCCGGCCGCGGGCGTGCCCAGTCGCTCCAGGCGGTCCGCGGTCCCGTAGGCGAGCATGCCACCGGAGGAGTAGCCGAACAGGACGAACGGCTCGCCCTCCGCCGCGTCCAGCACGGCGTGGGCCAGCGCCGAGGTCAGCGCGTCGACGGAGGCGGGAAGGTTCTCGCCGCGCTCGAAGCCCGGCGACGGCAGCGTGGCCAGGTAGCGGACGTCACGGAAGTGGGCGGCCAGCCGGGCGTGCTGGTGCGTCCCTCCGGTGGCCATGGGGGTGCCGAGGCAGATCAACCGCGGCCGGGCGGGACCGTCCGCGAGCCGCACCGGCCGCAGCGCCACCGCCAGGTCCTCGTGACGGTCGAACGTCGGCCGCAGATCGGCCACCGCGCGCAGCAGACCGAACGCCTTGGTGGTCTCGCCGGCGAGGACGGTCCGGCGGAAGAGCCCGGTCACGGTGTCCTCGTCGTCCCGCGCGGCCCGGCCGGTGCCCGCCGCACCCGGCGTCGCGGCTGCGGTACCCGCGCTGTCCAGCACGGCCACGAGCTCGCGGGCCAGCCCCGCCGGACTCTTGCTGTCGAAGACCGCCATGGGCGGCAGGTCGATGCCGAGCGCGGTGTTGAGCGCACCGCGCAGTTCCATGGCACTGAGCGAGTCGACGCCCGCCTCCAGGAAGTCCCGCTCGGGTACGACAGCGTCGGCGGAGCTGTGCCCGAGGACACGGGCGGCGTGTTCCAGCACCAGCGTCAGCAGGGCGTTCTCCCGTTCGGCCGGCTCCAGCGCGGCCAGCTGACCGCGCAGCGCCGACGGATCCGCCTGGGCACGCGCCGTACGGCGCCTGCTGACCCGGACCAGCCCGCGCAGCAGGGCGGGCAGGTCCTCACCGGCCGAGCGCAGCGCCTTCAGGTCCAGGCGGATGGGGACGAGGGCGGGAGCGGGCAGGGCGCTCGCGGTGTCGAACAACGCCAGGCCCTGCTCGGGCGTAAGCGCGTGCACACCGGTGCTGTTCATCCGGTCGATGTCGGCCTGGCTCAGCTCACCGGCCATGCCACCGCCCCACAGACCCCAGGCCAGCGACTGTGCGGGCAGACCCTGCGCCTTGCGGTGGGCGGCGAGAGCGTCCAGGAAGGCGTTCGCGGCCGCGTAGTTGCCCTGACCCGGGTTGCCGAAGACACCGGCGGCGGAGGAGAAGAGCACGAACGCGGTGAGGTTCTTGTCCGCGGTGAGTTCGTGCAGGTTCAGGGCCGCGTCCACCTTCGGACGCAGCACCCTGTCCACCCGCTCCGGAGTCAGGGACGCGATCACACCGTCGTCCAGGACACCCGCCACATGGACCACCGCGGATACGTCCACGTCGTGGAGGAGCGCGGCCAGCGCCTGCCGGTCGGCGGCATCGCAGGCGGCGACCGTCACCTCGGCGCCCAGATCGACGAGGCTTTCGGTCAACTCCCCCATACCAGGGGCCTGTTCACCGCGTCGGCTGGTCAGCAGCAGACGGCGCACACCGTACTCGGTCACCAGGTGCCGGGCGAAGAGACCGCCCAGGGTGCCGGTCGCCCCCGTCACCAGCACCGTCCCCTCGGCGGAGAACGTCAGGGGCTGCGCCTCCTCCACGGCCACGGGCGTACGGGCCAGACGGGCGCCGTAAGCCGCGCCGTCACGGACGACCACCTGCGGCTCACCTGCCGCCAAGGCCAGAGCGACGGCGTCGTCCGCGTCGGTGTCCGTGTCGACCAGAACGAAGCGGTCTGGCGACTCGGACTGGGCCGAGCGCACCAGACCCCACACGGCCGCACCCGCCAGGTCGGTGACGTCCTCACCCGGCAACGCCACCGCACCCCGGGTGACGAACACCAACCGGCCCTCCGCCGACTGCAACCGACTCAGCGCCTCGTGCACCGCGTTGCGCGCCGTCTGGGCGTCGCTCCCGGGGGCCGTGTGCAGGACGGTGACGTCCTCCGGCAGCGCGATGTCCTGTGCCTTGGGCAGCTGGACCCAGTCCAGCTGGAACAGCGACTCGTGGAAGGCCGAGCCGGCCGCCGCGAACTGGTCCGCCGAGATCTCCCGCAAGGCCAGGGCCTGGACGCTCGCGACCGGAGCGCCGGTACCGTCGGCGACGCT
>NZ_JBSFJZ010000093.1:0-13217 GCF_053598315.1 Streptomyces sp. NPDC001153
CCCGAGGCGGTGGAGACGTTCTGCAAGATCGAACGGCCGGGCAAGGCCCCCAGCGCCGACGCACGGCTGGTGCGCACGACGGACAGCGGGAGGCCGCTCCTGGCCTCCAGCCCGACGGTCGAGGGGATGCGCTTCTACAGCATCGGCGAGTTCTACGAGGAGATCATCGAAGGACTCGAAAAGGTCGCGGCCGACGACCCCGGGCTCTTCTGCGGGAGTCCGGCCCTGCAGGTGGGGCCCGAGTACTACTACTCCGGCGGCGGCGCGGTGATCGTCGTCTCCGATCTGGACTCGGCCCGGCAGGCCCTCCGATTCATCGCCGCTCAGGGCGAAGGCCTCGACTCAGGCATCTACGACGCGGACGGCGAGCTGGCCCACTACTACCGATTCCGGCAACTGCAGCTCGGCCGCTACTACCAGCCGGGTGACAAACCCGATGCACCATCGGGGCCTTCGCTGAGCATCTCCTGGGACGATGTGTACAAGGTGAAGGTCAGTGCCCGGCTGGCCGACTTCCCGCCCGGATCGGAACTCGCCCGTACCGCCCGGGACTTCAACGCCGACTACGGTGCCCTCCTCGCCCTGCTCACCAAGGCGTTCAACGGGCGGCCAAGCCTGATGCAGGACGCCGTCTGCGCGATGTTCCGCCTGCGCGACGGCTTCAACCGGCTGGTGTGCAACCCCCTGCCGGGCAGCGACGGCCTGCACGCGGCCCCCACCTTCGAGATCCCGGCCGCGGTCGGATCCGAA
The DNA here is from genome assembly GCF_053598315.1 of Streptomyces sp. NPDC001153. NCBI lineage: Bacteria > Bacillati > Actinomycetota > Actinomycetes > Kitasatosporales > Streptomycetaceae > Streptomyces > Streptomyces sp. NPDC001153. The sequence goes on from NZ_JBSFJZ010000093.1 coordinate 751, forward strand.
CCGCAGACCTCACCGGGTGCAGGTGAGAAGACCCAGGCGGTGACACGATGACCGGCCCGTCGTTCGAGGAATTCATCTCCCTGTCGGTCGACCTGACCGCCTTCGCGGAGACCGATCTGCTCGGCACCGGCATGGCTTACGACTACCTGGCCAAAGTGCGGACCGCCTGCGGCGACGAGGTCGTCACCGCCCTCCTGGACGCCCACCGGGCAGCCCGGGCCGACGCGGCCGTCGATGTCGCGAGCAACGCCCGAACTCCGATCGACGCAGCTCGGTTCGACCGGGCCCTGCGCCACCGGATCTTCAGCGACGACCGGCTCGGCCCCGTGGCCCGCAATGTGATCAAGCTCTGGTACGCCGGGATGTGGTACGCGCTGCCGCCCGAGTGGACCGACCGCTACGGGTCCGACACGGCGTCAGGCACCTCCACGGTCACCGCCGCTTCCTACCAGGAAGGGCTGCTGTGGCGAGCCATCGGCGCCAATCCGCCAGGTGCCAAGGCACCCGGATACGGCTCCTGGGCCCAGCCACCCCGCATCGCGGACGGCTACCTGAAAGAGGCGACGAGATGACGGATCTGGCCGACCGCCTCAGCCCGGAGAAGGTGAAGCTCGGCGTCTGCTGCACCCTGTGGTGGAACGACGACTTCCCCACCATCGACGCCGGAATCTCCTTCGGCCAGGCCGTGAGCGAGATGGCGCTCGCCGGCTTCCAGGGCTGCAGCATCGGACACAAGTACCCCTCGGATGCCGGAGAGCTCAAGGCCGCCCTCGCTCTACGCGGCCTGAGTGTGTCCGAGCCCTGGACGAGCACGTACTTCACGATCGGCAACATGCGGCAGAAGACCATCGCCGCTTTCGAGGAGACCCTGGCCCATATCAAGGCGCTGGGCGGCGATGAGCTGGTGGTGGCCGAGTTCGGAGCTTCGTCACACCTGCTCCCGGTCGATGTGTTCGCCAACCGCCCGGTCTTCACCGACGCCCAGTGGGACGCCCTCACGTCGGGCCTGGACGAGCTCGGCAAGATCGCCGGCTCGGCCGGGATGAAACTCAGCTACCACCACCACATGGGCACGGGCGTCATGACCCGCGCCGACATCGACCGGCTGATGGCGTCGACCGATCCGGCCCTGGTCCACCTGCTGCTCGACACCGGGCACCTGGCCTTCGCCGGCGACGACCCGCTGGAGGTGGCCAGGGCCTACGCCGACCGCATCGGCCATGTCCACCTGAAGAGCATCCGGCCCGAAGTCGTCAGCCGGGTGCGCGAAGAAGGCCTCTCTTTCCAGGAGGCCATCGAGCTGGGCGTCTTCACCGTGCCCGGAGACGGCGCGATCGACTTCCGGCCCATCCTCGAGGTGCTGGCCGACGCCGATTACCGGGGCTGGCTGGTTGTGGAAGCCGAGCAGGACCCGAACAAGGCCGTCCCGCTCGAGTACGCCAAGAAGGCCCGCGCCTACCTCACAGATGTCCTGGGTTGGTGACGATGAACGCGATACTCGGACGAGACGTCTACTTCAGCTTCTTCATGTTCACGGCCGATCTGCGCCCGCTGGACGCCCGGTACACGCGGGTCCTGATCGATCACCTCAGGACCCTCACCGACATGGGCTACGACGGCTTCGACGTGCATATCGCCGCCCAGCCCACGACCGTCGATCACAAGCTCGAGACCGACCGCTACGTCGCTCTCAAGAAGGAGTTCGACAAGGCGGGGCTGGGGGAGGTGAAGTTCACCACCAACGTCGGGACCACCCGGACCTTCGACCCGACATCGCCCTACGAGGAGCAGCGCAGGCAAGCCCTGTCCTACCTCAAGTCACGCGTCGACATCACACGGGTCCTGGGCGGCGACTCGATCATGTCCGGGCCCTTCCTCTACCCCTACGGGATCTTTCCGGTCACGGACACCGATGAGCCGATCTGGAGCGACGCCCTGCAGGACTGGATGAAGCCTCGCTTTGACGCAGCCCGTTCCGTCTTCGAAGAGCTGGTGGAGTACGCCGTGGCGCAAGAAGTGAGGCTCGCCATCGAGCCCGTCAAGAGCTGGGAGACACCGCCACCCAACATGGTGTCGGAGGTACTGGACTTCCTCGAGGGCCTCGAGCACCCGCAAGGTGGCGTGACGATCGACACCGCGCAGGTCGTGATGGAAAGCCAGGGTCCCTCGGTCTTCAAGAAAAACGTCGCACGAGCGACGCAGCAGGACCGGCTCTACTACGTCCATATATCCGCGCCCGACCGGGGAGCGGTGAAGGACAGCTGGATCCCGTGGGACATCATCTCGAACGAGATCGAGCCGGTGTACCGCGGGCCGTACCTGATCGAAGTGTTCAACGCGATCCCACCGTTCGTCAACTCCATGCGCATGGCACGCCGGCGCTTCTGGCGGCCCGGCGAGGACGATCCGGTGCCCGGCAGGGACAGCGCCTACGACGTCGCGAGGGCCGCGTTGGAGGAACTGCGAGAGCGGACCGCACAACCCCGAAGGGGCCTCGAATGCTAGCCCAGGTGTCAGATCCCATCGCCATGGTCGTGAAGCAGACGGACGATGTCCGCATCCATACCTTCGTCGCGTCCTTCGCGTACGACAACATCGCGAACGCCACACACATCATCGAGACCAGGAACCAGCTGGTTCTCGTCGACGCGCAGTTTCTCGTGCCTTATGCAAGGGCGTTCAGGGACTACGCGGACAGCCTGGGCAAGCCGATCGAAAGGCTGTACCTCTCTCACCGGCACCCCGACCACTGGTTCGGTGTGGGGACTGCGTTCACCGACATCACGGTCTACGCGTTGTCCGAGACCATGACCTTCATCCAGGAGCATGGGGAAGACTCGAGGAGCGACCACTGGAAACTCGGTGACCTCGCCCCGGAGCGCGTGGTCGTTCCCAAGGAAGTCGCAAGACCCGGTGAAGAGACGATCGACGGGGTCAGGTACGTCTTCGACCGGGTGACGGACACCGAGATCGACTACCACCTCACCCTCAGGCTTCCAGAGGCAGGCGTGTACTTCACTCAGGACCTGGTCTACAGCGGCACCCATCTGTACCTGACGAAACACATGGACCACTGGATGCGGGTGCTGCAGGGGATGCTGCTGTCGGACTACGAGCTGTTCATGCCGGGCCACGGCCTGCCGGCCGACAAGAACGAAGTCGCACGCAACATCGAGTACCTCGCTGCCGCCCGACAGGCAATCGGCAATGGGCTGACGGACGACGCCTTCAAGAACTTCCTGCTAAAGCGGTACCCGGAACGCAAGTGCCCGGGGATCTTCGACATCTACATGCCCCGGCTGTTCGGCGGCGCGAGCGACTACTGACCACGGAGGTGTTCCCACCATGAACGAGGGCTGCACTGTAGGACAGTACCTGGTGGACCGGCTCCGCCAACTCGGGTTGGACCACCTGTTCGCCATCGCGGGAGACTATTCCATCGAGTGGCTGAACCACTACGTCGCGCCGAGCGGCGTTCAGATCGTCGAGGAAGTCAACGAGGTGAACGCCGGCTACGCGGCGGACGGCTACGCAAGGCTGAAGGGAATCGGCGCCCTCTGTGTCACCTACTCGGCAGGCGCCTTGTGTGCGGTGAACGCGGTTGCCGGTGCCTATGTCGAGAAGGTGCCGCTCGTGCTGATCAACGGCACACCGAGCGTGAAGAAGACCATCACCTTCGAGCAGACCGGCTACAGCGCGCATCACTTCATCAGCGGACGCCAGACGGATCTTCAGTCGTTCGAGCACCTGACGGTCGCAGCCATACGGATCGACAATCCGGACCTCGCGCCGACGCTGATAGATTACGCACTGACCCAGTGCATCACCGAACGGCGCCCGATCTATGTCGAGCTGCTCCAGGACATGGTCGACCTGGAGTGCGAGCCGCCGAGGGGCGTGCTGAAGCCGGCCAGGACCCTGTCGGACGAGACCAGCCTGGAACAGTCGGTCACACGGATCTCCGCACAACTCGAGAGCGCCGAGAACCCACTCATCTGGCTCGGCGTGGAGATCGACCGGCTCGGCCTTCAGGACAAGGCCATGAGCCTGATCCAGCAACTGAACGTCCCGTTCGTCACGGAACTCCTCAGCAAGTCCGTCCTTTCCGAGGACGACGGGCTCTTCGTCGGCGTCCTCGACGGCCAGGCATCATCGACCACCGTGACGGATCTGGCCGACGCGTCCGACTTCATACTGGCCCTCGGCGTGTGGCTGACGGACATCAACTCCCTGGGCTGGGACCCCGACTACGACAAGACCGCGTTCGCGTCGATGGACGCGGTCAAGTTCGGAACGTACTTCGGCGGCCAGGTCGCGCTCGAGCACCTGATCGACGGCATCCTGGCGGAGAAGATCGCGCCCAAGGAACGGAAACTGCCGGAAAAGCCGGCTCGCAGCGTGCCGGCCGTGAGCGCGACCGATGTCGTCACGTACCAGGGGTTCTACAACTACATCCAGCAGTACATCGACAGGAACACCATCGTCAGCGCCGACGCGAGCATGAACTACTTCGGGAGTCTGCTGCTCGACATCCCCAGCCCGGGAGGGTTCATCGTTCAGTCGTCCTACTCGTCGATCGGTTACAGCGGGCCCGCTGCGACGGGCATCTGCCTGGCAAAGGGTCCCGGCCACAAGGTCATGGTGTTCTCGGGGGACGGCGGTTTCCAGATGACCGCCCAGTGCCTCTCGACACAGACCCGGTTCGGCCTCGACCCGATCATCTTCGTCATCGACAACGGCGTGTACGCCGTAGAGCAGTGGCTGGCTGACGCGGCGGTATTCCATTCCGACGAGCCGTTCTACAAGCCCTGCCTGCTGCACCGGTGGGACTACAGCAGGCTGGCAGAGGTCTTCGGCTGCCAGGGATGGGAAGTCGGCACGTACAGGGAGCTGAGCGATGCCGTGACGGGTGCACTGGAGAACTCCAGCGGCCCGTCCATCATCCAGGTGCGAGTGCCTGACAAGACGATTCCGGACAATGCGAAGTGGAAGGCCCACTGACGAGCTCGTGCACGGTGTGATCCATTACCTCACCAAGAGGTCCAGCAACCGCTCCGTCTCGGCCGCCGGGTCCGTGGTCAGGCCGGTGTGCACGGGACCGGGCTGGACGATCGTGGAGCGGGGCGCGATCAGCCAGCGGAAGCGGCGCCCGGCGTCGTCCCCGGCCGCCTGCCCGGCCTGAGCACCGCCCGCGCAGTGGCGCTCGACCGCGCCGAGCACCGCCCGGATCCCGGCCACGTCCGCCTCCGGGTCCAGGGCGAGCAGCCGGGCCTCGTCCAGGTGGGTGCGGGCGCCGACGTAGCCCTGCGCACGGCTGTAGACGACGACGCCGGCGTTGATGCACTCGCCGCGCTCCACGCGCGGTACGACCCGCAGCAGCGCGTACTCGAACACGTCCCGGTCGCCGCCCTGCCCCGCCCGGGTGATGTGCCGCTCGGTGACATGGCCGGCCATGTGGATGTGGGTCTCGCTCACTTGGTCCCCTCGATGCCGGTGATGCGTTCGTGGACGACCCCGGCCCGCGCGAGCAGCGGCCCGGCGTAGGCCCGGCGCAGGTCGTCCGGGGTGTCGAAGCCGGGCTCGTCGGTGAGCCAGGCGTCGGGGATCTCGGCCGTGACCTCGGCGAGCAGGTCAGCGGTGACCCGCGGTGCCAGGTCGGCCGCCGCGGCGGCGACGTCCGGGGCGAAGCGGGCGAGGGCGTGGTCGGAGGCGTCGTAGGGGCGGGCCGCCGAGGCCTCGGCGGAGGGCCAGTTGTGGTGCCAGATCATGGTCGCGCCGTGGTCGATGAGCCAGAGCTCGCCGCGGTGCACCAGGAGGTTGGGATTGCGCCAGGACCGGTCCACGTTGTTGATCAGCGCGTCGAACCAGACGATCCGGCCGGCCTCCGAGGGGCTCACCGGGAAGGCGAGCGGGTCGTAGCCGAGGGCGCCGGAGAGGAAGTCCATGCCGAGGTTGGTGCCGCCGCTGGACCTGAGCAGGTCCTGGACCTGCTGTTCGGGTTCGCCGAGACCGAGCACCGGATCCAGCCGGACGGTGACCAGCCGGGGCATCCGGAGTCCGAGGCGGCGGGCGAGCTCGCCGCACACCACCTCGGCGACCAGTGTCTTGCGGCCCTGTCCGGCGCCGGTGAACTTCAGGACGTAGGTCCCGAAGTCGTCGGCCTCGACGAGCCCCGGCAGCGAGCCCCCCTCACGCAGAGGCGCGATGTAGCGGGTCGCGGTGACTTCCTTGAGCATCGCCCCAGGTTACTGGGGTGGGGCCGACAGGCCGGACGGGGTGGGGCCGACAGCAGACCGACAGCTGTGGCTTACGGCCATTTCATGCCCGGACGGCAAGGATCTGGGTGCCCGTCTGAACGGGTGGCGCCCGGGCGCCGTACCCCTGGACGGATCACGAGAAGCTCCGCGGAAGGGAAGCCCCACATGACCAGCGCATCGCCCCAGCCGGCCACCGGACCCGCCCGCCGTACCGTCGTGGCGGCGGCCGGAGCGGCGGGCCTCGCCGCCGCGCTGACCGCCTGCGGTTCGGGCGACAACTCGTCCGACACGGCGAACACCGGGGCCGGTTCCTCCGGAACAACCGGCTCCACCGGTTCCTCCGGAACCACCGGTTCAACCGGTTCCTCGCAGAACAGCGGTGGCTCCGCCGGCGGCACCGCGCTCGCCAAGACCTCCGACATCCCCGAGGGCGGTGGCAAGGTCTTCAAGGACCAGGGTGTCGTGGTGACCCAGCCGGCGGCGGGCCAGTACAAGGCGTTCTCGTCCAAGTGCACCCACCAGGGGTGTGCCGTGGGCAGCGTGGCGAACGGCGTGATCGTGTGCCCGTGCCACAACAGCCACTTCTCCGCCGAGGACGGCAGTGTGAAGCAGGGGCCCGCGACCCAGCCGCTGCCCGCGGCGAAGATCACCGTCTCCGGCGACGAGATCAAGCTGGCCTGAGCCGTCTCACGCCCGCCCGCGCGGCCGTTGGAGACAGGCGAGCACCTCGTCGGTGGTCGAGACCGTGGCGACCAGCGCGAGGGTGTGCCGGATCATCGCGGGAGTGTAGTCGGCGGGCACCCCCGCGACGGCGTCGGCCGGGACGACGGCGGTGTAGCCCAGGTTGACCGCGTCGAACACGGCGTTGGGTATCGCCACATTGGCGGAGACACCGGTGACGACCAGCGTGCGGCAGCCGAGGTTGCGCAGCAGGGCGTCGACGTCGGTGCCGTGGATCGGTGACAGACCGTGCAGCCGCCGTACGACGAAGTCCTCCTCGGTGACCTCGATGGGCGGCGCGACGCGCACCGCGGTGGTGCCCGACAGCTGCTGCACGGGCAGCCGTTCGGCGGCCCGGAACAGCCGGGCGTTGCGGCTCGAGCCCCGGCCGTCCGGGCGGCGCTCGGCGAGCGCGTGGACGACCTGGACTCCGGTCTCGTGGGCGGCGGCGACCAGCCGGGCCACATTGCGCAGCGCGCCGGAGGAGCGGGCCTCGCGGGCGAGTTCGGGCAGGGCGCTGTCCGGGCCGACGACCCCCTGCTGGCATTCCACGGTGAGCAGGACAGTGCTCACGGGGTCGAGGAGTTCGCTGAGCTGTACGTACGACGGCATGGCGCGCGCCCCCTTCGAAGACGGGCCGTTCGAAGCCGGGCCGTATCGCAGCCGACCCGTTTTCTTTTCTGACGTGATGTCAGAGGATCACCTGGACACGATAGTTCTCTGGCACGACGTGGGAGAAGAGGGGGCCGCATGACCGTCACTCAGCAGCGCCGGGGCCGGAAGATCATGATGACGCCCGGCGAGCTGGACGAGTTCCTCACCAGTCAGCGCACGTGCCGGGTCGCGACCGTCTCGGCGGACGGCACCCCGCATGTCAGCGCGCTGTGGTTCTCCTGGGACAGCACTTCGCTGTGGCTGTACTCGGTGGTGCGCAGCAGGCGTTGGGCGCAGCTGTGCCGCGATCCGCGGGTGGCCGTGGTGGTCGACTCGGGCGAGGAGTACGACCAGTTGCGCGGCGTCGAACTGTCCGGCCGGGTGGAGTTCGTGGGCGAGGCGCCGCGCACCGGTGAGCTGTGCGCCGAACTCGACACGCCCGAGACGCTGTTCGCGCGGAAGAACTTCGGCCTGGACGAGATGCCGCACGACGGCCGGCACGCCTGGGCGCGGCTGACCCCGGAGAAGATCGTCTCCTGGGACTTCCGCAAGCTGGGGTCGCCGTAGGGCTCAGCCGACCTGCTGCGCGGCCGCGCGCAGGGCCTCCACCGCCGCCCGGATCGAGGGGCGGCGGTCGGCGTCCGCTCGCCAGACCACGTACACGTGCCGGCGCACCCGCTGCTTGAGCGGCACGAGGACCACGCCGTCCGGGACCGGGTGCCGGCCCAGCAGCGGCGCGATGCACACGCCCAGTCCGGCGGCGACCAGGCCGAGTTGGGTGTGGGTCTCGCCCGCGCGGTGGCCGACGATCGGCTCGACGCCCTTGGACCGCAGCGTGAACATCAGCCACTCGTGGCAGAACTCGCCCTCGCCCCAGGTGATCCACTCGTCCTCGGCGAACTCGGTGAGGTCCACCTCGTCCCGCTCGGCGAGCCGGTGCCCGGCCGGCATGGCGACCTCGGCCGGGTCGTCCAGCAGGGGTGCCTTGACCAGGCCGTCGGGCACGGGCATCGGCTTGTTGTACCAGTCCAGGACCACCGCGAGGTCCAGATCACCGCGGACGACGCCGGCGATGCCCTGCTCCGGCTCGAGCTCGCTGGAGCGCACCCGCAGCCCGGGGTGTTCGGCCCGCAGCGCCCCGAGCGCGACCGGGAAGAGCCCGCGAGCGGCGGTCGGGAACGCGGACAGCCTGAGTTCGCCGACGACCTGCCCGCGATGTGCCTCCAGGTCCGACTCGGCGAGTTCGACCTGCGACAGGATGCGTGCGGCGTGCTCCGACAGCAGCCGGCCGGCGTCCGTGAGCCGCACTCCGCGGCCGTTCTTGGCGAGCAGCCGCTGGCCGATCTCGCGCTCCAGCTTGCCCAGCTGCTGGGAGACGGCGGACGTGGTGACGTGCAGCGCGTCCGCGGCGGCGCTCACCGAGCCGTGCCGGGCGAGGGCGTCCAGGGTGCGCAGGCGCTCCAGGTTCAACATGTTAGTGATTCTAAGAGGTACCCGGTGAGAAAACTAGATTGTGCTACGAGGTTGCCTGCAGCATCGTTGAGGTCATGAGCACGGTCACCGCGAGCAGAACCCAGTCCGCCTCCCCCACCCGGCCCCGCCCCCGCCTCGACTGGCGGCTCCGCTTCGGCGCGCTGTCCCTGATCTGGGGCTTCAGCTTCCTGCTGATCAAGGTGGGCACGGAGGGCTACGCACCCTTCCAGGTCACCCTCGGGCGTCTGGTGTTCGGTACGGCGGTACTGGCGGCGGCGATGGCGGTCAAGCGGGAGAGGCTGCCGCGCGGCGCCCGGCTCTGGGGCCACCTGGCGGTCGCCGCGTTCTTCCTGAACGCCCTGCCGTTCTCCCTCTTCGCCTACTCCGAGCTGACGATCCCGTCCACGCTGGCCGGCATCTGCAACGCCACCTCGCCCCTGTGGGGCATGGCCCTGTCCCTGGTCGCGCTCTCCGAGGACCGGCCGACCCGGGTCCGCGTGGCCGGCCTCGGCCTCGGCTTCCTCGGGGTCCTCACGGTCCTGGGCGCGTGGCAGGGCTTCCACGGGCTCGACGCCAGGGGTACGGCCATGGCGCTGCTGGCCTCGCTGAGCTACCCCGTGGGCTGGATCTACGTCCGGCGGACGCTGGCCGGGACGGGCAACTCCCACCTGTCGATGACGGGCGCGCAGCTGATGCTCGCTGCGCTTCAACTGGCCGCTGTGACACCGTTGTTCACCAGCTTCCCCGCGCACTTCCCGCTCGTTCCGCTGCTCGCGATCGCCGCGCTGGGGGCACTGGGCACGGGACTGGCGGTGCTGATCCAGTACGGGTTGGTCGCCGAAGTCGGGCCCACCACCGCGCAGATGGTCACCTACTTCATCCCGGTCATCGCCACGGGTGCGGGTGTGGCCGTTCTCGGGGAGTCGTTGCGGTGGACCACACCGGTGGGTGCGGTGATCGTTCTCGCGGGGGCCGCGCTCACCCAGGTGCGACGGAAGAGCGCGTAGCGCTCACGCGAGTGCGGGGGAAGAGCGCCTGGGGGGGCTGGGGCGTGAGGTTGCGTGCGCGAGTGCCGGTCCGTTGTGGCCTGTCGCGCCGCTCCCCGCGCCCCTTGTCCACTTGCCGCTAGCCGTAGACGCGCGCCGGTGACGGTCGTACCGCTGCCGCCACCGCGTCGGCCACGGACTCGATGTCCCGCTCCGTGAGCGCCGAGATCGTGATGCGGATCGCCGGACCGCTGTCGAGGCGGAAGCGGGCCCCCGGCGCGACCCCCCAGCCCGCCTGCAGCAGCCGGGCCACCGCGCCGGTCTCGTCGGGGACCGGCACCCACACGTTCATGCCGCTGCGGCCGTGGGCGGCGACTCCGCGTTCGGCCAGCGCGCCCACCAGCGCGTCCCGCCGGGCACCGTACGCCTGCGCCACCCTCACCCGGTCCACCGCACCCTCGGACCACAGCCGGGCCACGGCCCGCTGCAGCAGCAGGCTCACCCAGCCCGGACCGAGGCGCTGGCGGCCGCGTACCCGGTCGACGGTGACCGGGTCACCGGTGACGACCGCCACGCGCAGGTCGGGGCCGTAGGCCTTGGAGGCGGAGCGGACGACGGCCCAGTGGTGGGTGACGCCCGCGAGGGGGTGCAGCGGGAGGTCGACGATCCCGTGGCCGTGGTCGTCCTCGATCAGCAGGGTTCGGGGGTGGTCGCGCAGGACCGCGCGCAGGGCACGCGCGCGTAGGGCCGTCACCGAGGCACCGGTCGGGTTCTGCGCGCGGTCGGTGACGATCAGCGCGCGAGCCCCGGACTCCAGGGCCCGCCTCAGGTCTTCGGGGCGTGGTCCGTCGTCGTCCATGCCGACCGGGAGCGTGCGCAGGCCCAGCGCCGGGACCAGGTCGAGGACGCTGCCCCAGCCGGGGTCCTCGACGGCGACCGCGTCACCCGGTCTGAGGTGCGCGGCGAGGACGCGCTCGATGGCGTCGAGGGACCCGGACGTCACGGTCGTCTCGCCCGCCGGGACGCCGTCGGCGTCGAGTTCGGCGCGGGCCGTGCGGACGAGCTCCGGGTCGACCGGGTCGTCGCCGTAGAGGACGGGCCGCCGGTCGCCCTCCTCCGCCGCCGCGGCGAAAGCCGGGGCCAGGCGGGGCAGCAGGGCCGGGTCGGGGTTGCCCGCCGCCAGGTCACGGCCCCCGGCGGGGACCTCCACGCGCAGTTCCTCGCGGCCTGTGGTGGCCGGCTTGGACCGGACCCGGCTGCCCCGGCGACCGGCCGTCTCGATCACCCCGCGCTCGCGCAGGGTGCGGTAGGCGGCCGCCACGGTGTTCGGGTTCACGCCCAGTCGGGTCGCCAACTCCCTCATGGGGGGCAGGGGTTGACCCGGCCGCAGCTCACCGGCACCGACCGCGCGCTCGACGCTGGCCGCGATCTCGGCTGCGCCGCCCCCTTCGATGGGATACTCTCCTAGCACAAAGAACATTTTGCACTAGTGCAATGCCGTAGTGCAATACCGATCGCCAGATCGCCGTTGCTCGCCCATGGAGGAACCGTCATGCCGGGGACGACCGAGGAAACCCAGGCCGCCGCCTACACCCCGACCGACCGCACCGTGCCCACGCGCTCCGCGGACCGGGCGTCGTACGACAGGGAACTGGTGCACGCGATACTCGACGAGGGGTACGTCTGCCACCTCGGCTTCGTCCGCGACGGCGCCCCCGTGGTGCTGCCGACCCTGTACGGCCGGGTCGGCGAGCGGCTGTACGTGCACGGATCCACCGGTTCCCGCCCGCTGCGGATGACCGGCGAGGCCGACCCGGGTCTGCCGGTGTGCCTGACGGTCACCCACGTGGACGGGCTGGTGCTGGCCCGCTCCGCCTTCCACCACTCCATCAACTACCGCTCCGTGGTGGTGCACGGCATCGCGCGCCAGGTCACCGACCCCGAGGAGCGGCGGCTGGCCCTGGACGCGCTGGTGGACCACGTCGTGCCGGGCCGCGCCGCCGACTCCCGGCCCGCGAACAAGAAGGAGCTGGCCGCCACCTCGGTGATCCGGCTGGACCTGGACCAGGTCTCGGCCAAGCTCCGCACCGGCGACGCGAACGACGAGCCGGAGGACCTCGGCCTGCCGCACTGGGCCGGGGTCGTCCCGCTGCAGAAGGGCTACGGCGCGCCGGTCCCCAACGCCGACCTGGCGCCGGGCGTCGAGCTGCCGGACTACCTGAAGGCCCGGTAGGACAAGGCCCTGTGAGTGCCGGACAGGTGTTACACCGGGACCGGTTCCCGGCCGCCGCCGTGGGGGGGGGGGGGGGGGGGCGGGGGGCGCGCCCCCGCGCCCCGCGCCGCCGGGGGCGGGCCGCCCGCGCCCGCGGGCGGGCCG
>NZ_JBSFJZ010000094.1:0-12030 GCF_053598315.1 Streptomyces sp. NPDC001153
CCACGAACACGAGACCAACCACTACGCTCAACACCAGCCCCAACCGGCGGCTGGAGCCAACGCATAGAGCCTCCACCGATCCCGGAGCGCTTCAGTTCGTGTGTCGTTTGGGCAGGGCTCGTCGCGCCGAGAAGGAATACGGCCTCGATGCCGTCGAGTGCAGGACCGATCGTGTCCGGCATGGTCAGATCGAGCGTCACCGCCTGGCCGCCCGACTCGATCACCTGAGCCGTGGTGTGCGGATCACGGTAGGCCGCCCGCGCGTCCACGCCATCGGCATGAAGACGAGTGAGGAGGGCCGTTCCGACGTTGCCGCTCGCACCAGTAACCAGAATCATCGTCACATCCTCCAGGCGAAAGCAGTGAGTATGCCAAGAATCGGAGCACATCATCCTGGGATGGACGCGAGGCAGGCCAGTAGTGATCTCCGGCTGCGGCGTTCGGCGGACGTCCGCCTCAGCGGATGCCCTTCTCACTACGGATGCGGGCGCGCTCGCGCCGTTGGGCGGCTTGCACGTCGGGATGGCGGGCTTCCTTGTTCCGCCAGCGCAGGTAGGCGTGCAGGGCTCGGGTCTGGACGGTGTGGTTGCGATGGTTGGAGTTGGCGACGGTGAACTGCCGCAGCGGCCCGAAGTGGGCCTCGTGAAGCTTCCCCTTGATCGTGGACACCTGGAGACTGGGATCTTGAGGTTCCAGAGGAAGTAGCACCAGGTGGGAAGCAAGTACACGAAGCGGTACACCGAGGAGTTCAAGCGGGACGCGATCGCGCTCGTCGATTCCTCGGGCAAGACGGTCACCGCCGTCGCCCGGGAGCTCGCTCGGTATCAGCTCGGAGTCCCTGCGCGGCTGGTACCGCCGGGCCAAAGCGGGCCGGGGCGAGAGCGAGTCCGGTGAGCTGACCAGCGCCGAACGCGAGGAGCTCAAGCGGTTGCGCAAGGAGGTCCGTGAACAGCAGCAGACGATCGAGATCCTGAAAAAGCGACGGCCTTCTTCGTGAAGGAGAACGACCGGTGAGCGAGCTGTACCGGTTGATCCATGCGGAGACGGCGGCCTACCCGATCGTCCTGCTGTGCCGGGTACTGATGGTCGCCCGCTCCTCCTACTACGCCTGGTGCGAGGGCGAGGTCGCCCGCTGCGCTCGTCAGGCCGCCGACGACGCGCTCGCGCACGAGATCACCGTGCTGCACATCGCCTCCCGCCACACCCGCGGCGACGGCCCGCCGACCAGTGGGCTGCCGTGCCACAGATACGTCGTCTGTCACTGCGGCATGTCTTGCAAGCGGGCGGGTGGCGTGGAGCGCTCTGCGTGGGGTCTGCCCTGTGCCGCACCTTGGCGACCGCAGGAGCGCCTGATTCCTGAGCGACGTTTTCCTCCACTTCCCAGGCGCAGGCACCCTGGTGTGGTCCCAGTGGTGGTGGGTGCACGCCGACCGCCGGGCGGCGGGCAGCCCTGCCCGAGCCGCTCCTGAAGCGGTGCCCGGGTATTACGGGCTGCCCTGTTCGCAAACCCTGCGGGCGACCTCGCGGAGTTTGATGTTGTTCTCCTGGGAGACGCGGCGCAGGACGTCGAAGGCCTGTTCTTCGGTGAGGTGGTGGGCGCCCATGAGGATGCCCATGGCTTCGCCGATGATGTGGCGGGTGGCGACGGCTTGTTCCATCTGGGCGTGGGTGCGGGCGCTGGAGAAGGCGACGGCGGCGTGGGAGGCCAGCAGCCAGCCGGCCGTCTCGCTGACATCGGTGAACGCGCCGGGGCGGCGGGAGTAGAGGTTGAGTGCGCCGAGTTCTTCGTCGTCGGTGTACAGCAGGAATCCCATCATGCTGCCCACACCGAGCGCGTGGGCTTCGGGGGCGTAGGCGGGCCAGCGCTGGTGCTCGACGGTGAGGTCGGCGATGCGCAAGACCCGCTCCTTCACGCCACTGCGGGCGGCATCGAAACACGGCCCCTCACCCAGGCGCTCCTGGAGCTGGTCGCTGTCGACGACCAGACGGTGAGTGGGGGCGAGCGTCTGCACCTGCCTGCCGTGCAGCACGAGAATGCCGGCCGCGTCACAGCCGGACACCAGCTCGGTGGCCGAAGCGGTGATCCTCTCCAGCGTGGCACCGACCGAATCCTGTGCCAGCAGGTCACGCGCCATCGACGCCATCTGCTGCGCGAACCGACTCCAGTCCACTGTTACGCCTCCGCTGCACTCGTACTGTCCGGACACACCTCATACCCGCTTTTCCAGCGCCAGGTAGCGCGGGCGAGTGAGCCGGGCCGGCAGGGAGGCAAGGGGCAAGGCTTCTTCCATGGCCATCTGCTGGCCCCTCTCCGGGTCGAGCGGGTTCTTGCCGACCGCCGGGCTCGCGATGTCGATCAAGAACCTGCGTTCCTCGGCGAAGTCCCAAAAATGGGTCAGCTCTCCCAGCCAGAGCCCAGCCCTCAGCGGTCGCCATTTTGGAAGTGCTGGTCAGGCGTCTTCTGTCCAGGCGGGCGCCGAAGCCGCCGGGCCGGCTCGCCAGGTTCTGGCGGCGGCCGGTAGGTGCTCCCGGACCAGGATCAGGTGTGGGTTGGTGGGGCTGCCCGGACGTCGGACCAGGTAGGCGGATTGATCGGCGGGTCGTGAACTTGGTGCAACAACTGCAGGACACCGGAGGCGAGTTCGGTGTGGCACTACGCTCTCGGCATGCAGCGCAGCGATGTCACGCGGGAGGACGGCACGTGGGCGGGTCTGTCCCTGGACGTACAGGACCGCCGGCAGCCGGGGCTGTGCGTTTTGACAGCCGGGCCGCGACTGCTGGTCTCCCAGCTTTCGCGGCCTGTGCTGCTCGCCGCTGTCGACGAGCACCTCCAGGGCGTGGACTTCTGGCGCACCGACGAGTACCACTCCTTCGTCCCACCGCTACGCGCCGATGTGGGGCATGCTCTGGCGGGCAGCCCCCAGCGGTGGGCTCACCGCTTTGCGCAGTACCTCATCGACTCGCCGGACAGCCCGTTGCACGAGGGCCGGTGGCTGCTCTCGCGCGAGAGTCCGCTCCGGCGCCGGCGCCACGCTGATACTTCGTACGCCGAGTACTGGAGCTCGATGCTCGTCGACGGCCATCCGGACGGATACATCGACTGGTTCGTCCATTCCGGTTCGTGGGAGGTCCTTGCGCTGCGGCCGATGCCCGATGCCGTCGACAGCCGGGTCAAGGCGTACCGCAAGCAGGCCCGCGAAGGAACACTGCCACCCGTCCTGTTGTGGTGGGTCAGCGGCCTGGACTGTCATCTGATCATGGACGGTCACGCGCGGGTCGCCGCGGCGATCGCCGAGTCCGTCGAGCCTCCGCTACTGCAGTTGCACCGCACGGTGCCGCGCGATGACCTGGCCGCGCGCATCGATGAGGCCGTGGGCTGCTACGAGTACGAACTGGCACGCTTCGCCGAACTCCGCGCCGTCCACGGCCCCACCGTCCCGGACGGCGCCGCCACCGCTCGTCCGCCTGCTTCACGACCTGAACACAGCGGAACAGCTGACCTGGGCCTGGCCGCTGCCCGGGGGAGAGGCCCAGTGGCGTCGTATCGCACGCGAGGTGACCGCCAGCCAGGACTGGCCCCGTATCTGAGTCCTGCCGAATCCGTCCCGCGTCACGTCCGGTCGTACCGCCAGGGGCGCGCACACGGCGATCAAGGGCCGCTTCTGCCTGGCACGAGCCCTCGCGCGTACACAGGCTCTGACGCAAGCCGCCCTCAGCAGGCGTCCGCGGCCGGGTTGGTCCGCTCCGGTCCAGGTCGAGGTTGTCAGTGTCGGGGATCGCAACGCCCCGGCACGACGGGTGCCGGCACACTCGGCAGGGCGGGCGAAGCGCCCGACGGTCTGACGTCCGCCTCCGTCGGCCCGCTGGCTCCCACGTCTCGGGGATCGGCGGAGGGTCCAGGCTCTGCCTCCGGCTGAGTCCGCGCTGGCTTGGAGCTCAAGCCGCGTGGCTGGACATCGGGGGAATGGTGTCCGGGAGGCGGGGCACATGGATCGGTGTCAGGTGCATGCGATTGGTGGCTGCAAGGGAGGCTTGTGATGCTCATGGCGCATCCCGCGGTGCTGAAGAACTTGGTCGAGCAGTACGAGACCCTGCGTGTTTTGCAGGCGGAAGAGGGGCATGAGGAGGTGCGCCGGCGGATGGACGACATTGCTTACACGCTGTGTGTGTCGACTGGTACCAGCGATATTGACGCGGCCCTCATCGCGGCCCGGCACCGGCTGCCCGGTGCCCGTGTCGAGGACGACTCCCTCCTTGCAACCCGACTGCTTCGTTGGTAGATCACCGATAACCGCTGAGCTGCCGGCTGTCGCCAGCCACCGGTTTGGCGCAGCCCTCAAGTTACGGAAGGGCATAGCGTTCAACGATTCACCGGCTGGCTCCTTCGGGCCATAGCACCCGCACCGGTACGCCGGTCCGTTTGGCGTACGCCACCACGTCCGCGGTGCCTCCGTATCCCCGCGCCGGTTTCCCGTCCCACACGGCGATCAGCTCGTCCACCAGGCCGACGAGGATCTCGGATCCGGCCTGATGGGCTTGGGAGGTCGACTCGGCGATGCCGCTGTCGTCGACGTCGCCCTGGCGGCCGTCGACGTCACCGCGACGGTGTTCGTGATGAGCGGCGGCGGCTGGTTCCACCGCCGGCACCTGCTGGCCGAAGCCCGCCGTCGCCTCGCTCTCGTCCTGCGCGGCCGTCGCCGCGAGCCGGCCTGGACGAGAAAATCGTGGACGCCGCGCTCGCCGCGTGCTGTCTGGACATCAGCGAGCCGAAGACGCTGCGCGGCCTGCTGCCCGCCTACCATCTCTACAGCGCCCGCTGGTCGCTGGCCGACCTGGAACCCGACTGCCGCCCGCCGACCACCCTCCCGGACCCGGACCGGCAGCCCCCGGCCGACCCGGGCACACCGGCCGCGCCCCGGCCTTCGGACTGGAGCCGGGGGAGTGGGAGATACCCCGCGTTCCGTTGCAGTATGAGCGGGCCGTCCTCGCCGGCGCGGTGGTCCGCGAGAAGCTGCGCACCACCGCCGCCACGCAAGGCCGGGCGTACGACGTCGTCGCGCACCAGCAGGCGGCGATGCCCCAGCAGCTGCTCGCGCCCCCGGCCGTCGGCTCCGAGCACGGCGACCAGGAGCCGGAGGCCGGGCGCCGGCAGGCGATCGACCTGTCGGCGCTACGGGCCTTGCGGGAATCCCGCACGGACGTGGAAGCCCTCGATCTCACAGTCGAACGGCTGCGCCACCTCCAGGAAGCCTTCACCACGGCGGCCGCCGACTCGCGTGCCCGCGCGGACCGCTACGCCGAACAGGACGATGCCGACGCAGTGCACCCGGTGCGTGAGGAAGACCAGCGGGTGCACCGCCCGCAGCTGCAGGGACCGCACCGCGGCCGGGGTCCGGCCGCTGAGTGCACCCGATGCCGCGGGTGCGCACCGACGATGCCCGGCATCCACTCCACGGAGTGGAGTCCACCGGCCGGGAGTGAGCCTCCGCCAACTTGTAGCCGCAGGTCAAAAGGCTGGTGTGACGGTCGTCCGGAGTGCTCACGCTGGTCGCGGGCGGCGGGCTGTGTGAGTCACCCTGGGCCGCGGGTGCCGTGGCCAGTGCACTGCGGCGGTCGCCGGGTTCATTCGGATGGCGGGTGGGGGTTCACCGGAGAAACGAACCGCCCATGGTCCGCCACTGCTTCAGGCGACTGCTCGCCCGTGGGGAGCAACGGCATCACTCACTTCCGGGAACGTGATTGATTCACAGCGATTCGCTGGTCTCATGGGTATCGCCCATGGCCTTGCCTGTGCGGGCCTGCCGATGGCGCGCCGTTCGGCCTGAGCTCGGACTTCTCGAGTGCGGTCGTGCGGCTGAGCCCCCTCGGTTGCCAGTCTCGGGTGTCGGCTGTACGCGCGAGCCCGTCATGGTCCGGCAGATCCCAGGCCACGGCATCGCTTTGAGTGAAACGCGCTGCGTGTCTGCGGTGCGTTGGGTGTGAGTGAAGGGGAACCGTACGGCATGCGGCGCGCTTATGCCCCTCATTCCTTGGAAGTAACTCATATTTTGTGTGCTTATAGGGCTGAAGTAAGGGAATTCGGTGGCCAGGAGGTTGATGACGATGGTTCCCCTGCTTCTCGTTCTTCTGCTGGCTCTGATCCTCTTCGGTGCGGGCTTCGCGCTGAAGGCACTGTGGTGGATCGCGGTGATCGTGCTCATCGTGTGGCTGCTCGGCTTCGTCGTCCGGTCTGCGGACAGCGGCGGCCGTAGGGGCCGCTGGTACCGCTGGTAGGCGAAAGGCACCCGGCGCGAGGAGCGCGCCCTACGCCTGAGCAATGAGTGGGCCCGGCCGCTACGGCCGGGCCCACTGGCGTGTAAAAGACGCTTCTTTGCGGCGATTGGGAGGGATCGGGCTTATCGGACGCACCGCAGGGTACGTGGGCCATGCACCGGCTCCGCAGACTCAGCAGTGGAACCCTGCTCCTCCTGTCTGCGGGGCCGGTGCGTATCGCGCTTGCGTCTGGTTCGGTCGGGTGGTCAGGCCGCGCGGCTCAGTCTCGGCGCAGGTGACCTTGCCGGCATGCCTCCGCGCGGTCCTCGTTGCTGCCCAGCCGGGGCACGTCGGCGGCCCGGTTGCGGATGGCTCTGCGACGCCGCCACCGCTCGATCGGCCTTGCTGTCGCGGCCCGTCCCGCCGTCAGGTGCAGTGGAGGTGCGTTTCCTGCGGTGTGGGTTTCACAGGGGCGGGAACGCGTTCTTTCGGAGAGTGGACCGCCCTTCTTAGCTGTGGGAGTTGTCATGCCGAGAGGATCCAGTTCCAAGCGTGAGCGTCAGTACGAGCACATCAAGGAGGGCGCGCAGAAGCGCGGTGCTTCTGCGGGGCGGGCGAAGGAAATCGCCGCGCGGACGGTCAACAAGGAGCGTGCGAGGTCGGGGGAGTCGAAGATGGCGAGCAAGACCTCCACTGGCGACAAGAAGTCCGCGTCGCAGCGTGGTGGCGAGCGCTCCCGCGGCGGTGCGCAGGGCCCCACGAGGGACCAGCTCTACGAAGAGGCCAAGAAGAAGAACATCGAGGGCCGCTCCTCGATGAACAAGGACCAGCTGCGTAAGGCAGTCGGGCGCTGACTCTCGGCGGCCGCTGGCGTCCCGATGGGCGGAGCCTTCACCGGAGCTCGTCCTAGCAGTCCGGCGTCCGCGAAGGGCAGATGAGCGATCGGGAACCTGCACCGCATGCGTCACCGACGAAAGGCATTCATGCGTATTGTTCGCCGTTCCGCGTTCACTCGCTGGCAACGCTGGCGCTCCGGTCCCACCCTGCGCATCCCGCGGGGTGCCGACGACGTCGAGAACACCAACCGCAGGTTCCTGCTGTACGGCATCATGCCCTTGTGGTTCGTGCCGGCTGTCGCCGATTGGGTGATGCACCGCCGGTCCGATATCGAGCACACGAGCGGTGTGCGCGAATCAGCGGTTCACGCCCTGATGATGACCGAGGCCGGCCTGCCGGTGGTCGCGGGCCTGACCGCCAAGGTGAATCCGCTGGTGCTGTCGCTCATGGGCGGCGCCGCTCTCGCGCATGAGGGCACAGCGCTGTGGGATGTGTCGCTGGCCACCGACAAGCGTGAAGTCTCGCCCGCTGAGCAGCACATCCACAGCTTCCTCGAAGTCTTGCCGCTGACGGCCGCAGCCTTCACCACCTGCCTGCACTGGGACCAGGTCCGCAAAGCCCTCAAGGGCGGCCGCCGCGCCGACGACTGGAAGCTTCTTCCCAAGGAGCGCCCGCTGTCCGCCGGCTACCTCGGCGCCATCGCCGCCGGAGTCGGCCTCTGCGTCGTCCTGCCGTACGCGGAAGAGATGATCCGCTGCGTACGGGCTCGCCGCGACGATAGGACCGATGACGCCGATAACTGAAGCAGCCTCCCCGTCAAGTCGGCGACTTGGGCTTGTACGACGCTCTGCTGCTTCGATGCTGCTGTCCCCGTCTCGTACGGTGCCTGACTCATTGTCAGCGTGGGGGCCGGGACCCATCAGACTGGACGAGTTCGCCGCTGGCGGGAACGACGGTGAACCACCCCAACAGAGCCGCCTGGTTGGAACACGTCGAAATGCCTGGTGAAGTGCGCGGAGAGGTCCTTGGAGAGATCCGCTGGACATGCCCGGCACCGGATCGAGGAGTTGCTTCTCCTTCGCGAAGAAGACCGCCGCTTTTCGCAGCACCTCGATCGTCTCCGCCTGCTCGGCGGCCAGCCTCCGCAGTCGGCGCAGTTCTTCGCGCTCAGCCGTCGTCAACTCTCCCGGCGCCCCCTGCCCGCGGTCGACCGCATCCTGCTTGCCCCAGTTCCGCAGTCCCTCAGCACTGACCCCGAGCTGGCGGGCCACCTCGGTGACGGTCTTCCCGGAGGAGCGCACGAGCGCGACCGCGTCCCGTTTGAACTCCTCCGTGTACCGCCTGCTGCGGTTGCTCTTACTTCCCACCTGGCACTACTTCCTCTGGAACCTCGTGTCCCAGTCTCCAGGTGTCCACGATCAAGGGGAAGGTTCAACATCCTTCAGTGGCCACCGTCATGCGACTGCTGCACCACGAGGAACCGGTCGACTGAGCGGTGAGTAGCTGATCATCTCTCTACTTTGCACTGTGGGTCACGGATAGGAGTCCGGAGCCATCTTGGGGCCTTGCGAGAGGTTCAAAGATGGCTTCTGAGCATCGCGTGCGAATCTTGCGGGCCAGTCAGGAGTTCTGGGATGAGGACGACGGTCAGGCGGCGTGCGAGGCTGACGCAAACCTGCGGGCCTACCTGGACGCCCTGATCGCAGCCCTTACGGCACGCTGGGGCGAGCCGCTCGTCACTGACCTGTTGCCGTATCTGCGGGCCGCCCTCGAGGGGGAGGCGGTGCCCGAGCCGATCAACTGCCTGAGCCAGCTGACTGGAAGCATGCAAGCGTGGCCGCACCGGGATCCCGGTCGCTGGCTCGGGCTCGCCATTGGACAGGGGGGATAAGGAGTTGCCGCTCGAACTGCTCGCGGCGGTTGGCCAGACCCTTGCGCTTGAACCGAGCGGGTCCGGTCGGTCATGAGCGGAGCCAGATGATCGCGGTTGCCGCAGTGACCGTTCCAAGGAAGCGCGGACACCCGCGGCGTCGACGGTGAGGTCGAATTCCACCGGCTCCCCCCGCGTTTAACGTCCCCTCCCCGGGCCCCCGAACCGCTTACCGGCTTCGTCTTGAAGGGGCGGTTACCTCTCGCCCTCGTACGAGGGCCCTCCGGTGGCTGAGACCGCGGTCTGCGGCGACTCCAGGTGGCTGCTCCGCTGTGAGTCGTGGCTGGCGAGTATGGACAGCAGGGTGGCCACCGTCACTCCGGCTTCGGCCTCGACCGGGTGCCGCAACGGGACATCGGATGCGATGCGGTAGGTGTTGGAGCGCCCGTGCCGGATGCGCGACAGATAGCCCGCTTCCTCCAGGTCCGCGATGATCTTCTGTACGGCGCGCTCGGTGAGCCGGCAATGCGCGGCGAGGTCGCGGATGCGCGTGTGGGGATCGTCGGCGATCGCCGCCAGCACGCGTGCGTGATTGGTCAAGAAGGTCCAGCCTGTGTGCGACTCCGGCACTCCACCCATGCGCCCCAGGATAGGAGAGAGGGTTCACGAAAACAAAAGGGCGAAAGATTTTTCATGTAACCCTTGACGGGTATGAAGGGCGGTGCCGAAGCTGGACCGGGAGTGCACAAGGTGAGGGGAGCGGCGGTCATGCCTGAACCCGCAGGGACAGGACGGCTCGGGGCGGGTTCAGCTGGCCCCATCCGAGCAGTGGTGCGGCTGACCGGGCACCACCCGCAACTGTCCCTTCAGGCCGAGACGTACTCCGAGGGCGAGCGGCTGCTCACCCGGGTGGCCGGGGAGGTGGACCTTGACAGCAGCGCATGGCTTGGCTCTGTCCTGCAGGACGCCCTTGCCCTGTCACTGACCGGCGTGGACCTTGACCTGGGTGGCGTGCAGTTCTGCGACTGCTCCGGCCTCAACATGTTGCTGCGCCTGCGGCAACATGCACTGCACGACGGCAAGACCGTCACCGTCCGGCAGTCCAGTCCGGCTGTGACGAGACTGCTGACGCTCACCGGCACACTGCCCCTGTTCCCCTCCGACTCCCCCTGCCATCGCCATGACCCATGACGCCGAAGACGCCTTGACCGACGATGCCGGACCGGACGCTCGCACTGAGGTCATCCAACTGCGCCGGGCCATGGAGACCCGGCCGGTCATCGACCTCGCCCGCGGAGTGCTGATGGCCTCCTTCAACCTGACCCCCGAGGAAGCCTGGACCGTCCTGGTCATGGTCTCCCAGCACACGAACACCAAGCTGCACCGCCTCGCCCAGGACATCGTCGACGCGGTCAAGGGCCCGTCGCTGACCGCGCACATTCAACATCAGCTGACCGCAGCGGTCACTCAACTCGCCATCACACCTGGCACAACTCCCGCTCAGGGAGAGTGAGCACCCCGGTGGCGGCACCGGCGCAGCCGGCGACCCAGCTCGCCGCGTTCCTACGCACGGCCGGGCGCCTTCACCGAGTCGACACCGGCCGCTCCGGTGCCGTCCAGGACGAACAGGACGCGGGGGAACAGCGGTAGCGCCGCCGCCACGCCTCCAGGCCTGGCTCCTTGAGGGTCGGCCGGCGTCCCGGGACCGCGGGTACGTAGCGGTGGAGGCGCTCGTATGCGGGCAGCTAGGCGGCGAGGCGTTCGGGGCCCATAGTGGCCCGGTCGACTTCCACGAACGCCCGGAGCATCGACCCGCTTTCGCCGTCGGCGGGGCCACGCCGGTAGGACAGGAGCGCGTCAGGGATGACGGCCTCGCCGCTCTCGATCGGGTGGTGGACTTCGGGGATCCAGTCCAGCGGCCCGCACAGCTCGCCGCGGCGGCGGGGTCCTCGAGCAAGACGAGAGCGGTCTCGGTCGTGGGCGCAGTCGCCCGTCACCCAGGCGATCGGCAGGGGCGAAGCCAGGGCCCGCAGGATCATCGCGCGGGCCAGCTCACCCTTGGTCGCGAAGACGCGGTTGTCAGGGACCTTCGCGGCTCGGCGCCGGACCGCATCTGAGGTCCAGGACTTGGGAAGTTACAGTTTCCGGTCCACCAGCGTCCTGCCCTTGACCGAGGCGTAGGCGGCGCAGACTCCGATCTGGCAGGTTTCCGTGCGACCGGCCGTACCGGAGTACTGCCTCTGCACGCCGGCGGATGTGGTGCCTTTCTTGAGGAAGCCGATGTCATCCACGATCAGGACCCCGTCCGGGGTTCCGAGGCTCTCGGCGACGTAGTGCTGCACGTCGTCCCGGACTACGTCAGCGTCCCAGGCCGCACTCCGCCGCGGACTGCGGCCTGCTGCTCATCCGGCTGACCTTCGGCTTGTTGATGGCCGCCCACGGCGCCCAGAAAGTCTTCGGGCTCTTCGGAGGCCGGGGGCTGACGGCGACCGGCAAGGGATTCGCGGCCCTGGGGTATCACCCGGGCAAGCTCTTCGCCGCGATTGGGGGTCTGTCCGAGCTCCTCGGAGGCCTCGGACTGGCCCTCGGTCTGCTGACACCGCTGGCGGCTGCCGCCCTGATCGGCATCATGATCAATGTCATGGTCACTGTCACCGGCGCCCACGGCCTGTGGGAGACCGCCGGCGGCGTGGAATACAGCGTGTGCATCGCCGTCGTCGCCCTCGCCGTTGCGGCCATTGGCCCGGGACGGCTGGCCGCCGACCGTTACTTCCCCTGGGGTGTGGGCGGCTGGAAACAGGCAGCCTTCGCCCTCGGCCTCGGCGGCCTTGCCGCTGCGATCACATTGAGTCTGTGAACGGCGACCCCGCCCGCGCCCTCTTCGAGGCCGATGCTGGGGTGCTGAAAAACCAACTGTAGGACCGCGTTGCGGTCCTACAGTTCATGGGCCGTCAGCCCCATCCGGGGCCCCAACCGGGGGTCATGTCCCGCGGGGTGGTGTAGTCACGGCAGCTGTTTCGGTTCCGGTTGTGGGGTGATCTGTGGTTCGGGTTCGGTTGGCTTGGTGGTGA
>NZ_JBSFJZ010000095.1:0-11490 GCF_053598315.1 Streptomyces sp. NPDC001153
TGATCTCTGTCGCCTCGAGTATGGCGTTTTGGTTGGGTGGTTGTGTGTATTCGAGTGGGGCGAGGTCGTCGGGGGGGGGGGGGCCCCGGGGCCGTACGGCACCCGGGCCCCGAGCTTTCAACACCATCTACCGGCGCGCTGCGCCGGCCTTCTCTTTCCGCAGGTGCCGCCTGGGAGGGCGGGGTTGCGGGGATCGCGAATGCGTGACCGGGGACCACCTTCCAATCCGGGGCCTTGCGGTACCCGGGCGAACTACTTCCTCGCCCGGGCGATCCTGATGGCGTTCTGCTCCTACCTTTCGATTACGCGGATACCGCGGGTGCTGCTCACAGCCCCGCTGGGGCCGTGTCCTTCTGGTCTACCTGCACAGCAGTTCGTGCCTGCTGTGCCTACTTCGACTTCTGGGTGCGAAGACAACGCTAACCCTGTGACGGCGGAATGTCTACTGTCGCCATGACAGTTTTTCTCCATGGAGTGTGCGTCTGCTTCTACCGCAGGTACATCAGGAAGAGTGCTCACTCGAATGGCGGTCCCCGCTTCCCGTACAGCACTCCTCGGTGGGAACGGCCCGGTGCTTGCCCACGCTGAACGGCGCCCCAAGCCGCGTACGTCCACCGCCACAACCCCGTGCCGAGGCCCAGATCAGGACCGATCTCCGACTGGAGATCCTGCGAGACGTGACCGCCAGGCTGTCGGCAGCAGGGGATCAGTGTCCCAGCCCGTGCCCCTTACCTCCCCGACGACCAAGCACAGCTGCACAAGGACGGGGCCGGGCACGTACTTGTTTGGTGACCAGCTCGCTGATCACCAGCCGGGTCAGGCCCACGATCCGCTCAAAGACCGCAGCCGGGTGGCCGCGGGGGAAAGCGGCGGCTCGGTGGCGGGCTTCAGCGATGCTGACTCCGTCATCGGCCAAGGCGATCGTCATGTCCATCGCGGTGCATTACCCGGCACCACGCGCAGGCGGCTTTCCGTCCGGAAGCGCAAGGATGCCGACGTCGGTGACGGTTGTTGAGGAGAGCATGGAAGGCATCGGCGGCCCGCCAGAAGGCAACCGATTGTCGATCACACGCGCAAGTCCGAGGGCCTGTCCGGAGCCGTGCGAGGCAAGAAGATCAACACCACCGTCGCCGACCAGCAGGCGGTGCGCGCGCCGGACCTGGTGGCCCGCGACTTCGTACGCCCCGGCGACGAACCGCTGCTGGGTCGCCGACCTCACGCACGTCGTGGCCTGGGCCGGTACCGTCTACGTCGCGTTCGTCGTCGACACGTTCTCCCGGCGCATCGCCGGATGGTCCACGGCACTGGCCAAGCAGACCGAACTGGTTCCGTCCGCACTGGAGATGGCCATCTGGCAGCGCGACCGCGCCGGAAGCCCGATCCAGCCGGGCGAGCTGGTGCATCACTCGGACAGTGAGTATCTGAAGTATCGGATGTCCCGGGCTTCTTGACTCGCACAGCGATGGACGCGCCATGCCGGTGCCGGGATGCTCTCGCGGCTCTTCCTGACCCGCACTCCGATCGACGGCGCTGTCCTTCCTCGGACTTGTCGGTGGCCCGGGAGCATCCCGGCGAGGCGCTCGCCTCGACCAGGCCGGCATCACCCCCTCGGAGCCGTGGCCCTCCTATGGTCCCGGGGGCGGGGCTGCAACGGGTCGCGACCAGGTCCCCGACGGACCGGGCGCTGCGCCCTACTGGCTCCGGGCGGTCTTGGCCGCGTCCGGGTGGGAAGGGCCGACGGTGGCCAGGGCGTCGGAAGAGGCCGGTGCCGCCAAGGGCCTGGCTGCGCGCCTGCGGACGGCGGCTCCGGCGACCGCCAGCAGTGCCAGCACAATCACCATGGCGCCGTACCACATCGTCGTGACGCGCAGGCCGAGAGACGGGATGGCCAGCCCGGCCACCACGGCGGGGAGGCTGAAGGCGAGGTAGCTGACGACGTAGACGGAGGCGAACAGCTTCGCCCGTTCAGTGGGACCGGCCAGTGCCGCAAGCGAGCCGAAGGAGCCCAGGAGGGAGCTGCCCCAGCCGACGCCGGCGAGGGCGGTTCCGAGGAAGAACAGCGGCGTCGAGGGTCCGACGAGGGCGAGCAGGGTCAGAGCGGTCCCTGCGGCGAGGGCCACGCACCCGGCGGCCATCACCCGCTGCGGCGCCAGGTTGCGCCCCAGCAGTGAGGCGACGGTTCCCGCGCTGTAGAACGTGGCCAGCGCCAGGGCACCGACCAGATGGCTGCCGATGTGCAGGACCCCTACGGCCAGCGAGGGGCCGAGCGAGAGGTAGAACCCAGTGATCGCCCAGGTGGCGATGAGGCAGGGCGTGGTCGCCAGGAAGGCCCGGCGCACCTGGGAGGGCACGGCCAGTTGCGGCCGCAGCGAGGCCCAGGCGCCCGGCCGAGCCGTGATCGGCTCGGGCAGGAGGAACACCGCCGCGGTCAGCACCAGGAAGCCGGCGATGAGCAGCACGAAGACCAGCGTCGTGGGGGCGGGGGCGTACTGCACCAGCAGTCCGGTGCCCAGCGCCCCGAGGGCCAGCCCGGCGGCCGGGGCGGCGCTGTTCAGCACCGAGGCGAGGCGTGACGTGGGTGACGGCTGCAGATCCACCAGCCCGGCGGTGATGGCCCCCATCGCCGCACCCATCCCCAGCCCCTGCAGGATGCGCGCCACCAGCAGCAGCCCAATATTGTCGGCGATGAGGAACACGGCCATGGACGCGGCCTCGACGATCAGCGCGGCGGCGAGCACGGGCCGCCTGCCGATGTAGTCGGAGAGTCCTCCGACGGTCAGCAGCGCAACCAGCAGGGCCAGGGCATAGACCGCGAAGATCGTGGTGAGCGTAGTCGGCGAGAAGCCCCAGCGGTGCTGATACACCACCAAGAGCGGGGAAAGCGCGCTGTTCGCGGCAAAGAACGCAAGGAACGTGGCGGCCAGAAGCCAGAAGCCGACCGGGCGCGATATTCGCCTCGCCGGGCGCAGATGCTGGATGTGCATGTCGGTGGTTCTCTCCGGTGGGATGGGGGCGACTGGCCCCGGCGAGGGTGCGGGGGCTCGGCGCAGGTGTCACCGGGCTCTGAGGGCACGACCCCGACCAGGTAAAGCGATCGCTATACCTCGGCGCTGGTGTATCTACTCATCGACGTAAAGCGGGGGTTCCCGGAATTCGGGTGAACCCGACACCACAAGGGGCTGCCGGATTTGATGCGTGGAATGGCGTGGTGCTGACGCCAGGGTTTGGCCTGGGCCGGTGAGCACGCGGCGCTCAGGTGACAGCCGGTTGATCAGCGCGATCAGCTCACTGGATAAAGCCGTAAAAGTTCACGCCTGTTGTCGGCACCGGTGGGCAAGGGGCCCTACTGGAGTCGCTCTGCAGCCTGGGCGGGGGTGTCGTAATAGCCGGGCCGTGCCAGTGTTTGCACAACAGGTCGAACGAGCGGAAATAACCGAGAGGAGCCCGACGCCTCCGGCCGGGACGGACAGTTGCGAGAGCCGGGCGGTGCAGCCGTCCGGCTCTCGCAGCTTGTTTTAGGCGGCGGCGTCCTCGAAGACCTTGACCATCTCGGCGTCCAGAAGCTCGGGAACGTCCGACTCGCGCATTTCGGGGAACTTTCCGAAGAACGCGGAAGGCAGGTCCATGTCGATGCGTGTCTGCTCACCATCGCGCTGGGAGACGCAGATACGCACGGGCGCCCCAAGGCCGGCGGCTGCAGTGTGCTGGAACAGGCCTCGGGCAATGACAGCGTTACCGACCAGGTAGAACTTGGACTCGATGGGGATTCCAGCCAGCCTCATGGTTGAGCCCTGCTCGAATTCCCAGAAAATGGAGAACTTGCTGGGCGCCGAGACCTCTGCAACGTAGGCCTCCAGTCCCTCGCGATCTGCATGTGTCACGTATTCCATCAACTTCGACGGCGTAAAGCGCTGCAAGCTCGACTCGATGGCCTTGGTGACCTCGAAGAAGGACTTTTCCGAGCGGATCGTGACGAGTACGCCATCAAAGGGTGTCAACGTCGTGTGATCTGACATGACTACCTACTCCCATGTGAGAGGTGATTTCGATTATTTCACGTCGGGAGCCGCCGTCGGGACGATCTCGCCGACCAGGTCAACCGCCTCTGCCTCCGTCACGACTGGATCGGTGACGTGGTCGCACCCTCGTCCTGCATCGCACTTCCCCGAAGGCCCGAGGCTGGTTCAACACTCAGAACGTTATATGTCGACCATCATAGTTGTCAATGCAGGTAGGGAGATCGGTTTGGACTGAATCGGTGAGGTTGCTATACCCAAAGACATATAACCGCGTCATGCCACGCCAAAGCTCCGCGAAGCAACAGATGATCACCGCCGCCCGACGCCTCTTCCGTGAACGCGGCTACCTCGGCACGTCGGTCGCCGACGTCCTGGCCGAGTCCGGAGCGCCTCGCGGTTCGGTCTACTTCCACTTCCCGGGCGGGAAGGAGGAGCTTGCCGCCGCCGAGGTCGACATCGCTCACACTGCCGAGTCGGTCGCACTGATCAACCGGCTGGCCAACCGAGAGTCGAGCGCGTCCGCCTTCCTCGCAGGCTTCGTCGCGCATTTTCGCGACGAGATCGTGGCCAGCGGCTACTGCAAGGGGTGCCCGGTGGCCCCATCGTTCTGGAGGTGGGCGGTTCAACCCCGCGCCTGGCCGCGGTCACCCGCCGGGGCTTCCAAGACATGATCACCACCATGGCGGCGCGCCTCGTGGACAAAGGACTGCAGCCCGAAAGCGCTCAGGAACCGGCAGCACTGGCCGCGACCGGAATGGAAGGGGCTCTCGTCGTCAGCCGAGCCCTGGAGGACCCCGAACCCTTCGAGGCACTGGCGGCCCGACTCACCGAAGCTGCCGAAGCCGCACCCGCCCTTTCCACCTGACCGCCCGACCCGGACCTGCGATCGCGGTGGGCAGCCGTCCGGCCGCCCCAAAGAAAGGCGCCTCCCCTTCAGTTGAGCAACGAACCGAACGAGGTAGGCGCGCACCCCCTGCCGTGGCGGCGGGACATCGGGAGGGCTCGCGGCGGGCGTGCGAGAAGGCGATCAACTTCTGCCGTACCGCAGCGGAGTACAGCAACCAGCGCGACCACAGCCGATCGTCACCAGCCTCAGGCGACCGGCTAACTCATTGGAGGTAATGGCCAGGTCACCGGGCTGGTGGCCGCATGTAATGGCAGCGCGACGAGCGGTCCGTTGTCGTGATGCACGACGCACCGAGGAATGCCGGGGACCTGGAACTCGAAGAACGCGGCTCAGCGCATGAGGCCCATCGGCTCGTGCGGACGGCGATCAGCTGCCAGCTGAGGTCGGTTCAGACCCGTGAGACGTTGCTCCGGGAGATGCCGGTGGGCCTTTTCAGCGGCCACTCCAAGGGCGAACCGCAGATTCAGGGCGACTGCACTTTCACGGCCGTCGAGCCTCGCCGCTGCAGAAGCAGCCGTCACCTGGTCGGTGCCCACCCCGGAAATACTCGGTGTCCGCACCGAGCGGCTTGACTGGGCGTCGACCGGTGAGTGGAGACGCCATGGCCGGCTTTCACGGCGATGGGCGTGCAGGGCCGGGTCGATCCGGCGCCGTCGCTTGGGAGTCCTGTCCCGGTGCCCTGCATTGCCCGAGGTTTGGTGGGACGAACCGGGTCACGCACGCTGCTGTTCGTGC
This sequence comes from Streptomyces sp. NPDC001153, assembly GCF_053598315.1. Taxonomy (NCBI): domain Bacteria; kingdom Bacillati; phylum Actinomycetota; class Actinomycetes; order Kitasatosporales; family Streptomycetaceae; genus Streptomyces; species Streptomyces sp. NPDC001153. Next base: position 5,662 of record NZ_JBSFJZ010000095.1, read on the forward strand.
ACGCGCAGGCGCAGCCGTGCGGCGTTGAGCAAGGGGGTGGCCAGGTCGTGGCGGAGGGCCCGGTCGACCAGGTCGCCGAGGATCTGCTCGCCCTCGGTCGAGTGGCCGGCGGTCATGTCCCGGTACAGCGACGACGTCAGCGACGAACCTGCCTGGGTCACTGCCGTCTCGATCGGTGTCACATCGGGCACGGGGAAGCCCGCCGCGGCCGACACCGCCGCCGCCTCGGCGACGACAGCCCGGGAGAAGGAGCTCCCTCCGGCAGTCACGACCTCACCGACGGTGCCGCCCATCAGGCAGGTCACCGCGCCGACGCTCGCGATGAACACCCACTTGTGCCACATGGCAGGCACAATGGCAGGATTCACCGCGAACTCGTACCCCGGCACGTCCAGTAGTGCCGTGAGTTCCTTCGTCCGTGCGCTCGTCCCGCCCTCCTGCTCGCCCAGTTCGAACGTCGCAAGCGGTGCCGACTGCACGATGTCGCCGTCCGCATTGAGCGAGGTGACCACCTTCACCACGCCACCGAGCACCGCTTCTTTGCCGAACCGCTCGTTGAGCAGGTCCAGGTGTGCCATCCCGTTGAGGAAGGGGACGATCACGGTCGTGGGCCCGATTGCGTGTGCAAGGTCGTCCATGGCCTGGCTGAGCCCGGTCGCCTTGACGGACAGCAGCACTACGTCGTACTGAGTGTCGAGTTCCGCCGCTGTCACAAGTTGCGGCGTGACCACTTCCTCGTGGCCGAGGCCGACCAGTCTCAACCCTCGTTCGCGCAAGGCGGCTGCCCGCTTCGGCCGCACCAGGAACGTCACGTCCCGGCCGGCCTGCGCCAGCCGCAGACCGAAATAGCCTCCTGTGGCCCCTGCGCCGACAATGAGAACCTTCACGAAACGACCTCTATTCGTAAGCGTGGCGCAGGTCGGGAATTCCATCGGAACCAGTGCGACGCACAGCGCCGTGATCATCGAAGTCAGCTGTTGTGGCGGAGACCAGCCCGTGGCCGACCGCCGGGACACCGTCGCTGACGACCGGTGCCCTCCTCCAGGGAGCCGCACGACGCTCGACCGACGGACGGTGGGCGTGGTCTCCTTTCGCGTCCCCACGCCGGTCCGGCTGGTGACACCGGCAGCATCACGACAACCTTCTCCACTCCAGGGTGCCCGGGCGGCTGCCCACCTCGCTCGCACACCCGGGTCCGCCGCTCAGGCGGAAAGGGTGGGATCCGGTTCGGCGGCTTCGGAGAGTCGGACCGCCAGCGCCTCGAAGGGTTCGGGGCTCTGCAGGGCTCGGCTGACGACGAGTGCCCCTTCCATTCCGGTCACGGCCAGTGTTGCCAGGTCACGGGCGCGGTCCGACTCCAGCCCCTTGTCCACGAGGCGCGCGGCCAATGTGGTGATCATGTCCTGGAAACCCCGGCGGGTGACCGCGGCGAGGCGCGGCGTTTCACCGGCCACCTCCAAGATGATGGGAGCCACTGCGCACCCCTCCCGGTAGCCGCTGCTGACGATCTCGTCGCGGAAATGCGCGACGAAGGCTCTGAGCAGGGCGGACGCGCTCGGTTCCCGGTCGGTCAGCCGGTTGATCACCGCGACCGACTCGGCAGCGTGGGCGATGGCGACCTCTGCGGCAAGCTCCTCCTTCCCGTCAGGAAAGTGGAAGTAGACCGAACCGCGCGGCGCGCCCGACTCGGCCAGGACGTCGGCGAAAGAGGTGCCGAGGTAGCCGCGCTCGCGAAAGAGGCGGCGGGCGGCGGTGATCATCTGCTGCTTCGCGGAGCTTTGGCGTGGCATGAAGTCATTGTATGCCAGCAGGTGCGGCATTCCAAGTGGATGGTTTCAGCTCGACCGCTCTACCTGCATTGACGACTATGATGGTCGGCATATAACGTTCCGGCTGTCTCACCGGCCCCGGACGCTTTGACGGGGCAAGATCAGGACGGGAGCACGACGACGTGACTGACAAAGACGTGACGGACACCGAGGTTGTTGACCCTCTCGGTGAGATCGCCCCGCTGGCGGCTCCCGATGTGAACTCACCCCCCGTGGCCCGCCAGATGGACGGCAACGTGGCCGTGCTGACCATGCAGTCGGCACCGCACAACTTCCTGGGCGAAGCACTCCTGGACGGCCTGTTGCACGGCCTGAGGTGGGCGGAGGAGCGCGGGGCGCGTGCTGTGCTGTTGCGCAGCGGGCTGCGTAACTTCTGCGCCGGCGCCGACCTGAAGATCTTCCAGAGCGCCCAGCGGGGCGTGGCTCCGGACCTCGACCTGGCCGGCGCCCTGAAGGTCTTCGACGAGCTGCCGATCCCGATCGTGGCCGCGGTTCACGGCGTCTGCGTCGGCGGCGGTTTCGAGATCGCGCTCGCCTGCGACCTGGTTGTCGCGGCGGAGTCCGCGAAGATCGGGAGCGTCGAGGCGACCATCGGCATGAATCCGTTGATGGGTGCGATCCAGCGGGTCACCCAGCGTGCGGGTGCGGCCCGGGCGAAGGAGATGGCCCTCCTGGCCCGACGCTACGATGCCAGGACTCTGGAGTGCTGGAACATCTTCAACCGTGTGGTGGCGGACGACAAGCTGACCGCCGTCAGCCTCACCCTGGCCCACGAGCTCGCCAACGGCCCGACCCTCGCACACGCGTCGACCAAGGCGATCGTCTCCTACGCCGTCGAGCACGGGGTACGCGCGACCGACGATGCGATGAAGGACCTGCAGAAGGAATTCTGGAAGTCCCGGGACCTCAAGGAGGGACTGGCCTCCATCGAGGTGAACGGTCCCGGCGCCGCACGCTTCGAAGGACGGTGACGTCATGACGCTTCCCCTGGAAGGAGTGCGGGTCATCGACTTCTCCCGCGTGCTGGCGGGACCGCACTGCGCGAAACACCTGTTGGACCTCGGCGCCGAGGTCATCAAGATCGAACCTCCCCGCGGTGACCTGACGCGCCTGGCCTTCCCCCAACAGGGAGCGGTCACCGGCTACTACGCACAGCAGAACGCCGGCAAGCGCAACATCAGCGTGGACCTGAACGTTCCCGAAGCCCGCGAGCTCGTGCTCCGCCTGTGCGACACCGCCGATGTCATCGTGGAGAACTTCCGGCCCGGCGCCCTGGCCTCCTTCGGCCTGGACTACGAGGCCGTCTCGAAGCGCAATCCCTCCGTGGTGTACGTGTCGGTCAGCGGATACGGACAACAGGGCCCCTGGCGTACGCGCATGGCTTACGCGCCGACCGTGCAGGCGGAGGTGGGCATCACCGCCAACACCCTCAGTCAGTTCGGCGTCGAGGGCCGGCAACGCCACTCCGACGCGCTGTCTCATGCGGATGTCTACGCCGGTCTGCACGCGACGATCGCCGTGCTGGCAGCGCTGCGACACCGCGAGGCCACCGGTGTGGGCCAGTACATCGACGTGGCGATGGCTGCCGTGATGACCTCGATAAACGAGCGAACGCACGTCGACCTGTCCGGCATCGACATGGGAGCCGAACCGCCGATCCTGGGAGCCACGGACTGCTCGTTCTTCACGGGCCCCGACGGCAAGGACTTCGTCGTGCCGGTGAGTCTCGTCGGCAGCCTGACATTCCCCTTCTACCTGGCGGCGATGCGCCGGCCCGACCTCGCCGACGACCCCAGATTCGCCACGCCCGAACTGCGGCTGGCGAACCTGGACGAGCTGCACACCCTGGTGCAGGACTGGATCGACAGCTTCGAGGACATGGGCTCCCTTGACGCACAGTTCGACGAGGCGAAGATCGCCATGGGGCAGCTGCGCGATATCGCGGAGTTCTGCGAGACCGAATGGGCCCAGCAGTGGGGCGTGGTAAGGAAGGTGCCGGACCGCGTCGGCGGGACGATCAACATCCCCGGCCCGCCGTGGCACTTCAGTCTGCACGACGGCACAACGGCCCCCCAGGTGCCCGCCCTCCAGGGTGAGCACAACACGGAAGTGCTCAAGGAACTCGGCTACGACGACGAGCACATCCAGAGGCTTGTCGCGAGCGGCGCCGTGGTAACGCCCAGCCGATCGACGGAAACCGGTACCCCAGGAGGCTCCCCATGCGCTGGGTGACCTATCTTTCGCCGTCCGACGGTACGGAACATGTAGGAGTGCTGAACGGCGACCGGCTGCTCGGCAGTACAAGTCCAGCGCGGCTGATCGACCTGCTCGCGCTGCCCGGCGACGGCATGGCCGAGGCCGGACACATGCTGCTCAGCGATCCCGGCGAGGTGCTGCTCGCCGCTGAGGCGGTGCTCCGTGCCCCGGTTCCGATGCCGCCGTCCATCCGCGACTTCATGTCGTTCGAGAACCACGTGGTGACGGCGTACGGCGCCCTGGGGCGCAAGGTCAGCCCCGTCTGGTACGAACAGCCGACTTTCTACTTCACCAACCCCGCGTCCGTCCGGGGGCACCGTGACCCGGTGGAGATCTCCCCAGGATCGGAGCAGTTCGACTACGAACTGGAAATCGCCGCGGTCATCGGCAAGCCGGGGTCGGACATCGCCCCGGCCGAGGCCGCCGCGCACATCGCCGGATTCATGGTCCTGTGCGACTGGAGTGCACGCGATCTCCAGACGCACGAGACGGAAGTGGGACTCGGGCCTGCGAAGGGGAAGGACTCGGCCACGTCCTTCGGGCCGTTCCTGCTGACCGCTGACGAACTGACCGAGCGGCGGTCCGGGCGAGGCTACGAACTGGAGATGACCGCACACGTCAACGGAACGCTGTATTCGTCGGGCAACCTGGCGGATCTGTCCTGGTCTTTCGAGGAGATGGTCGCGTATGCCTCGCGCGGCACCCGTCTCCTCCCGGGCGACGTGATCGGGTCCGGCACCGTCGGTACCGGCTGCGTACTGGAGCTGTCCGCAGTCCACGGCTCAGAACGCTTCCCCTGGCTGCGGGCAGGCGACGAGGTCAGGTTGGCGATCGAGCACTTGGGAGCTGTCGAAGCCCGGGTCGAGCCTTCGCGGCCCGTCCAGCGGTTGCGATGACCCGCTGCCCGGGCGGCTGGCGCTCGCCGGTCACGAGCGGCCCGCCAGGAACGGGCACTCGGCAGGCGCCCGGGCAGCATGACCACCAGCATGTGTCTGTGCGGCCTCCTCCCCGCCCTCGGAGGCCGCCTCTCTCAGGGGCCACCGGCCCGCACCCGTAGCCCACCTCTCGTCGCCGCATCCGGCGTTGGCGGAATTCCGAAGGCCGGCCGCGGTGGGTCCGTGGGCATCGAAAAGCGCCGCCTGTTCGGGGTGGGCGTGGCCAGGCTCACCGCTGCCCCCTCGGTGCGTTCCACGTGTGAGTCGTGATCGCCACGCCGGAGCAGACAGGCCTTGCTCCGCGGTTGTGCTGGGGGCGTCGGTCGCGGACACGGGCGGCAAGTCTGTCGCGGTTTCCGTGCGGCCGGCCGGCAACTGTCAACACCCTGGGTCCGGCTCGCCGCAACCAGGGACAAGCGAAGGGTCAAGTATGGACAAGGTGGTGGACTCGGCCGCGCAGGCTGTGGCCGACATACCAGATGGCGCACTACTGGCCGTCGGAGGGTTCGGGCTGTGTGGCATCCCCTCGACGTTGATCGCCGCCCTGTTCCTGGCGGGAACGACCGGGCTGCGGGTGGCGTCGAACAACTGCGGCGTCGACGACTGGGGCCTCGGCCTGTTGCTGCGGGCCGGGCGCATCGCTCGTATGACGTCGAGCTACGTGGGCGAGAACAAGGAGTTCGCCCGGCAGTACCTGTCCGGCGCACTCGAAGTGGAGTTGACGCCGCAGGGCACCCTGGCCGAGCGGCTGCGGGCCGGGGGCAGCGGCATCCCGGCGTTCTACACCCCGGCAGGCACCGGCACCCAGG
>NZ_JBSFJZ010000096.1:0-11479 GCF_053598315.1 Streptomyces sp. NPDC001153
TCATTTAGCCGTTTCGGGGATGCTCGATCCACAATACGCCAGCCCATTCCCCGCGCGCGGCCCGCCCCCGCTCGGGCCCCCGCCCCCCCGCCCGCACCACTCATCCTGGACCGGGTAGCACGTCCTCGAGTCAGGCAGGTGCGATCACAGCACGGGAGACACCCAATTCTTCTGCAGCCTCCGCCCTCGTGAGGTGGCCGCCGGCGATGGACTGGAGTACCCACTGGGCTTGTTGGTCGCTCAAGGAGCGCTGGTTGCGTGGCACATCTGGACGGTACAAGGGGGCCCTGACAACGCACGCCCGGAATACATGGACTCCTCTCCCAACGAGTGCAATGGAACGCGGACCGCATGAGGCGCCAACCGCATCGTGCGCGCCAGCGCAGCCGATCTCAGACGAAGCCGCACCGGAGCGCTCCGATGCGCTTTGTCGTCTCACGGCTCGGCTCAAAGTCCCGTCAGGACGCACCCCGACGGGGCCTCGCCGTATCACTGGCCTATCACACAGCCATCACCAGCTGGGCGGCTCCTCCCGGACCAGATGGCCCTGACCTGCTATTTTGTGCCCGCGCAGGACCGGCGAAGACGCCCCCGGACGGTCTCTACAACCTGTGCCATGTCGTACCGAGGTCAGCTCTGACCGCCAGTCAGCTCCGCACTCGCTACACAGCCGGACCCGAAGCGGATCAAGCCCATTGAGTACACGCACACCCCTGGCAGACACCGCATGTTCCAGGCCCCTGGCCGACTACCCACTCGGCGAATCGCCATCGCGTAATGGGCGCCGTCACGGAGCACGAGCCTCGTCACCTGTCGCGGTCTGCGTTTCGGCATTTTCTATACGACGGCGGTGTCGTATACGTGGATGATGCTGGCGGTGACGGTAATGGCCGGGCTGTTGTATGGCCTGTTGGGGGTGCTGAATCCGGGGCTGCTTGCTCTGCGTGTGATGGAGACGGGGGTGGGGGCACTCGGCGCGGCGCTCGCGGTGTTGCTGGTACTGCCGGTGACCACGCACGCCACCACTGACGCGTGGATCCAGCGAGCGCTGCACTGTGTCCATGCGTGCACTTCTGAGGCTGCGGCCCGCCTGGCCGGCTCTCCAGCTGCGGATCCGGCCCGGTATGTCGCTGAACTGGAGCTGCTATTGGGCGGGGTGAGGCTGTCGCTGGCGCCGCTGGTGCACCCGTTCACTCCGCTGCGGGCGCGCAAAGCGCGGGCCCGTCAGGTGATCGAGCTGCTGGACCGGTGTGCCCGGGAGGTGCGTGGCCTGGCATCGGTAGTGCCGCGGTGGGAGCACCAGCCCCATCCAGCGGCACAGCGATCACCAGGCCAATGGCGATACCGATCACCGTGCCCAAAACCCTGCGAAAGCCCCCGCACCAGGGTCTCGCCCCGCGAGGTGGTGTTCACGAAAATCCATCACACCGCACCCACAGCCCAATACCAGCGCTCGTGTGACACCAGCTGCCCCACCAACAGAGCGAAAGCGCCGCCCGCCATTCCCTGGACCGCGTGGCGCGTGGTCACCCGGGCAAAACCCGTACCACCCGGCGCCACCACCACAACAGCGGGCGGCGACAGCCGCCGCTCGTAACACCACAGGCCAAAGCGCACCGCTGAGGACGCCAGCAGGGCAAGGGCCACCGCCGCATAAAGCTCCGGCAACTGGCCCGGCACCGCATGCAGGAACTGCGCCGCGAAAAACATCATGAAGGCGAAAGTCCCCAGAGCGTGGCCCCGCGGCCCCCGCCGGCGGGCATACATCCCCGCGCCGAGGACGGCAACAAAGGCTACGTCCCGCACCCACGGGAAATCGTGCAACACCGCCGCGAGAGCCAGCACCGGGAAACCCGCCACCGGCAGCAGTGCCGTCGTGAATGCCTGCCCCCGCACCGACCCATCGGCCACCGTGAACAAGGCGAGCAGCGCGGCAAGCCCACCAGCGATCGCCGCCGGCAGCGACTGCATCGCCAGATCCGACACCGTCACCGCCAGACCGACACCCAGGACACCCCGCGCAGCACTGCGCAACCTCAGCCGCCCCGGATCCGGCGCGACGAACACCCGCTTCAACACGACATCTCCCTGACACCCAAAACGATCAACCCGCAGAACTGACACAGAGTCAGGAAAATCAGCAAAGGGTCAGCATCAGTCCACCCACAGACTGCCGAAGATGCCCACACCCGCACATCAAGCGACGCAAAGAAGACCGTGCCTGATCTGCGAAAACACGCCCCAGGCCCGCTACCCCCGCGACCCGCCCGGTTGACACTACGCAGAACATATTCATATGAGTTCGAGGCCTCCGTCGATCGTGAGAATCTGGCCCGTCAGCCACGTCGCGGTGGGATCTGCGAAGCGGACGAGCCAGGTCGCTACTTCCTTCGGTTGTCCCCTCCTTCCCAGAGGGATCCGGGATGCCTGCTCTTTCTTGACCGCCATCACTTCCGCCTCCGTGAGCCCGCTGACGGACAGAGCCTCGCTCTCGGTCGGACCGGGGGCAATGGCATTCACTCTGATCCCGTCCTTGGCCAACTCGACCGCCCAGGTACGCGTCAGCTGTTCCAGGGCGGCCTTGGTCACCCCGTAGTGGGCACCACCCGGGTGGGGGCGATGGCCGTAGGTGCTGGAGACGTTGACGATCGAGCCCTTGCTGCGGCGCAGGTGAGGCAACGCTGCCTGGGCGAGCATGGTAGGGGCAATGGCGTTGAGGTCGAACAGGTCGGTGATGCGCGAGCGTGTAACCTCGTCGAACGAGACACGCGCAGTCGCGCCAGCGTTGTTCACCACCACGTCAAGCTGCTTCCATCGGTCGATCGCCGTACTGATGATCAGCTCAGGAGCATGCTCCAAGCGAATGTCAGTAGCGAGAGTCGCGATGCCTGGGCGCATGGCGGCAGTCTCGTCCAGGGCCACCTGGCGTCGGCCGACACCGAGGACGTGCGCCCCCGCCTCGGCCATCGCGGCCGCCGTTGCCCGGCCGATCCCGGTACCGGCTCCGGTGACGATGACGATGACGACGCGGTTATGAAGGGGGCGAGTGTGCTGGCATTCCATCAGGGAGTCCTTCACTTGCTGTTCGACTGGCGTCTGTGGCCGCTGCCGGGTACGAGGACGTAGGTCTCTGCCAAGGCGTCTACAGTGGTTGATCACTTCAGAACCACTGCAGGTACTGCGGCAGGCCGCCGGAGCGGATGCCGAGACCGCAGCAGCGCCCCTCGGACCGACCGCCGCTTGCCCGGCGATCCGGTCGGCTCTCGCCCTTCTTGAGGGCGTCGCCGGTGTGCATGCGCAGGCAGAAGACGCAGCCGTTGATCTGGGAGGTGCGGATCCTCAGCAGCTCGCATGCCCCGGGGGCTACGACTTCGAATCGTCGATCTTGAGCTTGGCTCCGGTGTTGGAGACGAAGACGACCAGGAGCTTGGCGGGTTTGGTCCGGCTGGTGTTCTCGGTGAGGACATGGTGGGCGCCCGGCTGCTCGACCCAGTTCTCGCCCTGGTGGTAGGTAGTCGCGGGCTTGCCGGCAAGCTGGCTGCGCACGGTGCCTTCGAGGACGTAGGCGTAGACGAACGCCTGGCCGTGCCGGTGCGGCAGCGCGCTTGCGTTGGGCGGGAAGTCCACGATCGCCGAGGTGAACGTCTTGCCCTTCACATTCGGAAGGGCCTGCTGGAGCAGCGGCTTGAGGGTTTCGGTGGGACGTGTCGATGTCATGGCCGCAGGCGATGCCATGGCCGCGGTCGTGCCCATGGCGTGGGTGGGCTGGTCCGAGGTCGAGCAGGCCGTGGCCGCCGTCAGCGTGGCGACGGCCAGGAAGCCGGTGGCGATTCGCATTCCGATCACGATGGATCTCCTGATTCAGTCTTCCGTGACGCGGATGATCGTCTTGCCCGGGGTGCGCTTGCCGGGGGCGAACGCGGCGGCTGCCTCGGCGAGGGGCCGCACAGCACCGACGACCGGCTTGAGCCGGCCGTCCCTCAGCCGCGTGGCGAGGTCGGCGAGCCGGGCGCGGTCGGGTTCGACGACGAAGAAGACCGCCCGCCCGTCCTTGGGCTGGACCTTGGGCGGCATGACGATGGAGACGAGCGTGCCACCGGCTCGGACGAGGGCGGCCGAGCGGTCGAGGATGTCGCCGCCGATCACGTCGAACACGACGTCGGCCTCGCCGGCGTCCTCCAGCTTCTCGGCCTGCAGGTCGATGAAGGTGTCGACGCCGAGTGCGAGTGCCCTGTCCCTGCCTGAGGCGCGGCCGGTGCCGATGACGCGGGCGCCGGCCTCGCGGGCGAGCTGTACCGCGATCGAGCCGACGCCGCCCGCGGCACCGTGGATCAGGACGGTCTGGCCTGTGGTGAGGCGGCCGTGGTCGAACAGGCCCTGCCAGGCGGTCAGCCCGGAGATGGGCAGTGCGACGGCCACGGTGTGGTCGATGTCCGCCGGCAGCGGGGCGAGGTTGCGGGCCTCCACCGCGGTGTACTCGGCGAGAGTGCCGTCACGGGTCCAGTCGGCCAGGCCGAACACCCGCTGTCCGACACTCAGGCCGGTGGTGCCGTACCCCAGCTCCACGACGACACCGGACAGCTCGTGCCCGGGCACGCTCGGCGTCCGGTCGCGGCCGGCGCGATCGGTCCACGTGGCGGGCCAGTCCAGCTCGCCAGGGGTGAAGCCGGCGGCGTGCACCCGCACGATGACGTCGTTCTCGGCCGCGTGAGGGTAGGGCATGTCCGTCAGGGACATCCCGGCAAGACCAGCGTCACGGTCTCGCACAGTGATGGCTTGCATACAGATCCTTACTGGGAGGGGACCCGAGCGCACAGCGCACTCGCGCGCAGGGCTCGCGGCTGCAGGTGGATGTATGCCGTGCCGCATGATCGATCTCACCTGCTCTGGCGTCTTCCTTCGTCGCCCGTTGTGCGTTCTCATCAGGGAGACGAGGTGACCCCTGCGGGTGTGACAGCTCAGACGCGCGCGAGTTTGTCGGGGTTCATGACCCTGCGGTACGCGGTGATCAGGCCGTCTGTGATCTGGACCGTGTCGACGGAGTAGACCCGGCTTTCCCGGTGGAACACGAGGGCGAGCTCGCCGACGACCTCCGCGAAGTCGATGCGGTCCGGGTGCCACTGGCGTCCCGTACGCATCATGACCTCGGCGACGCGCTCGCCGCCGTGGATGAGCTTGCGTGCCGCCAAGACCTTGCCGCCGCCGTCGGTGACATACACGGCGTCCGGGTGCAGGAGCCTGACCAGGCCGGCCAGGTCCCCGGCCTCGTAGGCGGCGCGGAAGACCGTGAGGACGCGTTCGCGCTCCGCCTTCGACGCCTGCGGCGTGGACTGCTTCGCCTTGGCCACCCGCCGTCGTGCCCGCGAGGCGAGCTGCCGGGCACCCGGCACGGAGACATCCAGCACCTCGGCGATCCGACCGAACGCAAGACCGAAGACATCGTGCAGGACGAAGGCCACCCGCTCCGGCGGGCTCAGCTCCTCCATGATCAGGAGCATCGCCGAACTGACGGACTCGACGACGAGTACCGGCTGCGACGCGTCCGGCCCTGTCAGCAGCGGCTCCGGCAGCCACGGCCCGACATAGGCCTCCCGGCGGAAGCGGGCGCTCTTGAGAATGTCGTACGACCGTCGCGCGGCCACCGTCACCAGCCAGGCCCGCAGATCATTGATGTCTGCAGATCCGCTCCGGCCGCCCGCAGCCACACGTCCTGGGTGACATCCTCGGCATCGGCCACAGTCCCCAGCAGCCGGTAGGCCACTCCGAAGACCGCGGGCCGGTGCCTCTCCCATTCGGCTCCGAGCAGGTCCCCCTGCTCAGACCGTCCGAGCCCGTGCCCGTCACCCATACGGATCGCAACCTCCTCCAGCCTGCGGATGCAGCGTAGCTATTTCGATCTCGGGATCTTCGAAGACAGCTCCGCGGAAGCGCGCCGACCCGCTCCGACAAGGCAGCCGTAAGTCCTGATCAAGCTGCTTCGGGGATGGTGTCGGCGTGGGGCGCGCGGCGCGCTCAGCAGCGGGACGGTTCGCCGAGAGATCCGCTTTCCCGGCCCGTGCGATCGGATCGCCGGTGGGTCTGTGAGCGCGTGCTCGTCCGGCGTGGAGGGCCGCAGCCACGGACAGCGCCCCGACGAAGCCGACGTACAGATAGCCCGTGATCTCCAGCCCCCATGAGGGCGCCGCGAGCCCGGCCGCGAGGGCCGGAAGACTCAACGCCGCATAGCTGATCACGTAGACGGCCGAGAAGACCTCCGACCGCGACTTCGCGGTGGTGACCGCGCTGATGGCGCGGAGGTTGCCGTTGAACGTCAGGCCGACGCCCAGCCCCGCGACGACCGATCCGCCGACGTATCTAACCGGCGACGCAACAGCGATGGCCACCGCCAGTCCGGACGCACCCAGAGTCAGGAGAACCGCCCCCAGCAAGGTTGCGAGCCGTGCCGTATGCCGAACGGACCACACCCCGCCCAGGCTGTTGGCCAGAAACAGCGCCGCGATGCTGAGCCCGCCCGCAGCGCCGGAGCGCACATGCAGGGCATTGCTCACCAGGGACGGAGTGAGCGCGAGGAACAGACCCGTGACGGACCACCCCGCGACCAGGGCAGGAATGGAGGCGAAGAACTCCGGCCGGACGTCCCGGGGAACCCGGACTCTCGATCGCAACGACGCCAGTCCCATCGCTCGCGGGACGAGTGTCTCAGGGATCGTGAGGACGACCGCGGCCAGAACGACGAAGGCCAGCGTAAGGACGGGAAAGACATACGCATCGGGGCCTGAGGTCGACTGAAGCAGCAGCCCACCACTCCGGCGCTGGCGGCCATGCCGATACTCGTGCCCACCGCTGTCGTCGTGGGCCCCAGCTGCGGACGTCTTTTGGGTGAGAACTCGACCAATCCGGCGGCAAGACCGCCCGTGGCCGTCCCGTGGCGATGCCCTGCACCACCCGGGCGATCAGGAGGGAGACGACGCCGTCGGCCGTCCAGAAGACCGCCGTGCTGCTCACCGCCACCAGAAGGGCGGCGACCAGCACCGGGCGGCGACCCAGCTGGTCGCTCAGCGATCCGACCGTCAGCAGGGCGCCGAGCAGACCCACGACATACACCGCGAAGATCACTGTCAGCATCGTGACCGACAGGCCCCAACGCTCCCGGTAGAGCGGGTAGATCGGTGACGGTGCGCTTGCCGTGGCCATCATCACCACATTGGCGCAGGCCAGCACGGCGAAGGCCGCACCTCGCCCGAGACGACGCCCGTCGCGAGGGCCACTCACACGTCTCATCACGTCTTATGGGGCCTTGATCAGCTCGGCCACGGAGCGCCCATGATGCGCTCGACCGTGGTCGTGCGCTGGAAGCCGGGAATGAAGTGCTCCAGCACATCCGAGTTCACGGTTCCGTTCGTGGTCTCCGGGCGGTGCTTGAGTCCTTCGACGTAGGCCTGCAAAAACTCGTTCTTGAAGTCGCCCCGCGGATGGACGGCGGTGATCTCGTCCACCTGGCTGCGATCCAGTTCGTCCAGGCCCAGGCCGATCACGTCGGTCAGGACCCCCAGATTCGTGATGGCGATCTCCGGGCCCATCCGCCCGGGAATTCCCGGGGTCGTGTGCAGCGCGATCGCCGTCCACACCACGTCGGCGGCCGTGGCCGGGAAGCCGTGGTCGAGCATGAACTTGCGTGCGTGGTCGGCTCCATCGACCTCGAAGCGCTGCTCCACGTCGGAAAACGGCGTCAAGAGGCCGGTGTCGTGAAACATGGCGGACAGGTAGAGAAGCTCCGGGTCGGGCCCCAGGCCTAGCCTGTGAGCATGCAGGGCGCCGAAGACGAAAACGCGCCGGGAGTGGTGGTAGATGAGTGGGCTGGTCATCTCCTGCATGAGGCGGGTGGCCTCGGCGACCGCCGCCGTTTCAGGAATCTCCACCCCCGCGATGATCTCGCTCATGACCTCTGCTCCTTCCGATATCGGTGTGTTACGAATGGACGGTGCGTCCGTCTTCCACACTGCCAACCACCCGGCGTCCGGCGCTCCCTCGGTCCGGCCATGAGTCACCCGAATCCGGACAGGCGGGCAGCGGGGTTGTGGGCTCCTCCACGCACCGGGTCGCGATCCTCGTCCACGACGGGGTCAAACTCCTGGACGTCGTCGGCCCCGCGGAGGTGTTCGGGGAAGCGAACCGGCTCGGTGCCGACTACACGATCGTGCTGGTGTCACCGACCGGTGCCGATGTCACCTCGTCCATCGGGATCCGGATCGCGGTCGACGTCGCCGCCACGGAGCCTGCTCCCGACACGTTCCTGGTGGCCGGCGCAGACCTCTACCCGCGCACACCGGTCCCCCGTGATCTGATCGAGGCCACGCGAACGCTGGCGGGCCGGGCCGACCGGGTCGCGTCCATCTGCACCGGAGCATTCATCCTCGGCGCAGCCGCCTCCTGGACGGAAAGCGCGCGACCACGCACTGGAAGGTCGCGCACGAGCTCGCCGCCCGCTGCCGGGCCAGCCGCGTCGAACCCGACGCGATCTACGTCCGTGACGGAACCACCTACACCTCGGCGGGCGTGACCGCCGGAATCGACCTGGCACTGGCACTCGTCGAGGAGGATCACGGCCCTGATCTCACCCGCGACGTCGCCCGCGCCCTGGTGGTCTATTTGCAGCGTTCGGGCGGCCAGTCGCAGTTCTCCGCCCCACTGCAAGGACCGCCGCCCCGGTCTCCGGCCCTCCGTAAAATCACCGACTTGATCACGGCGAATCCCGGGGGAAACCACTCACTCGGCGAACTCGCCAAGCACCTCAATGTGAGCCCTCGGCATCTCCCTCGGCTCTTCCACGACGAGCTGTCCACGACGCCGGCCCGATACGACGCCGGCCCGATACGTGGAGATGATCCGGTTCGACATGGCGAAAGCTCTCCTCGACCAAGGGCATACCGCAACGCAGACGGCATCCCTTGCCGGATTCCCGAATTAAGAGAGCATGCGGAGAGTTTTCGTGAGGGAATTGTCGCTCAGCCCCGCCGCCTATCAGCGACGCTTCAGCGCAGCGCGCCGAGCCGACGAGGGGCAGTAAGACGAAGCTGTCACTGCACGGACACCGAAGCGTTACAGACGGTTGCGCTGCCCGTGTGCGATTTTGTTCCACGACGGGTTCGTCCACAACATCCGCGACACCTCGCGACCGCACAGCCCTCCAAGGCGGGCTCAGCGAGTACGAACTGGCCTGCTCACCAGAGCCCGCCCCGCGGGCCGACCTCGACCTGCCCGACCTCTCTGGCCACCAACCTCTGCGCCATCGGAGCCATGGCACCAGACCGCATCGCCGTACGCCTCGAAGCTGCACGAGCAAGCGCGCGGCATGCGTCGGCGCGGCGCCAAGGACCACGTTACCGAGAGGTGCGGAACGCGCCGGTCGCGCATCATCGTCCGTCTGGGGACCGCCGCGGCCACTCTCGCCGACGTAGGGACTGTACCCGTCCGGCACCACGGACCTCGCCGAGGCCGGGCGACATCATCCCATCAGGATCTTGTTCGAATCCCGAGCCCGCTGAGCGGTATGCATACGACCTCTCAGACACCTGGGCGGGTCGCCTGTGTGACCTCCAGCGATAGGAGGCCAGAGAGGCCGGGAAGTGCGCTGATGGACGGTCGGCGCTCATTGGCCATTTTGCTCAGAGATAGTTGGCCATCGCGGCCCTGACTTCGATGTGGCGCGTTGGCGGGGTTCGCCACCTATTGCGCTCAGCTGGCGGTGCGGGTCATAGACGGACAACGATCAGGGCGATGTCGTCGCGGGCGCCGCTGCTGCCGCCGAGGTGCGCGAGCAGGGCGTCGGCGAGGTGTTCGGGGCTGTGGCGGGCATAGCGGGCAAGCGCGTCAGTGAGGCGTTGGACGCCGGCGTCGATGTCCTCGCCGCGGCGTTCGATGAGGCCGTCGCTGTAGAGCACGAAGGGATCGCCGGGAGTGAAGGTCAGGTCGGCCTGTCGGCGGGGGACGTGTTTGGGGCGGGCGCCCAGCGGAGGGTCGGTGGCCTGATTGAGCAAGTCGCAGGTGCCGGCTGGTGCGCCGGCAGGCTGTTCGACGCCCGGCATACAGCGCACCTCCGATCTGTTCACAAGTGAGGGATGTGCCGGTCGGCCCCCCTCCCCCGCGAGGGCGTCTGTCGCGCACCGCGGCCACTCACCAGGCCGGCATGATGGGAGCAGGAATGAGCGTTGCGGCCACCACGACATCCGTGACCAGGGTCCTCAAGGCCTGGAGCCGGGCGGCGCTGCACCCGCTCTTCCTGGTCGTCCCCCTGGCCCTGATCGTCTCCATCCCGGCGGCCGACGCGTTCCTGCCTCCGGACATCCACCTCGCCCACCTCCTGGTCGTCGCCACGGCGGTGACCGCCATGGGCGCGGGCTCGCGCCCCACGGCCCTGATCGGTGGCCTCGCGATACTCGCGCTGATCGCCGCGGGGGCGGAGCGGCGGACCCTGGGCACCGAGAGTGTGCTGGTCGAACTCGCTTCGCTCACCGTGCTCTCCGCCCTGCTGTTCGCCTTCACCCACCTGCGGGACCGGCACCAACGGGAACTGAGCAGAGCGCGCACCGTTTCCGACACCGCACAGCGGGTCGTCATGCGCCCGCTCCCCCGGCGGGCCGGGCCGGTGTCCCTCGCCGCGGAGTACCAAAGCGCCGAGGCCGACACCTACATAGGCGGCGACCTCTACGCCGCGGCTCGTACCTCCGACTCCACCCGACTGATCATGGGAGACGTCCGGGGCAAGGGCCTCGCCTCGATCAGCGACACGGCGATCGTGCTGGGTGCCTTCCGCGCCGCGGCCCATCGGCGGATCCCGCTGACGGAGCTGGTCGCCTACCTCGAGGACGCCGTCCGCTGGGGCCTCGCGGAGTTCTCGGAATGCGAGCCCGACGCCGCCGAACGTTTCGTGACCGCCGTGGCGCTCGACATCCCGGACGACGAGCCGGTGGTGCACATGATCAGCTGCGGCCATCCTCCGCCCCTGCTGCTGCGCCGGGCGACCGGGACCGTCACTGCGCTCCAGGTCAGCGAACCCGCCCCGCCGCTCGGCCTCGGCGCCATGTCCGACGACACGTATACGGCGGCGACCTTCCCCTTCCACGAGGGGGACAGGATCCTGCTCTACACCGACGGCGTCACCGAGACCCGCGACGGCGCGGGCACCTTCTACCCGCTCGCCGAACGCCTCGCGAGGTGGGTCGACCACGCCCCCGGGCCGCTCCTGAAGCAGATCACCGCGGACCTGCGGGCTTATGCGGGCGGTCTACTCGACGACGACATGGCCATGATGATCGCCCAGCGCGGCCAGGCACCGGCGGCCGCCTGAGCGGAGTCGAGAACACTGCTGGGCCGGCGCCCCCGGACTTAGAGGTCCTAACAAAGGCGTCGGACGTGTCTGTAGGTGATGAGACATGTAGCGAGCCCGAGGAAGGCTTCATGGATGTCGTCCCGTCGCTCC
>NZ_JBSFJZ010000097.1:0-10062 GCF_053598315.1 Streptomyces sp. NPDC001153
GCCGCCTGACCCCCGTCGAATACGAGACCGTCATGACCACACCGGCCCTCCGAGCCGCGTGACCCAACCTGTCACCCGAAACTGCAGCAGACCCTTTCGTTTGGCAGCCAACAAACTTCACCAGCGCATCGAGGTCACCCTCGTGAGGGTTCCAGACCGTGTCCTCGGGGAACGCCTTGGAGACGTCCTGATGGCCAGCCGGATGGCCTTTCAAGGCCATGAGGGATCTCACGCGGATCGCAAGCAAGGCGCATTTAGCGTCACCTACGAGGGACTGAGTTGCCTTGGCGCATTTCTGCGGGAAGAGCCGTTGCCGCCGCTCACGGTCTATACGCGGGATGCCAAAGCACGCCGTCTGGCGGGTCAAGATGCGGTTCCAAGTAACGCGGGGCCCGCTTCAAGGCCCCCGGAAGGGCGGACATAGCTTGTCAGCCTGACATCAGAGGCTGACATCAACACCGGCGTACGACAGCGGATCGCGCCAACCACGGGCGGAGCAGGGTCGGCTTGTGAAGAGGCATCTGCACACGTCGGCGACTACGGAGATCGAACTCCTGAAGCGACACGTGCGAAGCGTGCCGGGGCGCCATCACACACCCGGACACATAAGAGCCGACCAGGGCTGCTGCGGGGTCGCTGGCCCCTTGACCGCGAACATCCGCGGGAGGAAGATCCTCCTCCCGATAAAGGAGTTGTGATGCTGCGGTTCATGGACTGGTCCGTGGTCGCGATGGGGTGCGCGCTGGTCCTCATGAGCCTCGGCAGTCGGCGGTGGGAGCGGACCAAGGTTCGGAAGGGAGAGAGTCCCGATCAGGGCGTGCGATCCTTTCGGGTGTGGCTCCCCCTCCTCATCGGCCTGGGGGTGATCAGCGCCAGGATGCCGAGCCTGTTGCTCGCGCCCCACCTCATCGTCATGATCATGGACACTCTTAACGCCGTGCTCGGGGTCGCGGTGCTGATCTTGGTCCTCAGGACGGGGTATCGCGTCTCTCGGGCGCGGAGTCCTCGCACCCTCGATTGACGGCAGCGCTGACGGCAACGAGCACGGACGGCAACGGCACCCAGCGGCTTGTCGCGGAAGCAGCACGGAACTGTCGGGCCAGGCCGCCAAGGCTCGCCCGCATCTTCTAAGCGCTTGGCCGCAGGTTCGAGTCCTGCCGGGGGCGCACAGCCTCAGCCCTCCCGTCGGGAGGGCTTTTTGCTGGTCAGGGCGGGTGTCACTGATCACGACGAAGCCCCGGACGCCCTCTTGATGATCAAGGGCAGACTCCGGGGCTGTCCGGCTGTCACCGGGTTTTCGCGGGTGGCCGTGTCGAATACGTGTCGAAGTTGTCGACCCGAGGAAGATCAGCCAACGCCCGGCACCTCCGACTCAGGGAGGTCTCCCGCGGCTTCCAATCGCCGTTTCAGGTCCGGCAGCTGCCCGTCAATGCAGCGGGCGTAGGTAGCCAGCGGCACGGCGACGCTGTTCCCGGCCCACTCCGCCACCTGGGCGGGCGGGATGCCGTCGTTGAGCCACTTCGTCAGGCGCGTGTTCCGGTTGTCGTACACCCGCCGCCCGGTGGGCGACTCGAAGACGTGCGGGGGCAGGACGGCCTTACGTGCGCTGCGCCATGCCCGACGGATGACAGAGCCGGCGAGGATGCCGCCCGACTCGCCCTGGAACAGCAGATCACCCGGCTGAAGCTGTTCGTCCTCGATGTGCTGCCGCAGGATGCGTGTCAGGGCCGGATGCCCCGGCACGGTGCGTGTTTCACCCTCCGCACGGCCTTTCAGGTCGCGTTGCTCGTGGATCTCGCCCGTGTCGGTCCACTGCTTCCCGATCTCCGGCGTCGCTGTGTGGATCAGCAGCTCGCACCACTGGTCGTCGGCGTCGGGCTTGGGCAGGGTCACGCCCTCGACGCGCATGGCTACGGCCTCCTCGGGGCGTGGGCCGCAGTAGTACAGCGTGGCGAAGAAGGCATGGAGCCGCTTGCCGCCCCGCGGCCGGCGCCGTATCCAGTCGAGGATTGCCGCCGCCTGCTCGGGATTGAGCAAGGACCGCTTGTCCACGGCGTTAGTGGTCTTCGTGGCGGCCGTCGACTCCTTGCCCTTCGGGAGGGGGTTGGTCCGCAGGATGCGCCGCCGAAGCGCGTACTTCATGGCGACGTTGAGGATCCGACGGTTGCGCTTCCGGGACCAGGCCGCCGCTTGCTTGCCGTCGAGGCGGGTGTCGATGGCTTGCAGGACCTGGTCGACCTTCTCCGGGTCCTCCCACGCCGAGACGGGCAGGGAGTTCCGCTCGACCCACTTGAGGATGGCCACCACGTCTCGGGGCGCGTCCGGGCGTCGGTTGGTGTTGAACGCCCATTCGCGCAGGGCCGTGCGCACGGCCGCAGGTGCGAACTGGGTGGGCTTGGCCCGCAGTAGCGCGATGGTGGTCGCGGTCATAGTCTTGGCGATGTTCTTGCGGCTGTTGCCGCCGAGTTGAGACCAGCGGGCATCTACGTACTCGACGGCGAACTTGTACCAGCTCATGGTGGCCGACTTGGAACGATGGGACACCGGGAGGCCGGTAGCGACGACGAAGGCCTCGCCCTTGCCCGTGGCCCGGATGAGTTCTGAACGAAAGCCCTCGGCGAGCGCGACGGTGTTGAAGGGCTCGCGCCAGCGCTTGTCCGCGACCGTCCAGCGCACGGTGTACGTGGTCTTCCGGGCACCCTTGTAGGTGAGGATCTTGTAGATCTTCACGTCGTACGTCGTCTCCATCAGGCGGCGTCCTCGCAGTCGTCGAGCCAGTGATCGAGGTCGCTCCGCCGGATCCGGAGGTCGCCGTTCGGGAGCTTGATGCAGCGCGGCGCACGGCGCTTGGCCCGCCAGTCGTAGAAGGTCGAGCGCGAGATGGCCAGTTCCTCGCAGACCTCCGCGAGGGTGAGCATGGTGCGTCGCGACGGGATGGCCGTGGTCATTCCGTGCTCCCTTCGCTCAGGAGGGCGTCGCGCGCGGTCTCCCGGTTGGTCTGGAGGTCACGGGCGATGGTCGCGGCGAGAGCGGCCTCACCCGGCGTGTGGCCGTGGCCGGCGTACTGCCAGTCCGCCAGGACAAGGACGGTGTCCGGCTCGCGGTCGTCGAGGCCGACGACGGATGCCTCCTGGGCGGCCCGGTAGGCGGCGCGTTCCTGGCGGAGAGCGCCGAGAGTGGTGGAATAGGTGCACGACTTGGACGAGAAGTGCCCGCGGAAGCCGAGCATGTGCGCCCAGGCCCAGAGACGCCGGTCCGGGTACAGGCTGTCCAGGTCGCGGCACGCGGTGATGAGCCGTCGGGTGTGGTCCGGGACCTGGTGGCGGTCGAGTTCGGCGAGTTCGCCGATGCGGCGGTCCAGGGTGCCGGTGTTCTCGGCCGCCTTGGTGGCGTACTTGGCCACGTACGAGGCGACGGCCTGTTCGGTGATGTCGGAGCCGTCGCCGAAGACCTTGACCGGGCGGACGTCGAGCTGTCGGCCCCAGCGGAAGGTACGGACGGGTTCGTCACCGGCAGCCGGGGCCGAGACGGACGTGTACGAGTGCGCTGCGGCAGCGCGTACAGCGTCCGTGAGGAGGTCGACCGTGGCCCAGGCGGGTGGGGATGTTCCGGGCCCCTCCGGGCCGTCGAGGCGTACGACGGCGTGGAAGTGCAGGGCGCCGCGCTTCTGGAACTCGGCGACCTTGCCGTACGAGACGCGAAGGTGTTCGGCGAGTTCCCGGCGAGGCAGGCCGACGCGGGCGGCGAGTTCGCGGCGGAGCCGGGTGGTGAAGCGCTGCCAGAGCTGTCCGGCGTGGTTGTTGAACAGCACGGCGCCCGCGTAGTCGTAGCTGTCCGGATCGAGGGCGGTGCCCAGTTCCGGAGCGTCGGGCGCGTGCGGGGCGCCGCAGCGGCAGGAACCGCGATCGGGGCGGTTGTGGACCGGGCCGAACGAGGGGGCCGTGAAGGTGGCGAAGACGCGCGGATGATCGCGGATGGTGGCGGGGACGTCGCGGCGGTCGTCTCCGGCCAGGCCGGCGCGGATCAGGTGGTACGTGTCGCCCGCGTAGGTCCAGGCGCAGGACGGGCAGCGGGAGGCGCGACGGTTGCCGCAGGCGAGGCGGAGGCGTCCACCCGGCTCCTTCTCAGTGGAGTAATGGTGCAGGATCTCGCCGCTGGTCTTGTCCTTGTGGAGGACCCAGCCGGTGACGTGGATCGGGTCGGAGCAGCCGCCGGTGCGGCGGATCTGGTCCTCCCAGCGGTCGTAGTCCGAGGCCGAAGCCACCCGGAGCACGTCCCCGAGGGTGATCGGGTCAAGCAATGTGTCGGGCATGGGCGCACTCGGTGTCGCGGGTGAGGCGCGGTGGGCCATGCTTGGGGTTCCTTCCGGTTGCGAGATCGGACAGGGACGGCGCCCGGGCGGCGGATGCTTGGCGGTATCAAGGCCGCCCGGGTGCCGGTCAGCGACGCTTGGCGTCGGAGGCGAGCAGGGAGCGCAGGACGACGGCGCAGACGGCAACTGAGGCGCCGGTGATGGCGACCGCCAGAAGCAGGGAGACCAGGACGGCGCCGAGGACCAGGACGACGGCCGTGCCGCAGCCGACGAGGGCGAGCGCTGTGCCGGGGGTGAGCTGGACCGGGGGCCGGGACGGCGCCGGAGTAGGCGTGGTGGCCGGCGGGATCTCTGCGTTCCGGGTGACGGTGGTCGGCTCGATGACGGCGGGCGGGGTGGTGAGGCCCGTCGGCATGGGCATGGTAGGGATCTTCGGGCGGAACATGGGTGGTCTCCTCTCGCGGGCGGGCTACTTGACGAGCGCGTTGATGGCCGGGGCGAGGACGCTGTCGGCAAGGAGGAAGCCGCCGAGCAGGAGCACGGCGATGAGCCAGGCGGGCGGGCGGATGAGCTTGACGCCGAGGTAGCCGACGACGAGCAGGGCGAACCAGAGCGGGACCTGCATGGCGGTGGGTCTCCTAGCGGACGCGGCAGCGGTGGGTGCGGGCGGCGAGTTGGGCCGCGGACTGGCTGGAGTAGTCGGCGGACCAACCGCAGTCGTCGGAGGTGCACACGGCGGCGTGCTTGGTCTGGCCGTGGCGGTCGCGGTGCGTGCCGATCTGCACCGGGCCGATGTGCATCACGGAGTGGAAGTGGTCGCGGGCGGGCATGTCAGTCGGTCTCCTCTCGGGCCGTGGTCGGGGCGGGGAAGCTGGCGCGGATACCGGCGGCGGTGGCCGGGTCGGCGGTGAGGCGGGCGGCTTCCTCGGCGAGCAGGTGGGCGAGGAAGGGCCGGTTGGCGGCAGCCATCTCGCGGGCGCCGTCGAGGTAGTCGGAGGCGGTCAGGTCGGCCGGGTCGCGGGTCACTGGTCTTCCTCTCGTGCTGGTCAGGTGAGGTGGGCGGCGATGGCGTCGGCGAGGTGGGGCGGGACACCGAGGCGGGAGCGCAGGGTGTCTGTGTCGATCGGGGCACCGGTACGGGCGCGGTACTCGTCGGCGACCTTCCGGGCGTGGTCGACCAGGACGGCGGGGACCGGAGGAGCGGAAGCCGGGGCCTGAGATGCGGGGGCGCCGTCAGGCTCGGGCACCGGCTCAGTTCCCGATGCGCGTTCGGCGTCCGGGACCGGCTGCTCGACCGGAGACACGACCTCCTCCACGTCCGCGACAGATGCCGGCGGCACCGGTCCCGACTCCGCAGCCGACGAGTGCGCGAGGAGCGTTCCGCCGAGGAAGGCGAGCGCGGGCCATCCGGCGATCCCGAGGCGCAGCAGGGCGGGCGGGTCGGCCAGGTCCAGGAACCCGGCCGTGGCGATGTTGGCGCCGAGCGAGGCGAACAGCGCGACGAGGAACCAGCACCAGGCCAGCCGAGACGGGCCCTCACTGCGCAGGCGCCGCCAGGCGGCGACCAGGAGCAGGTCGACACTGACCGGGTAGGCCCAGGCCTTCCAGCCGTTCTGTCCGGCAGCGGAGGCGAGGTCGTGCAGGTGGGCGAAGGACAGGGCACCAGCGATGACGGCCTGAATCAGGACCGCGTCGACACGGAGGCCGTGACGGGCACCCATCAGGAGTCACCGGGGTAGGCGGGGCCGCCGTCGGGGTCGTAGCCGGACGGGAACGTGCCGGGCGGCGGCTCGGGCAGCGAGACGGCGAGGGACGGGCTGACGGCTTCCACGAAGTCGAGGTCGGCGCCGGCCATGTCGGCGTACAAGGCGAGTTGGCCGAGGAGGAGCACGGTCCGGGCGAAGTCCTCGCAGTTCGGGCACACGGCGGGGTCTCCCTTCTTTGGGCATGGCGGGGGTAGGGACCTGGCGCGAAGGCGGTCGCGCCGACCGGTGGGGATCCGAGAGGGATCAGACAGCGGCTGAGGAAGCCTTGGCCAGCGACACGGGAGCGGCGGCGGAGGCGGAGGCGGAGAGGACGGGCCGGAACGGAGCCAGCTCGGGCAGGTCCGGGGTCCGGTCGGCGTGCCGGTTGCAGATGTTCACGGCCTGGCGGAGCGAGGTGTGCGGAGCACGGATGCGGTGCCATCCTCCGGAGGAGTCGCCCGCGATGGCGAGCCCCCGCATTTCGGCCGGGATCTGGATGGCGGCGAGGACGGCGTCCGGGGCGATGTCGCCGAAGGCCATGTTGGCGGATGTCTCGTCGTTGACGCGGTGGGCGGTGCGGCCGGTGAGCTGGGCGCGGAGCATGGTGATGCCCTTACCGAGTTCGGAGCCGAAGCGCTGGCCGCAGATTTCGAGGTAGATGCCGGCCGCGCGGCCGAGCTGGGCGAGGCGGACCAGGGCGGTGATGATGCGGTCCCGGCGCTTTTCCTCCTCCTTGTTGGCGTACAGGGCGAGTTCGGCCACCTCGTCGACCAGGACCACGACCGGGACCGGGCGCAGGTGATCGGGCAGGTCCCAGATGTCGGCGGCGATCTCCGCGTCCGGCACGTCAGCGGTGATCCGCTGCTGAGCCCGGATGACCTGATAGGTGCGCTCCATGCGGACCACGAGCGCCTCCAGCACTTCGGCAGCGGTGTCGGGATCGTCAGCCAGCGCGGAGAACCGGCGGGCCAGCGGGAACAGTTCAACCCCCTGCTTGCAGTCGATGCCTACGAGGGCGACGTCCATCGGTGCGAGCCCGGCGACCAGGTTGCGTTGGTAGACGGACTTGCCGGACTCCGTGGCCCCGAGGGTGAGGGCGTGGGGTATTGCCCGGTAGTCGCGGTAGTGCACCGAGCCGTCCTGCCGCAGGGCGACCGGTACCCGCATCGGCCGGGTTTCGGTCTTGGCCGGCATCTGCACCCGCTTGAGCACGTCGTAGCCGGTCATCCGCACCTCTACGACGCCGGAGCGCAGCTCCCGCGAGGTCACGCCGTACATCGAGAACGAGTGCCGGAGCCGGTCCGAGGCGGCGGCGATATCGAAGGCGTCCTGCCCGGGCTGGAGCTTGAGCCGCAGGACCAGGCCGGTGCGAGTGGGCCGCAGCCGCAGAATGCGCGGGGCACGTGGTCCCGGTATCGGCCGGTTGGTGGCACGGGCGAGAGCGAGCCGCCACCGCGCAGGCGGAACGGTTAACCCGCACGCGTCCATGACCGAGCCGTACCGGACAAGGACCCGCACCACGGCCAGCGTGACCCCGAAGGTCAGCCAGTACCAGGCGGGGCGCCGCCACCGCAGAAGAACCGCGGCGACGGCGACCAGCACCAGGGAGACCGAGAAGCCGGTCATGATCAGGCCGCCTTGGGCCCTGCGGCGGCATCGGCGAGCGAGGTGACCGCGACCGCGCGGAACGCGATGCCGTGCCGCTTCTGGCCGTTGAAGTCGTTCTCCCAGGGGCGGGCGATCAGGCCGGTGAGTGCGACCGGCGTGCCCATGGCCAGTTCGCCGGTGATGCCGGGCTCCGGGACGGTGATGGAGAGGATCTCCACCTCCTCGTTCGCCGCGAACATCACGTCGACCGTCATCAGCTTGGCCCCGGTCTCGGCGTCGGTGGCGATCTCGCCGGTACGGCGGTCACGGACCTTGACCTGCGGGGACTTGGCGACCATCACGACCGCGCCGGCGGTGTCGACGGGAATCTGACGCAGAGATCACTCCTCTATAGATGCTGAACTCCGCCACTCATGCACATGAGCGACATGAAGAAGAGTGCCTGACTCCTGTACATGAGTCAATCCGCCACGAAGAGGAACTCGTGACGGGTTGCGGAGAGTTGAGTGCGCGTCAGTCGGCGGCACGGATCCGGTACTCGAAAACGAACTGGTCAGCGGCCATGAGGGTGTCGCACACTTCAACCACGAGACCCGCGGTCGTACGGGCCTCACGGATCAGATGAACCACGGGCGCACCCGGACTCAGTGCCAGCTCCGAGGCTTCCGCCTTGGAGGCCGGCCGCGCTTGCAGCGTCTCGACGAACTCCGCGAACTCATGCCCGTGGTCTTCGAGTCGGGCGTAGATGCCACCGCCGCCGGGGTTCTCGGCGAACAGCTCCGGGATGTCCTTCACGACGTCCCAGGGCAGGTACGACGTCGCGGTCTCGACCGGGGTGCCGTTACGGAAGTACAGGCGACGACGAGCCAGCACCTGCGTACCGACCGAGACGCCCAGTCGCTGGGCGGCATCCTCGGGCGCCTCCATGGGCCCGATGTAGAGAACGCTGACTTTGGCGGTGGCGCCGGACTGAGCGGACTCCGCGAGGTAGGCCGCCTGTCCGCCCTGCCGGAGCGAGCGCCGGAAGCGATCGGAGGAGCGGTGCCGCACCGGAGGCCGGTTCTTCACGATCGAGCCCTTGCCGTGCCGGGTCTCGACCAGCCCACTCGCCCGCACCTCGACCATGGCCTTACGGATCGTCCCGCCGGACACGCCGTAGCGCTCCACCAGCTCAGACTCACTCGGCACCATGTCGCCAGGCTTGAGAACTCCCGCCCGGATCTGTTGCACGATCTCGTCCGCGATCTGCACGTACCGAGGTCCGGACCCGACCCCTCCAGCCGCAGTTCCCATAGTCCTTCTCTGCCTCCTATGCTCCTCTACATGAGTCAAGCACAGGAAGCGACGCCGTCTCCCCTGCACTCCGTATCCGTGGCCGGAGTGGTGGTGCGCGAGGACGGCCGCCTCCTGGCGATCCGCCGAGCCGACAACGGCACCTGGGAACTCCCCGGCGGCATCCTCGAACTCGACGAGACCCCCGAGGCCGGCGTCGCCCGCGAGGTCCTGGAGGAGACCGGCATCCACGTCGAGGTCGACGAACTGACCGGCGTCTACAAGAACCTCACCCGCGGCATCGTGGCCCTGGTCTTCCGCTGCAAGCCCTCGGGCGGCACCGAACGCACCTCAAGTGAGTCCACAGCCGTCTCCTGGCTCACGCCCGCCGAGGTCAGCGAGCGCATGTCCGAGGTCTTCGCAGTCAGACTCCTGGACGCCTTGGACGGCAACGGCCCGCACGTACGCAGCCACGATGGCAGGCAGCTGCTCACCCGATGACAGAAGCGGATAACGCACGTCGGCAACCGAGGCACATCACGGAGCTCTCCAGCGTCCATGAGTTCCTTGATGAGATACGCCTCCGCCCCGGTACGTGGCTACGCGGCGGCTCACTCCAGCACTTGGACTCCATGCTCATCGGCTACCGAGCCGCGATGGCAGTGCACGGTGCCGAGGAAGACTTCCCCTTCTGGAGCCCTGGCACTCAGGGCCCGTTCGCCGAGTGGTTGTGGCAGCGGCTCGGCCGTCACAGCTCCCTTGGCTGGGCGGTCGAGATCGAACGCGAGGCACAAGAGGCCGGCGTACCTGCGGTTGAGCTGTTCTTCAGCCTGTTCGATGAGTACCGACGAGAGGCCCACCCAGCCGAGGGATAAGACTTTCCCTACTTCATCAAGCACCCGTCGTCGCTTCGCTCCTCCGGGCGGGCGCGGGCGGCCGGCGGCGCCCGCGCTCATGTCTCCGCCCCGCTCGGCACCGCCGGCCGCCCGCTCCCGCCCAAGAGGCAGGCACACGGGGCATCAGGTCAGAAAGGTCTGCTGCAGTTTCGGGTGACAGGTTGGGTCACGCGGCTCGGAGGGCCGGTGTGGTCATGACGGTCTCGTATTCGACGGGGGTCAGGCGGCC
>NZ_JBSFJZ010000098.1:0-9916 GCF_053598315.1 Streptomyces sp. NPDC001153
CGCCCACCACTGCGGCCGCCCCGACGATGACCAGCGTCAGGGGCAGTATCGAATTCCTGGCTAGCGAGCGCACAAGGTCATTATCGACGCGGGCCAGGAATTGAGGGTGCTTCAACGGGAGGCCCCCGTCACACTCCACCACCTCAAAGGCACCGGCCTGTCAGCCCGCACCCGCAACGACCTGGACGCCGTCACCGCCGAGCTCAATAGCCGCCCAAGCAAGGCGCGCGCCAGCGTCGCTGACCCGATGGCGTACTTCCAGTCGATCGCCCACACCGGCATCGCCGCGTCCTGCCGGTCAGCGGTTCACGCCGAGCGTGGCCTCCTCCACATGGTCCGCGTCCGAGGCGTCGCTGAGCCCGAGCCGCAGGTGCTCGATGTGGTAAACGGCCTGGTCGAGGAGTTCGGCGACGTGGTTGTCGTAGAGGGCGTAGATCACCGAGCGGCCCTGGCGCCGACCGACGACCAGGCCGAGGTTGCGCAGCAGGCGCAGCTGGTGGGAGCAGGCGGACTGTTCCATGCCGACCTCAGTGGCGAGTTCGGTGGCAGCGCAGGGGCCCTCGCGCAGGCGGGAGAGGATCAGCAGCCGGGAGGGGGTGGCGAGGGCCTGGAGGGTGGTGGCCACCCGGGCGGCGCTGTCCGCGTCCAGGCGGCCGCGCGGGACGGGGTTCTTCGCGGGAGCTGCTCCATGACCCATGGCGGCCATCATACAAGCGATACTTGAAGAGCTCTTCATATGTACCTGTATGGTGGTCGAGTCGATCCGTCCTGCCCTCCCGAGGGGTTCTTCGTCATGTCTTACACCCTGACCGAGCGGCCCGCGCCCACCGTGACCGCACACCCGGATGCCACCCGACGGCGGCGGACCCGGGTCTTCGCGCTGCCCGAAGCCCGCTGGGCCGCAGCGGCCACGGTGCTGTTCCTGCTCGCCCTCCCGCTGCAGCTGACCGGCGCGCCCGCCTGGACGTGGGGATCGCTGTACGGGCTCGCCTACGCCGCCGGCGGCTGGGAGCCCGCGCTGGCCGGACTGCAGGCGCTGCGGGAGAGGACCCTCGACGTCGACCTACTGATGATCGTGGCCGCCCTCGGGGCCGCCGCCGTCGGCCAGACCATGGACGGCGCCCTGCTGATCGTCATCTTCGCCACCTCCGGCGCCCTGGAGGCGCTGGCCACCGCCCGCACCGCCGACTCGGTGCGCGGCCTGCTCGATCTCGCCCCGGCCACCGCGACCCGCCTCCGCGACGACGGAGGCGAGGAGACCGTACCCACCACCGACCTCGCCCTCGGCGACACCGTGCTGATCCGGCCCGGCGAGCGCATCGGCGCCGACGGCCGCGTGCTGGACGGGGCGAGCGAGGTCGACCAGGCCACCATCACCGGCGAGCCGCTGCCCGCCGCCAAGGAGCCGGGCGATGAGGTGTTCGCCGGCACCCTCAACGGCACCGGCGCCCTCCGCGTCCGGGTCGAGCGAGACGCCTCCGACACGGTGATCGCCCGGATCGTGCAGATGGTCGAGGAGGCGTCCGAGACCAAGGCGCCGACCCAGTTGTTCATCGAGAGGGTCGAGCAGCGCTACTCGATCGGCATGGTGGCGGCCACGCTGGCCGTGTTCGCCGTACCGCTCGCCTTCGGCGCCGCGCTGACCGGCTCGCTGCTGCGGGCCATGACCTTCATGATCGTCGCCTCCCCGTGCGCGGTGGTGCTGGCGACCATGCCGCCGCTGCTGTCCGCGATCGCCAACGCCGGACGGCACGGCGTACTGGTGAAGTCCGCGGTGGTGATGGAGCGCCTGAGTCAGGTAGACGCGGTGGCGCTGGACAAGACCGGCACCCTCACCGAAGGCACCCCGCGCGTCACCGACGTCCGGCCGCTGCCCGGCTCGCGACTCACGGAAGGGCAGTTGCTGCGAGTGGCCGCCGCGGCCGAACACCCCAGCGAGCACCCGCTGGCCCGCGCCGTCGTGGCCGCCGCCCGCGCCCGGGGTCTCGCCCTGCCCCACGCCGAGGACTTCGCCTCCACCCCAGGCGTCGGAGTCACCGCCACGGTGGACGACCGCAAGATCGCCGTCGGCTCCCCGGCCCGGCTGCTGCCCGGTGCCGAGGGCGCGCACACCGCCGTCGCCGCCGAACTGGAGGACGGCGGTCGCACCGCGGTCCTGGTGGTGGCCGACGGCGCACCGGCCGGCGTCCTGGGCATCGCCGACCGGCTGCGCCCGGACGCCACCGCCACCGTCGCCTCCCTCACCGCGCTCACCGGCACCACGCCGACACTGGTCACCGGCGACAACCCCCGGGCCGCCGCCCACCTGGCCGCCGAGGCCGGCATCACCGACGTCCGCGCCGGACTGCTCCCGCAGGACAAGGTGGCCGCGGTCAGGGAACTGGAGCGGGCCGGCCGCAAGGTCCTGGTCGTGGGCGACGGCGTCAACGACGCGCCCGCCCTGGCCGCCGCCCACACCGGCGTCGCCATGGGAAGGGCCGGCTCCGACCTGGCCCTGGAGACCGCGGACGCGGTGATCGTCCGCGACGAACTGGCCACCGTGCCCGCCGTGGTGGCCCTCTCCCGCCGGGCCCGCCGTCTGGTCGTGCAGAACCTGGCCGTCGCCGCGGTGTTCATCTCGGGCCTCGTCGTCTGGGACCTCACCGCCACCCTCCCCCTCCCCCTCGGCGTCCTCGGCCACGAGGGCTCGACCGTCATCGTCGGCCTCAACGGCCTGCGGCTGCTGCGCGAAGCCGCCTGGACAAGGTCCCGCGAGGAGGGCCGCCGCTGACCCAGCGAGTCCCATGGCCCGCCGTACCCACGCAGGTGCGGCGGGCCATTGCCGTCTGACTGCTCCGGCAGCGCTGCTGAACCAGGGTCGTCACTCAGCCGCACATGACTGGCCGTTCATATGGACATGGATTTCATTTCCATCTACGGTGGTGCGTGCCGACCCGGCACGAGCCACAGGGGGTGATGCGCCAATGGGCGGCCGGACGACCCGACAACGCAAGGCGGTCACGCGGGCACTCGCGGGCTGCCAGGACTTCGTGTCGGCCCAGGAGCTGCACACTCTGCTCCTGGCCGGTGACCACGCGATCGGCCTGACCACCGTCTACCGCGCCCTGCGCGAGCTGGAGGCGGACGGCGGTGTGGACGTCGTACGCGACGAAATCGGCGGGCGGCTCTACCGGCTGCGTCCGACCGACGGGCACCGCCACTACCTGATGTGCCGCGGCTGCGGCCGCAGCCGGCCGGTGGACTCCGAGGTCGTCGAGGAGTGGGCGGGCCGGATCGCCGCCGCGACCGGCTTCACCGCGGTGGAGCACACCGTCGAACTCACCGGCGTCTGCGCCGACTGTCTGCCCCACACCGACGGAGGCCGGCCGTCCGGGGACGGAGATGGAGGAGAGGAACAGCCATGCCACTGGGATCGCGGCCCGGGCCTCCGGGGCCCAGTCCGCAGCTGCGCGAGCTGAAAGAGACCGTGCGTGCCCTGCTCGATCTCGACGACGACACCGCCGTCCTGATCCGCCAGCTCGCCTGCACCGAACCGGGCTGCCCGCCGCTGGAAACGGTCGTCGTGGTGCTGCCGATGGAGGGCGACGCCCGACGCTGGACCTTGCACCGCCCCGCCGACCAGATCATCGAGGACGACCTGCGGGCCGCCCTGCTCGCCGCTGAACAGCACGACTAGGAGACCGACTTGACCACCACCCCCGTAACCGAAGAGCCGCGTGACGAACGGGTCCCCGTCACCGTCCTGACCGGCTTCCTCGGCTCCGGCAAGACCACCCTCCTCAACCGCATCCTCACCGAGAACCACGGCATGAGGATCGCGGTCATCGAGAACGAGTTCGGCGAGGTCGGCATCGACGACGCCCTCGTCCTCGACGCCGAGGAAGAGATCTTCGAGATGAACAACGGCTGCATCTGCTGCACCGTGCGCGGAGATCTGATCCGCATCCTGGGTGCGCTGATGCGGCGCCGCGAGAAGTTCGACCACATCCTCATCGAGACCACCGGACTGGCCGACCCCGCGCCCGTCGCGCAGACCTTCTTCATGGACGACGAGATCGCCGCCCAGCTGCGGCTGGACGCCATCGTCACCCTCGTCGACGCCGCCCACGTGCTCCAGCACCTGGACGAGGTCAAGCCGGAGGGCGTGGAGAACGAGGCCGTCGAGCAGATCGCCTTCGCCGACCGCGTCGTCCTCAACAAGACCGACCTGGCCGGGGAGGAGACCATCGGACAGGTCGTACGCCGCATCCGGGCCATCAACGGCGGAGTGCGGATCATCCCCGCACAGCACGCGCGCATCAATCTCCACGAAGTGCTGGACGTGGGCGCGTTCGACCTCGAGCGGGTGCTCGCCGACGACCCCGCCTTCCTCACCGAGACCGAGCACCAGCACGACACCACCGTCACCTCGGTCGGCATCGAGCTGACCGGGGAACTGGACGAGGACCGGCTCAACGCCTGGCTCGGCCAGTTGCTGCGCACCAAGGGCGTCGACCTCTTCCGCTCCAAGGGCATCCTCGCCATCGCCGGAGCGCCCAAGCAGTACGTCTTCCAGGGCGTCCACATGCTGCTGGACGGCACCTTCGGACGCGACTGGCGCGAGGGCGAACCCCGCACGAACAAGCTGGTGTTCATCGGCCGCAACCTCGACCGCGAGGCCCTCGAACGCGGCTTCGCCGACTGCCTGGCCACGGCGGGGGCAGTCGCGTGAGTACGACGGTGCAGTCCCCGCTCGCCTGGGAGGCAGGCGTCGACGACGCACCCGTCGCCCTCAGCGCGCGGAGCGATCTGGTCGCCGTCGCCGGAGCCGAGGGGACGGTGAAGGTTCTCGACGCGGCGATGGGCGCCGAGATCGGGGCGTTCGAGGTTCCCGGAGGTGCACTCGCGGTCGCGCTCTCCCCGGATGCAGGGCACCTGGTGGCGACCGGCCCCCTGGGGTACGCACTGTGGCGCCGCTCCGACGGGCGTACGACGGTGCGGGAGTCCGGTGCCTGGTCGGCGGCCGCCGCCTGGGCCGACGGCACCCGGGTCGCGGTCGCCTCCGGCCGCCGCGCACTCGTACTCGACACGGACGGCGGCGAGTTGTGGCGTACGGAGCCCGCCGCGTCGACCGTCACCGACCTCGCCTGGATGCGGCAGGGGCGGCGCCTGACCGTGGCCGCGTACGGGGCCGTGCGCTGCCACGAGAGGCACACCGAGAAACCGGTCGCCACCTACCCCTACGTGGGCTCCCACCTCGCACTCGCCGTCGCACCCACCGGGAGGTGGATCTGCAGCGGCAACCAGGACGCCTCCATCCATATCTGGAGGGCGCGAGACGGCGGCGAACTCACCATGTCCGGCTACCCGGAGAAGGTCTCCCGGCTCGCCTTCGACGACACCGGCTTCTGGCTGGCCGCCGACGGCGCACCCGACGTGACCGTCTGGGACTTCTCCGGCAAGGGCCCGGAGGGAACCGCACCGCGCTCGCTCCGCTGCCACGAGACGGTGACCGCGCTGGCCTGGCGGCCGGGCGCGGCCGGGCATCTGGCCAGCGGCGGCGCCGACGGCACCGTCGCCCTGTGGCACGCCACCGCCGGGCGGCCGCAGGCGCGCCTGCGGCCCGCGCGCGAACTGGACGGCACGGGCGCGGCGGTCGCCGCACTGGCCTGGACAGGTCCCCACCTGCTGGCCGTCGCGTGGCGGGACGGCCGGATCCGGACGTACGGCGTGCCGTCCCGGACCGCGCTGTGAACCGGTCCGTCATCCGGGCGGCCGCTCCCCGCCCGTGCACGCTCGTCGTGTGCCGGGGCTGCTGCTGCGGCAACCCGCGCAAGCACCCCGGCACCGACCACGCCTGGCAACTGGACCGACTGCGCGCCGGCGCGGCGGAACGCGGCTTCCAGCTCCGTACGACGGACTGCCTCGGCCCGTGTGACCAGGCCAACGTCATCGTCGTCCAGCCCTCCACCGCCGGGCGCCGGGCCGGAGGCCGCGCCGTCTGGGTCGGCTTCGCCATGGACGACGACAGCACCGACGACCTGCTGCGCTGGGCGCAGGCGGGCGGACCCGGCATCGCCGAACCGCCCGCCACCCTGGCCCTCCAGTTCATCCGCCCGCCGCGCGAGGCCCGCGCCCGTGCACGCCGATGACCTCGACGCCAGCGGCCGCGACATTCTCGCGGCCGCCCGGCTCGACGAAGCCACCGCCGCCTCCGTCGCCACGACGCTCCAGGCCCTCGCCACGCCATCCCGCCTGCTGATCCTCACCACCCTGCGGCAGCGCCCGTACCCCGTCGGCGAACTCGCCTGCGCCGTCGGCATGGAACAGTCCGCCGTCTCCCACCAACTGCGCCTGCTGCGTGCCCTCGGCCTGGTCACCGGCCGCCGCGACGGCCGGCGCATCGTCTACAGCCTCTACGACGACCACGTCGCCCAACTCCTCGACCAGGCCGTCCACCACATCGAGCACCTGCACCTCGGCGTCCGCGACATCGGCTGACGCACAGCATCCAGGAGCAGTGCGTCAGTTGAGGTGTGCCACCTGCTGCGGCACCGGGGCCGCGCGCAGCCGGTCGGGCAGCGTGCCGTCGTCGGGCATTCCGGCCCGAAGCCACGCCCCCACCACCTCGGCGTCGGCTTCCGTCACCAACGGGCCGAGTCGTACGGCGACACCACTCGGCTTGCGGTCGGCCCCGCACGGCTGCACGGCGGCGTGCAGACCGCGGCGCCGGCGGCAGTGCAGCACCCTCGCGAGGCAACCGGTGGAGACCGTCACCCCGTGCGGGCACTCCCGGACCGCACGGCACAGGGCGTCCATCACCCGCCCCCTCACGGCGGCACGGCATGAGCCGCAGACCACGAGGGTGAAAGGGCGGCTCTGACGGCCGCCTGCGGTATCGCTCATCTCTGAGTCTCCTCCGTGTCGGTGAAAGGGAAGGGATCCCCTGTTTGCCGCTGCGGCGCCCCAACAGGCCATGACCGTCGGCAAGTTGAAGCCCTGGCGATTTGACAGCACCCGGCCACACCTCCAGCCTATGCTCATGACATCCATTTTCAATAGAGGGGGTGGCCAGCCATGCGCGTTGCCTTCGTCAGCAAGGACGGCAGCGGCAAGACGACCCTGTCGGCCCTCTTCTCCCGTCACCTGGCGCACTCGGGAGCGCCGGTTGTCGCGATCGACGGCGACATCAACCAGCACTTGGCGTACGCCCTCGGTCTCGGCGAGGACGAGGTCTTCGCCGCGCCGCCGATCAGCGCGCGCACGAACGAGATCAAGGAGTACCTGCGGGGCACGAATCCGCGGATCCCTTCCGTCGAAGCCATGGTGAAGACGACCCCGCCCGGACGCGGGTCCCGGCTGCTGCGGCTGCTCGGCGACGACGAGATCCACGGGCACCACGTCCAGGAGGTCGACGGCGTACCACTCATGGTCACCGGCGCCTTCGACGAGGGCGATCTCGGCGTGGCCTGCTACCACTCCAAGCTCGGTGCAGGTCGAGCTGTACCTCAACCACCTCGTGGACGGCCCCGGCGAGTACGTCGTCGTCGACATGACCGCCGGCGCCGACGCCTTCGCCTCCGGCCTGTTCACCCGCTTCGACATGACCTTCCTGGTCGTCGAGCCGACCCGCAAGAGCCTCTCGGTCTACCGCCAGTACCGCGACCACGCGGCCGAGTTCGGCATCCCCATCGCCGTGGTCGGCAACAAGGTCACCGGCGAGGACGACCTGCTCTTCCTCGAGGAGCACGTCGGCGACGATCTGCTCGCGCACTGCGCACAGTCCTCCTATGTCCGCGCCCAGGAACAGGGCCGCGGCCGCGGCGAGTTGGAGCCGCACAACACCCGCACCCTGGACCTGCTGCGCACGACTGTGGACGCCCGCACCAAGGACTGGACGGCTTTCCAGAAGCACGCCGTGGAGTTCCACCTGCGCAACGCCGCCGCCTGGGCCAACGAGGCCACCGGCCAGGATCTCGCCGCCCAGGTCGACCCGGACTTCCAGCACGGCCCCACAGCACTGGCCGCCCTCGTCTGACCTTCACTCCCTCAAGAACAGGACCACAGAACAGGACAGCCCTTCATGTCACTCGACGTCTCCCCGCAGCTGCTCGCCGAGGCCGAGAACGGCGAGGTGCGGGAGCAGGACTTCGTGGAAACGGTCCGCACCTCCCTGCCGTACGCCTACGACCTCAGCGCCCGCCTGGCGGACGAACTGCACTCCGGCACCGCAGAGTTCGCCGACAACCAGACCCCGCCGCCCTCCGAGAAGGACCGCGGCCAGCTCCTGCGCGCCCTGTCCAGCGACGCCATCCGCGGCAGCCTGGAACGGCACTTCGGCATCGCTCTCGCCTTCCAGAACTGCCACCGCGTCGCCGCCTTCCACGCCGAGGCACGCGGCGGCGAGACTCACATCCGCTTCACATCGCCCCGGGCGCAAATCCTCAACCAGTCACCGGAGTTCCGCGACTGCTGAACCACTGCCGGTCGCGACCACCGACTGCCGGAACCGGCGTTCGGCAGTCAGGCCGGCCACTTCGTCCCCCACGCTTGTCCCGGCGGCATCCGCCGCACCCCCACCTGCGCAGCCCCCGAGCAGTCGTACGCCCGGTCAAAAGATGGCAACGGTTTTCATCTGCCATTGATCTGAAAATCATTTCCATCTAGCGTCGAAGGTGTCGCCACACGGCCGGCGCGTGTCCGCTGCGCGCCCGGTATCGCCGTAAGGAGCTCCCGCATGTCTACCGCCCCCGCCTCCCGTTCCGCCTGGCCGACCGCGAGGATCGCACTGGTCACCGCGACGGCCGCCCTGACGGCTGTGACGGCGACCGCCTGCTCGACCTCCTCCTCGCACACCAGCAACACCGCCGCGACCAGCAGTGGCAGCGGCTCGGGCAGGGCGATCCAGGTGGTGGCGGCGGAGAACTTCTGGGGCAGCATCGCCTCCCAGCTCGGCGGCAGCCACGTGAAGGTGACCAGCATCATCAACAACCCGGATGCCGACCCGCACGACTACGAGCCCACGGCTGCCGACGCCCGCACCGTGGCCGGCGCCCAGTACACGATCGTCAACGGCATCGGCTACGACGCATGGGCCGACAAGCTGCTGGCCGCCAACCCCGGCAGCGGGCGCACCCAGCTCAAGATCGGCGACCTGGTCGGCATCAAGCCGGGCGGCAACCCGCACCGCTGGTACTCCCCGGACAACGTCCACCAGGTCATCGAGAAGATCACCGCGGACTACAAGAAGATCGACCCGGCCGACGCGGCCTACTTCGACCAGCAGAAGACGACCTTCGAGACGAAGACGCTCGCCGGCTACAACAAGCTCATCGCCGACATCAAAGCGAAGTACGCGGGCACGCCGATCGGTGCTTCCGAGTCCATCGTCACGCCGCTCGCCGAGGGCCTGGGGCTGAAGATGCTCACCCCCGAGACGTTCCTGGACGCGATGAGCGAGGGCTCCGACCCCACGGCCAAGGACAAGGCCACCATCGACCAGCAGATCAAGAACAAGAAGATCAAGATCTACGTCTACAACTCCCAGAACTCCACGCCGGACGTGCAGGCACAGGTCAAGGAGGCCAAGGCCCAGGGCATCCCGGTCGCCACCGTCACCGAGACCCTCACCCCCGCCGGTGCCACCTTCCAGCAGTGGCAGACCACCCAGCTGCAGGGCATCGAACAGGCCCTGGCCAAGGCCACCGGGAAGTGAACTGAGCCATGAACCCGATAGCGAAGGCCCGCGAAGCCGTCACACACACCAGCAGTCACACCGTCCCCGGCCGCCGAAGCGGGGGGCACGACACGGCCGCAGGAGCAGGAAGCGATCCGGTGGTCGCCCTGCGCGGGGCCGCCGTGCGGGTCGGCGGCCGGACGCTGTGGTCGGGGGTGGACCTTCGCATCGGGGCCGGCGAGTTCACCGCCGTGCTCGGCC
>NZ_JBSFJZ010000099.1:0-9679 GCF_053598315.1 Streptomyces sp. NPDC001153
CCCACAACCCCCACCCCCCCACCCCGCCGCCCGCCCCCCCCCGCCGCCCCGCGCCCGGGCGCGCCGGGCCGCGGCGGGCCCGCGCGGGCCCACGACCGCCCTGCGGAGGCTGGTCGAACCGGTGCGCGCGTCCTTCCGGTACGACGATGGCACACCCGAGCTTCTCCTGGCCCGGATGCGGCATTGGAACCGGCTCCAGAGCATTGCCGACCGGTGGGGGGACGCGGACGGTTACGACCGTGACCGCTGGTCCTGCCTCTTCCGCCTCGATGCGGCGGATGAGGAGTTGTCGGCGGAGTATGCGCGCAGGCGCGAGGCGGAGCAGGCAGCATGCGAGCGCGACCGGCTGCTGCGGATCCTGTGATGACAGTGGCGCGAGACTGAGCGGCCGGGCCTGCGTGCCGTGGGATGGTCAGCCGCTAGGGTGCACACCGTCGGCCCCGGCTGCCGCCCTTTCCCCGTAGGACGGCAGGCGGGGCCGACTCGTACCGCCGGCGATGTCCCACGACCGGACGGCGGATGCCGGTGGTCGACGACGGGTAATAGAGACAACCCTTCGTCGGCCGTTTGGAGCGAGGTAGACAGTGCCTCGTTCAGCCAGACGACACGTCGAGCGGACGCAGGCAGGCAATCGGCTCTACCGTCGTAGTGCCTTGCGTTGACAGGACGGCAGGCCCCGGCGGCCCCGCACACCGCGCCCTGGACCAGGGGCCGCCATCCCCGGCACCTGCGGGCGTGGCTACGTCGGAGAGGCTCTGGGACTGCCCGGGTGCGAACCAACCCGGCCGAGGTGCTGGCCGACCAGCTCAGCAGCGCTCAGACGGGTGACTGCTGTCGCTGTACCCACTGCCGAAGTTGTGATAGTTGCCGTGGAAATCGTGGTTGGTCAGGCACTTGGGGTACACGAATGGCGGAAAATGCAACACGCCATGTGCCCAGGACAGATACACGTGTGGCATCGAGTAGCTGTAGCCGGGGCCGTCGATCGGAACCAAGTCGGAGGTCCAGAAGTCTCCGCTGATTTGCTGGTAGGGGCTGCTGTAATACTTCTTGCCAGGCTGCTTGTGATTGGCGTCCTCGATCCAGATGGAGCCGGGGCCGGAGTTGGTGATGGAATCATCACTCCAGTGCACTTCGGCGTACATCATGCGACAGCTGGGGATGTAACCGAGGTACAGCACGCCAAGCGTGCCGCCCGTGGTGGTCTTCAGGGTCGTCGGGATGCTGGCCATTACCCGGTCGGAGCCGCAAGACGCAGCCTGCGCCGGCGCCGCGCCCAGCAGCCCTGCTCCGGTGACCAGAGCCGCGGCCGCAAGCGCCATGGAGAGCTTCTTCTTGAACCTTCGCCATCCAGGCGGGCTTGCGAACGAGCTGGCGGGGGTCGAACTTACGTTGGGAGCTGTGACGGGTTTCATCTGAAATCCTTTCAGTAAAGGGTTGGAGAGGAATAGAGGCCGACGCGAATCTGGTGTCTGTTTTGTAGACCGCGCCGTAGTGACCGGTAACCGTGCGTACGCGGGCTCGGCTTGAGGCAGGCGGTATCGAGACACCTGGATCCACGCAGATACGCAGCGATCACTCCCGTTCGCTTGATCTGCTCATCACTTGGGACTGGCTACCTCCCCTGGTCGCCTCAAGCGCGGACTCCGAAGGCACGCTCCGCACGCATTGCCCGCCTACTGGTCTTCGGCGAGCCCCGCTACGGCGACGATATGGACACGCGTCCGTCGGCCGTCCTAGATTCGTCCTAGTGCCAGGTCAGCGAGGGGACCAACGCTGATCACGAAGTACCTGGGGGGAAGATGAGATTCGGCGTACTGGGGCCGTTACATGCCCAGATCACCGGACGAGAGGTCCGATTAGACGGACCGCGGCAGGCCAAGATGCTGGCCGCGCTTCTGATCGACGCCAACAACATCGTCGCCATGGAACGGCTCTTGGCCGTGATGTGGGACGGGAAGGCGCCAGCCACTGCGGTCCGTCAGGTCCAGGACGCTGTCTCCGGGCTGCGCCGCAACCTCGCCGCGTGCGGAGCACCAGGCCCCTTGATCAGTACGCGGCGCGGCGGCTACGAGATCCACCTGTCCCCGAATCAGCTCGACCTGCTGGAGTTCGACCACGAGCGGCGCCTCGCCGAACGGCACACGGACCCGTCCGAGACGGCTGTAGCACTTCGGCGGGCGCTGGCCTGCTGGCGCGGGCATGCCCTGAGCGACATCTCCAGCCGGGCCCTGGAGATCGATGCGGCACGGCTGAACGAGAAACGCGCGGACACACTCAAACAGTGCCTGGCCATCGAACTCGGTCTGGGGCGTCATCGAGAGGTCATTGACGAGCTTACCGCTCTGCTCCGAGAGCGCCCCTACGACGAGCATGTCGCCGAACACCTGATAGTCGCTCTCTATCGGTGTCGGCGACAAGGCGAGGCGCTGCAAGTGTACGAGCGGCTGCGCCGGACACTGGCCGACGAACTGGGCGTCGACCCCACCCCGCCGCTCCAGGCGCTGCACCAACGCATACTGACCGCGGATCCCACCTTGACGGCCCCGGTCCCAGCCAGCAGGCCCTTGGACATACCACCGCAGGGCCCTGACGCGGCGGCCGCCGGGCCGGCCATGGCGATGCCGGTGCGTCAACTACCCCTTGACGTGCCGGACTTCGTGGGCCGGGCCGAGGCACTGGCCGAGATCGCCGGTCTGCTCGACGGGCCGGCGCCGAACCGGGCCCGGGTGGCCATCATCGTGGGCGGTCCCGGTGTCGGCAAGTCCTGCCTGGTGACGCACGCTGCGCGGCTGGCGAGCGGCGCCTTCCCCGACGGCCAGCTCTACCTCAACCTCGCGGCGACGTCCGATCAGCCGCGGGACCCGGGGCTGATGCTGGCCGAGGCACTGCGCGCGCTCTCGATCGCCGGCAGTGCGATCCCGAAGGGCCTGGCCGAGCGGGCTGCGCTCTACCGGTCGTTGCTGGCGGACCGTCGCATGCTGGTGGTGCTGGACGATGCCGGTCACGCCGATCAGGCGCTGCCCTTGCTGCCGGCCGCCAACGGCTGTGCCGTGTTGATCACCAGCCGCACTCTGTTGACGCAGCTTCCCGGCGCTCTGCACATCGACCTGGACGTGCTGAGCCCGGCAGAGGCGCGGGAGTTGTTCACGGGAATCGTCGGGCGGTGGCGGGTCGAGCGGGAACCGGAGGAGGCCGACGCAATCCTCGACTGCTGTGGCAATCTGCCGCTGGCGATCCGGATCGCCAGCGGCAAGCTCACGGGCCGTCCGGCTTGGTCGCTGCGGGTGCTGCGGGAACGGATCGAGGATGAGTCCCGGAGGCTGGCCGAGCTGAGGATCGGGGACCTCAGCGTGCGAGCCAGCGTCGAACTGAGCTTACGGCTGCTGCCCGCCGACGCGGTGCGCGCGCTGAGCCTGCTGGGTCTGCTCGGCGCCTACACCCTGCCCGGCTGGGTGGTCGGCCCGCTGCTGGACCGCTCGGACGCCGAGGAGGTGCTGGACACCCTCGTCGACGCCAGCCTGGTGCGGCTGACCGCCACCGACGCCATCGGCCAGCCGCGCTACCGGCTGCACGACCTGATCAGGACCTGTGCCGTGGAGATCGCCGCCCCGCTGCCCACGGCGGACAAGAGGGACGCGATCATCCGAGTGCTGTCCGTTTGGCTCGACCTGATCGGTCGCGGCACCGATCGGCTGCCGGCGGCGGGGCTGCTGGCAGCCCCGCCCGGTGCGGCACCGCGCCGATCGCTGCCTGATGCGGTCGTGGACCGGCTGATGGCCGACCCGGTTGGCTGGTTCGACGCGGAGCGCGACAACCTGCTCGGCGCGGTGAAACTGGCCGTGGACTGGGGCCTGGACGAATTGGCCTGGGAGCTGGCGGCCGGCGCAGCGACCTACTACGACCACCGGTGTCTCTATCAGGACTGGCAGCACGGGCACCGGCTCGCGCTGGACGCGGCCGAGGCTGCCGGCAACGTGCGCGGCGCATCGGTGCTGCTACGCGGTCTTGGCCAGCTGCACATCTACCAAGACGAGTTCGATCGGGCCACCCGGGCCCTGGAGTCCTCCCTCGGGCTGTGCCGGGACGGTGGGGACAAGCGCGGCGAGGCGTTGTCGCTGGCGATGCTGGGTACGGTCAGCCGGGTGCAGGACCGTGACGACGAAGCCCTCGAACGTGTCGAGCAGGCGCTGACCATCGCGGTCGGTGAGGGCGACCGGCACATCGAAGCGCAGCTGTCCTGCTCCATGGCGGTGATGAAGCTCATGCAGGGCAAGCTCGACGAGGCGGAGTTCTGGTTCGACGGGGCCTTGAGTCACGCCAGGGCGGTGGGCGACGGGCATCGCGTGGCCGTGGTGCTGCGACGGTTCAGCCGGCTGCACGATCGGCGCGGTGATCCGGACGAGGCGCTGCGCTGCCTGTGGCAGGCGCTGGCCACCTTCGAGGAACTGGCCGACGAGCGGTGCGCCGCGTACACGCTGCTGGAAGTCGGCCGCGTGTACGCCGGTCAGCACGACCGGGACCGGGCGAGCCCGGCGTTGGAGCGTGCGGCGGGCCTGTTCCACCGGCACGGCGACCGTCAGGACGAGGCCACGTGCTGGCAACTGATCGGTGACCTGGATGCAGCCGCCGGCGTCCACCACCTGGCGCACCAACACCGCGGGCGGGCGCAGCGGTTATGGCGGACGATCGGCGACATGAACCAGACGAAATTTCCGGCGCGACCATCGTCGCCGTGACCTGCCTGACGCTGCGTATGCGCAAGCAGTGCGAGAAGTGAGCCGCCCTCGACACGGATACGGGGATAGGACCCGATACGCTTCTTCACCTGGGAAGTGCTTCTTTCCTCGGAGTCAACAGGGCCCCAGCAAGTCCTATCGTTGCAGGTCAGAGGCACCTTCCGCGTTTTTGATCAACTCTCGGACAGGCCACCTCGTGAAAGCGCGAGGCTAGGTCCTCGCCTTGGTGCACGACGTCGCTGGGCTCGGTCGGCAGTGCGCCGCCGGTCTCCAGGTGGAGCCGGACGAGGTGGAAGGCGCGTTGCCATTCCACTGGCCAGGCCGGGCACCACGAGGGGTCGATGTCCTCGAGCTGATCGCGCCGCTCGTCCGACAGCGCTCCGGCCGCCGACTGAACCGGCAGGCCCTCGGCGTGCCGCTGCTCGAT
This sequence comes from Streptomyces sp. NPDC001153, assembly GCF_053598315.1. Taxonomy (NCBI): domain Bacteria; kingdom Bacillati; phylum Actinomycetota; class Actinomycetes; order Kitasatosporales; family Streptomycetaceae; genus Streptomyces; species Streptomyces sp. NPDC001153. The sequence continues at coordinate 5,167 of NZ_JBSFJZ010000099.1, forward strand.
CTCGGCAGCCTTGCGGGCGGCGGCCCGCTGGTTCTTCAGCCAGATGCCCACCGCGTAGCCCCGGTGGGTGGCGTCCAGCGGCGCGAGCAGGTGCCCGTTCGCCTCGGCCCACCCACGTGCGGCGGCCAGGCCCTCTTCCCAGGCGACGTCGAAGTGCGACCACACCATGCCCAGCTTCTCCAGCTGCGCGATGCGGTCCTCGTCCATGCGGCGTAGAAGCGGCGTGCGTCGGCGCTCCACTGCCCGAGGGGGAAGGCTGCGAGCGAGGTCGGCCACCCCTCGGTCTCCGCGTCCTGGTCGTCGTGGCCGGGCCCGCGGTAGGTGAGTTTCGCGGCCTGCCGATCGGTGAGGTCTGCCTCGTTCTTCCACAGCGCGAAGCGGGAGTCTTTCAGCGCCCGGGCGGTGTCGGGATCGGTGGCCTGGTGGCGGGCGCGGTTCCACGAGGCACGGCGTTCGACATCCAGGGCGTCGGTGGCCCACGCGACCACGTGGAACGGGTCCATCACGCGCACCGCCGAGGCGGCCTGGTCGGCCAGGACCTGGGCGATCCAGGCGGCGCCGTCGGCAGCTGATGTGCGTCAAGCGGGCGGTGCGGTCGGCGCTCCTTGCCGTGCCCGTCGGCCATCCACACCACCCTCGCGGTGTCGTGGTCCACGACGATCGTCATGTACCTCTGCCCGCGGCGGTGGCTGATCTCGTCGATGCCGATCCGCCGCAGCCCCGACAGGCGGTCGACCAACCGGTCGCGGTCGGCGACGTACCGCTCGACGATCGCGCCGATGGTCCGCCAGGACGTGCGCATCAACTGCGCGGCCGCGCTTTTGGAGCACTCGGCAGCCATCCAAGCCGCCTGCTGGTCGAAGGCGTGGGTATGCCCGGCGCCGAGACGGGCCCAGGGCACCGCGGCGACGGTCGTCCCGTGCTCCCGGCAGGTCACCCGCGGCAAGATCATCCCGTGGCCCCTTTTGGGCTCACCTCGGCGGTACCCCGTGAAGATCCGCCTCGGTGAATGGAACGTGCCCGGCTGATCGCCTCCCGGGCGCCACCGCTCTGCACCACCACCGCACCAGATCGAGCTGGGAACAGCGGGGAACCACAGTGAAAGCAGCCGAGCCGTACGAGACTCGTTCGGGCAGGCCGTGCCGGTTGCTCGGCTTCGCGTGGGGGACGCGGGCTCCGAGTTCGGCGGTGAAGTGGCGGGCCTGTAACCGCTGGGGTGTCGTGGGAGTGCATGCTGGCAGCGCTCCCGCCCGACGCGCCCCTCCCTGGCTGAAGGCCCCCGCACCACCCCTGTCCTCCCGGCACCGCTGCCGGCCACCCCCTCAAGGGCAGGCTTCCGTCGGCCGATGGCGGTGGCATGGACACGCGTTCTGTCTTCGCCGCACACCCTCTGGCTCGCCGCCTGCTCCGGGTGGCCATCGGGCTGTTCGCCGCCCTGTGGGTGGTGGCACCCAGGCCCCCGGCCGCGATCGCCGGGGCTGCCGCACCGCGCCCCGCAGTTGCTGCGGACGAGGAGAGCCTGCGAGCGCTGTTCGGATCGGAGAACCGTTTGATCCGCACGCGCGAGCGCGTGGTCGCGGTGACGTTCAACGCGGCCTGGAACGACGCCGGCCTGAACCGCGTCCTCGGTGAGCTCGCCCGCCGGCACGTGCCTGCCACGTTCTTCCTGACCGGCGACTTCGCCCACCGATATCCCGAGGCGGTGAGGAGGATCGCGGCTGCGGGACATGGCCTGGGCAACCATTCCTACAGCCACCCCTACTTCAAGGACCTGACCAAGGCCGGAAGACGCCGCGAAATCCGGGCAGCGGACCGGGCCCTGCGCGCGGCCGGGGCAGCAAGGGCTCTGACCCCGTTCTTCCGGTTCCCCTACAGCGAGACCAGCCCCGCACAGATCAGGGAGGTCAACGGGCTGGGATTCGCGGACATCGAATTCACCACCGACACCAACGGGTGGAAGGGCACCGAGGGCGGCATGACCGTGGACCGCGCCGTGCGCAGGGCGCTGGAGGCCCTTCGCCCAGGGGCGATCCTGCAAATGCACGTCGGGGCATTTGAGGGCCACACCGAGGTGATCGACGCCCAGGCCCTCCCGCGGATCCTCGACGCGATCACCGCCCGCGGCTACCGGGTCATCGACCTCCGCACCCTCCTCCACCTCATGAAGTCGCAACCGGTGTCTTCGAAATGCGGCGCACGGACCCGTGTCGGCGGCACCGCCTCCGCGGAAGCAGACCGCTTCCTGTCGGCGGCGCGGCTGCGGTAGCCGTGGTGCGCCGGGCCTCGCGCACCCGTGCGCCTGAGGGTGAGCGCCGCACAGGAAGGACTTGGACGCCTCCGGCTGACCGTTCTGCCCCGGGCCAAGGACATGGACCTCGCCCCCTACCGCAGCCGCCATCTGTCCGGCATCGAGCACTGGTGCCCGAGAGAGGCAACTAGGCTTCTTCCATGATCACGCACGCGACCGTCGCCACCAGTGTCGATGCGATGCTCGACGACCTCAGGACACTCGTCGAGACAGAGTCCCCCTCCCGCCACCTCGATGCGCTGGACGCGTCGGCCCGAGCGGTCGCCGGTGTCATCGAGAACCGCTTGGGGGGCAGGGCCGTGCTCGTCCCGAGCGAGGCCGGGCCTCATGTGCACTGGTCGGGCGGCGGGGAACCGAAGGTGCTGATCCTCGGCCACCACGACACCGTGTTCCCGCTCGGCACCCTGGAGCGCCGCCCCTTCAAGGTCGAGGAGGGCCGGGTGACCGGCCCGGGTGTGTTCGACATGCTGGGTGGTCTGGTGCAGGCCATCCACGGACTGGCGCTGCTCGACGATCTGTCGGGCGTGGAGATCCTGGTGACCGCCGACGAGGAGGTCGGCTCCCGGGCCTCGCGGGCCCTGATCGAGGAGCGTGCTCTCGCCTGCGGTGCCGTGCTGGTGTTCGAGGGAGCGGCCGACGGAGGGGCCCTGAAGACGGGCCGAAAGGGCTGCGGCACCTTCGAGGTCTCCATCACCGGGCGGGCCTCGCACGCGGGCCTGGAACCCGCCGCTGGTGTGAACGCCCTGGTCGAACTGGCACATCAGGTACTGGACATCGCGGCACTCTCGCGGCCCGAGATCGGTACAACCGTCACGCCGACCGTAGCTTCCGCCGGCACCCAGGACAACGTCGTTCCCGCTGGGGCGACCGTGTTCGTGGACGTCCGCGTTGAGTCGCCCGAGGAGAAGGAGCGTGTCGAGTCGGCGTTCGCCGCCCTGGCCCCCCATGTCGACGGAGCCGTCGTCTCCGTACAGGGAGGTGTCGGTCGACCGCCCATGCCCGAGTCGGCGTCGATGCAGCTCATGGCCCTTGCGCGGAGCCTGCAGCCCGGCATCGAGGGCAGGGCAGTCGGTGGTGGAAGTGATGGCAACCTCACGGCTGCCCTGGGCGTGCCGACGCTCGACGGCCTCGGGGCTGTCGGAGGCGGTGCCCACGCGGACCACGAATACCTTCTGGTCGACACCATGGCCGAGCGAGCGAGGCTAGTCGCGGGCTTGGTGAGTGCGATCCGGACGCAGTAGAGAAAGGTTGACGCGAGGTCCTGGTCGTTCACCTCCGCCGACCACGATCGGGTGGTGCCCGGTCGGGTCATGGCAGGGTGAGCACGATCTTCTTACTGCACCACGAGGTCGCCGTGCGGCGCAGCACCGTCCTGCACGCGCTGAGCAAGCAGCTCGCCACCCGCTTCGCCGAAGTCGCCATCGAGGACCTCAACGTCGCCGGGATGACCCGCACCGCCCGCGGCACCCTCCACAAGCCCGGCCAACGCGTCCGTCAGAAAGCCGGCCTGAACCGGGCCATCCTCGATACCGCGCCCGGCGAGCTGCGCCGCCAGCTCACCTACAAGACCTGCTGGTACGGCTCCACCCTTGCGGTCCTGGACCGCTGGTTCCCATCCAGCAAGACCTGCTCCGCCTGCGGGTGGCAAAACACACGCCTCACGCTCAACGGACAGGACGTTCCACTGCACCAACTGCACCCTCACGATCGACCGGGACCTCAACGCCGCACGCAACATCGCGGCCCACGCCATCCCCGCCGACCGGCCTGTCGCCCCTGGTAGAGGGGAGACACAAAACGCCCGCGGAGCCCCCGTAAGACCACCCGGCCCTCGGGCCGGACGGCAGGCGGCGATGAAACGGGAAGACACCAGCCCACCCAGGCCGGCGCCACCTCAGCGGAGCGATCCGCTGACGCTCTCCACCCTCAACGACATCGGACACGAGACGGCAAAGCAGTTCTACTGACCTTTGCGGCGTGATGTCGTCGAGGGCTGACGATGTGTGATCGTCGCGGTATGCCGGTTGTGTGAGATATCCGCAGGGTGGTGGGCTGACGCCTGAACGGCAGGCGTTTCGCGAGCGGATCCGGCTGGAGGCCGCGGAGCGACTCGCTACAGGTGCCTCCAACGCCGAGGTCGCCAAGGACTTACGGGTGAGTGTGCGCTCGGTGCAGCGCTGGCGCCAAGCCTGGCACGACGCCGGC
>NZ_JBSFJZ010000100.1:0-9313 GCF_053598315.1 Streptomyces sp. NPDC001153
GCGCCAGTCGGTGGCCTGGTCGTGAAACGTCTTCGCCATCGTGGTGAGGTCGTCCAGGATCACCTTGAAGCCGGCCGACATCAGCGGACCTCCTGTACATAGGCGGCCAGGTCATCCGGCTGCCAGTTGGGGTGTCCCGGGACGATCCGCGGGTCGAGGAGGACATCGACGCCCTGTTCGCGGACACCCTCGGAGAGTGGGCCGATCGACGTAGCGACCCACGGCTGCGACTCCCCGAGCGCCTCCACCAGCTTCTCCAGCGTGGTGAAAGCGACGGCCACGGTGCCGTGCGAGGGGCGACTGAAGAGTTCGTAGACGATGAACGGCACACGGGCCAGGCTGCCCCCGGCGCCCGTCGTCACAACAGACCTCGGATGGGCCGGGACGAACACTGGCGTGTGATAGGCCGGGACGCCCGGCTTCGGTCCCGGACGCTCGTCTCCATCCCGCCGCCTGAGCGGCGCCTCCTCAACGAAGTCCAGCAGACGCGAACGCTGCGGCTCGGGTGCCGGTTCCGAAGGAGCGGCCGGATCTGGTTCGACGTAGTCGAACAGGCGTGAACGTATCGGCGCCCCCACCGCTGTCACCTCTCCCCCGTGGATCCCCGTGAATGATGGAGCCCGAACACAGTAGCCAGCTGACGTTGGGGCAAATCCTCCTATGTCAGGTCGCTAATCAGGGCGTACACGGAACCCATACGACGGCTTGGGCGCACGCCTATCAACCCTTGACCTGTTGATGAACCAGTGCGGCATGGTCAGGCGGGGTGGCCGATGGGTGGCCGACAAGACCTGTTGGGGCTTGAGTGTCGATGCTGGCTGGCAGGCGGCGCTCGCTGAAGTCCTCAGCAGCTGCCCGGACGTGCCTGTCACCGTGACTCGGGCCCGCTGATCTCCGGCCCGCACCCTGGCCCCTCCTCCCCGCGCCGGGCGCCGGGGACGCGACGTCAACGCGGGCGATCTTTCCGGGATTCGACCCCGAACCTGCCGGACGGGCTCCTACTGTCGGCTCGTCAGCGTCCAGTCAGTCGGAGCGGGGGAGCGCGGTATGCCCAGCAGGAAGACCTTCCTCGAGGCGCTGCTGGCTTTGCGCGACCACGAGGAGGTGGCCGAGCACGGCTGGGTGCTGCTGGGCATGCTGCGCCCCGACCATCACAAGGCGGTGGAGAGTGCGGCCCGGGAGGGTCTGGTCGAGCTGGCCGACCGTGAGACGCGCGCGGAGTTGTCCGTGTATGAGGGCGGGCCCGTTGTGTGGGCGGCCCGGCTGACGGGGCACGGCCGGGATGCGCTGGTGTACACCGAGGACGCCCTCGACCGTCGGCCCCTCGGGCTGGCCCACGGCGAGCGACTGGTCGAGCTGCGCCGCTCGGAGATGGACGCAGTGCGCCTGTACGTGTACCTCGATGCCCGGCTCTGCGTACCGCCGGCCGACGGCCTGGAGGAGAAGGTGCGCACCGCGCGTCAGCTCGGCAACCGGTGGGTTGTGTACCTGAACGAGGAGCAGGTCGCGTCGGTGGCCTACGCCTTCTACCTGCGCTCGGTGGGCGGCTCCGGCGCCGAGGCCAATCGGTTCGCCAGGGCGTACGGCGTCGCCTTCCGCACGGACGGGGCAACGGGAAACGTGCGGCTGTAGTGGTCTCGTCGTCGGCGCAGTCGATAGCGGTGACGCGCGGACGGCCGCTCCGCAGCGTGGATCGGCGCCCGTGCATCGTGTTGACGAAACGTTTGACGCCCGCTGACCCGCAACCTCACGCAGTTGCCACGGCCCCACCAGAGGCCGTGGCATCTCCGCGTTGGTCGACGATGCCGGCGTCAAAGGCCCTTCAGGACGCGCTCAAGCGCCGACCGGCCTGCGGGCCCCCAGTTAGGCTTGCCGCCGGGCAGGCCGCGGTCCCCGTTCTGGCCCATCAGCATCAGGAACAGGCTCTTCATTGCGGCTAGCCCGCGCGCCCGTCGGACCGCCGCCTCGTCCGCCTGCGCATAGCTGTCGAAGAATCGCGAGGCGCCGCCCGCGGGGAGCAGCAGCCAGGCGGCGGCAAGGTCCCAGGCCGGGTCGCCGGCGAAGACATCGCCGAAGTCGATGACGCCGGCCAGTGTCCCCTCCGCGACGACGACGTTCGCGGGATGCAGGTCGCCGTGAACCCATACTCGCGGGCCCTCCCAGCCGGCAGCCGCGGCCGCGTCGTCCCACACGGCCCGGATGTCGTCCTCGGCGAAGTGGCCGAGGTCCACGGCCCGCAGGAAGTGCTCGAAGCCCTCCGCGCACTCCTTGGGGTGACCGCCGCGGTCCGAGGCGTCCGGTGCTTCGGCGGGCGCCTCCGCATGCAGTGCCTTGAGGAAGGCGGCCAGGGTGTCGGCCGCATGGTCGCTGCGGGTGATCGAGCCGTGGTCCAGCGGCGTGCCCTCAACCCAGGTCATGACGGTCCAGATCTTGGGGAAGCGCTCGGACGGCGCACCGTCCCGCACGGGGACCGGGATTGGCAGCGGCAGGCGCGAGGCCAGGGTCGGAAGCCACCGGCGCTCCTTGAGCTGCAGATCCGGGTTGGTGTCCACCCGCTGCATCCGGACCGCCAACGCGTCCCCGAGGCGCCACATCTGGTTGCCCCAGCCGCCCGGCACCTCGCGGATGGGCAGCGCGGCCAAGTCGGGATGCTGGTCCCGCAGCAGGTCGCGAACCAGATCCTCGCTGATCTCAATCTCGGATTCGATCATGCGGAGTCACAGTACTTGGCGCATAGCCACCGCGCGCCCCGTGTCGGTGGTGAGCTTGGTGCGTCGGCTCTCGGTGTTCGATGGAAGCCTGCTGCTGCCGTGTCATCGGCTGGCGCCTGCGGGCCATAGCACTCGCACCGGGACGCCGGTCCGTTCGGCGTACGCCACCACGTCCGCGGTGCCTCCGTATCCCCGCGCCGGATTCCCGTCCCACACGGCGATCAGCTCGTCCACCAGGCCGACGAGGATCTCGGATCCGGCCTGATGGGCTTGGGAGTCGATGCGGTGATGCCGGTGTGGTGGACGTCGGCCGCGCTCGGCCGCGAGCACGGCGTCACCTTCCGCTCGGCCGGCAGATCGTCGGCCTGCGGCCGATCCCGCCCGTGGTGAGGAAGGCTCTGCCGTCTTTCGAGTCACCGGTTGGGCAGAGCTCACAACGGCAATCCCTGGGAGAGGCACGGTACTTCGAGGAACTGCGCAGGCCATTTTTTTGTTCACTCCGAGGGATCTACTCGCATAGACCGAGTGGTGGTGTCATGCCGTCAGCCGCCCGGCGCCCCACCGTCCGGGCCGACTCTGCGGGAGAACCCCATATGCGTCGCTTCACCGCCACCATCAGTGCCCTGGCCCTCGGGGCCGCAGGAATGATTGCCGCCTCGGCCGGCACCGCCCAGGCTTCGGCCTGTTCCCACGCGTACCTGCCGCTGCCCGATTCCTCGTGCACGCCCGGCGCCTACAACCCGGACGTCAGCCAGTCGGACATCCACAGCACCATCTGTGTGTCCGGCTGGACCGCCACCGTCCGCCCCCCCCCGACGTGCTACACCGACCCCCTCAAGGCCCAGGGCATCATCGACTACGGCTACTCCGACACCAACATGGCCGACTACGAGGAAGACCACCTCGTCCCCCTCGAACTCGGCGGCGCGCCGCGCGATCCCGGCAACCTGTGGCCCGAGCCCTACTCCGGCTCCCAGACCGCGCACTCCAAAGACGGAGTGGAGACGAAGCTGAAGAACGCCGTCTGCGCCGGCACCATCACCCTGTCCTCTGCCTGCAGCGCCATCAAGAGCAACTGGACCACGGCCCTGCAGGTCACCGGAATCGGCTGATCCTGGCAACTGCCAGGATGTCCAGGCCGCACGGGCTGGATGTCCCGGCACGGGCGTCCGGAGGACCGCCCCCGCGCAGCGCCTGTCTGATGGGTCGTGGTGCGGGTGATGAGTCGACCTCGCGGGCCCTCGGTGTTGATCTGTGCCGCTGTTTCTGGTCCTCGCCGTCACGGCCACTCACGACGATTCGTTCGACATGCTTCCGGGGTACTCGGAGGTGTCCTTCGCGTTCGTAGTACTGGCGGCGGCGAGATTGGCTGTGTCACTGAACCTCTTTCATCCTGAAGAGTCGCAGGTCAGTAGCACGTGGATGGCTTGGACGGTGCGGCTGACGCGGCGGGTGGAGGAGCGTGCTCTGCGCATGATGCGCCAGGACTTGAGTCGGGCGAAGGCGCGTTCACCGGGGGCTCGGAGTCGAGCGTGGTCGCGGTTGAACTGCTGGTAGCGCTCGGGCTGTTCGCTGTGGTGGTAGTACGGGGTGTGGAAGGTGGCGCCGGTGCCCTGGTAGGCGCGGTCTGCCAGCACAAGGATCTGTCGGGTCAGGCAGGCCTGGACGATGCCGTGGGCGCGGGCCGAGGTCAGGTCATGTGTGCGGCCGGGTGTTGCGCGGGAGAACCACAGGGGTGTGCCGTCCGGGCGGGCGATGACCTGCACGTTCATGCCGTGCTTCTTGTGTTTCTGCGAGTAGTACGGCTGATCGGCGTGGACGCGGTCGGTGGGGATCAGTGTGCCGTCAACGATGACGTGGTCGCCCTCACCGAGGCCGGTGAGGGCTTCGTGGAGGCCTGGGGCCCAGGAAGCCAGCACCTCCAGGGCCTCGTCCACGTAGCGCCAGGCGGTGGCCTGCGATATCGCGAACTCGGCGCCGAGCTGGGCGAACGTCTCGTTCTTGCGCAGGTGGACCAGCGTGAGCAGTGCCTGGTCGAAGCAGCCGAGCTTCCGCCAGCGGGTGTTGCGTGCGCGGCGGTGCTCGTACAGGAGCCAGGCAACATGCTCGACGAGCTCATGCGGGACGTCGAGCGTGGCAGGATACGGAACCAACAGGGCCCCTTCGGTCGCCGGTGTGCTGAGTGGAATCACCACGCCAACGACGAGGGGCCCTGCCTCGTCACGACACCCGCTGACCAGCCCATTTCACCCTCCAGCACAGGATGAAAGAGGTTCACTGGCCCTCAGTTACAAAGCCATCTGACCGGACATGCAAGAGGCGGGGTCCAGATCCCGAAGGATCTGAGCCCCGCCTCAGAAGTTGGTTGAGAGCAAGAAGAACGCTCCCGCGGCCAGAGGGTCAAGCCTTTGAAGCCGTCTTCGCGTCGACCTCGGCGAAGAACCCGTCGGCCACCTCCCGGGCGCGCGGCAGATCAGCCAGCGGCTCGCCCACCATGCGGCCGGCCAGCTCAGTAGCCAGCCCGAAAACATCCTCGCGGAGCTCTGCCTCGGCCAGGATGCGGTCGGCGTCCAGCTGCACCTTCGCCTCGGCGATCAACTTTTCACGCACCTGCTGTCCCTCGGCGCGCAGCGCGGCGATGAGCGCGGCACCTTCCTCTGTCGCCGCCTGACGGGTCTGTGCAGCCTCGTGCCGGGCGGCGCTCAGCTCAGCCTGGTATTCAGCGTAGATACGCGCGGCCTCCGCGCGAGCCTCCTCCGACTGCTCAAGACGACCCTCGATCGCGTCGTCACGCGCTGCCAGAGTCTTCTCAAGGCGGGGAAGCAGGACTTTCGCCATAATAGCCCATACCGGCACGAAACAAATCAGTGCAACTATTAGGTCGAGGATTTTCGGTTCAAGAGGCCCCATGTTCACAATCGTATCAGCGCCTCTCAGGGACACGGCATCCACCGGCGGGATCCATCCCTCGCCAAAGAGCCTGTATGGCAAGGAAGTTGATCGACCCCATGAGTTGGTGCCTGATAGCCGCATCCTTGCTGACGGGTTGGCGTAATCCGCTCGTCGCGATCACGGGCAATTCTGGCCCATCGGCTGTTCGCGGGGATCTCCCGGCGTCATCTGGCTCGCCTGGTGAAGGAGTTGGCTCAGGACCTGGCCCGCATCGACGAAGGCGTCCGAAAGCTCCGTGCCAACGGCGGCCACTGCGGTGACGCCTACGGCGGCAATCCGCTGCACTGGTGATCAACTAGGCGCAGGGGGACGCGAACCGCAACGCGGTGTGCCCGCGTACCGCACCGCCGGAAAGTTCGGCGGAGCGTTCGTATTCGATGGTGAGGACGTCCTGTACGGGCCGGCGCCTGGCGCGCAGCTGGCGCCGCCACGACCGGGTGTAGGTCGCCAGGCCTTGCAGGCGGGCGGTGAGTTCCTCGGAGGTCGAGTGGCGACCCGTGGCCGCGGCCCAGGCGGTGAGACCTCCCGGGGTGACGGTCCGGCGGCCGGTCTCCAGCTTGGACACCCGGTGGCGCAGGCGATCGCGTACGGCTGCTGGAGGCCGCGCAGGGGAGGCAGCCGCTCGCCCGGCTACAGGCGTCCGGACAGGATCTGTCGCCGAAGGTCCGCGGTGGTCCGCTGGTACGGAGACGTCAGGGCCAGGTGCTCCGGCGGCGGCGCTGCGTCGCCGCCCGCCGTGTTCACCGGCTGCCCCTGGCGGTGGTGTCGCGGCGGGGCCGGTTCGGCTGGCGGCCGATCTGCGTGGCGACCTGCCTGATCTCTGCCTCGCCGTAGGCGGTGCGTATCCCGGAAGGGCTGTACCCGGCGTGGCGGGCGAGTTCCTCCAGTCCGTAGGGGCGGCTGCCGTGGAACTCCCTTCCCCAGGCCAGCAGTTGCCGGATCCGGGCGTCTACGGCCTCCTTCTGTGCCCTCAGGTCGTCGAGCGCCAGCAGCAGCGGGTCCGTCTGGAACTCCTGACCCGCGGCCTCCAGGCCGAGAGCGTCGTTCTTGCGCTGCTCCTCGACCTGTTCGCAGGCACCGGCGTAGCAGTCCTCGGGGGTGACGGTGCCCGGTTTGGGCATGGGGTGACGCAGGGCGACCAGTTCTTCAATCGGATGCATGATACGATTGTCGTGGAAGTTTGCGATTATCGCAATAGCTTGACGTGTTCTCAGAACGCATGCACGCGACCGACCCGCGCGCCTGGGTCGAGCGCTGCGCGCGTAGATCATCGACGTAGCTCCAAGGCGAGGGCGTGCAGGGCGCGGCGGGTCTCGCAGAGTGTGGCGTCGTCTGTGCACTGCTCGCACCGGCCGGCGTGGTCGTTGCGCGCGGCCAGCACGGCACGGCGCGTGCAAGTCCGGCAGGCGCGCGGGAACCAGTGGCCGCCGTCGGTCTTACGCTCGCCGAGGTCAATGGCCGTCGCAGTGGACAACGGCTCGCCGCCCCATACGCACTCGGCGCCGCGCGCCCGGGCGTCCGGCAGGACTTCCAGCGGCGGCAGCAGGATGAGCGGCAGGAGATCAGCGGGGATGTCGACCAGCGTGGGGGCCTGATCAGTCGTCGTGCTACTCATGACCAGCGCACGGCTTTCCAGGCCTGTCGCAGCGGCTCGCCCTCGGCGCAGGGGTTGGTGCCATCCGCGCAGGCGGGACAGTCGCTGTAGTGGAGGATGAGCGCCTTGTAGGCCGCGTACGACGGTTTCGTCTCGAAGGCGTTCATGACCTCGGCAAGCCCTTCGCGGCCTGTCTGCGCTGGTCGCTCCCCGGTAGGCGCGCAGGCTGTACGGTGCATGGTGTCGACGCTCCTCGCAGTGTCGGCCACGCCCCGGGAGGCTCCGCCGCCTCGCCGGGGTTGATTGTGCCCTACGACGCTAGGAGCGTGGACAGCCGGGCGGCCAGGAATGTGCATCGATGTGCACGCGACCCGTTAGCGCTCTTGACCTGCTGAGCCACCCCCACGACGGTGGTGTACATCCCTGAACACGACGAGCAGCGGAGGCGACCGTGGACCTACAGTTCATCGGGATCGACCCCAACACGGGTGACGGCGAAAGCCCCACCGTGTGGGTCGACCAGGAAGCGAACGAACTCGTACTGCAGGGCTGGAAGCCGGGCCCCGAACTCGAAGCCACATGCGCAGCGTTCGAGGTTCCCGGCCACGCGATGGGCATCCCGGACCACGAGGCCGTGATCCGTATCCCCGCCCGCATGGTGCCGGTGATCAGGGAGGCGTGCGATGCCGTCGAACGTGCCGACGTTTCCTGAACTCCTCGGCGCGGCAACCCAGTCAGCCGTCCACCTGGAGATGCGCGACAGCTACGCCGTCGACTACGAGAAAGGCCCGTTCGCCCAGTGGCGGGCCGGCCACCGGCACGACGCCGGGGATCGCGCCTCATGGTGGCGCCCGTGGCTCGACCTCATCCAGGAAACCGTAGGTCGCGGTGTCGCCGTGCGCCGGGCCCGCATCGTCTCCGAGCCGGTCAGTGAGTACACCCGCTTCCTGTACGACGGCACCTTCACCAACGTTGCCGCGGGCGAGCAGGTGCGCTGGCTGCCCCGTAGGCAGGCCTCGGACATCGCGCTGCCCGGCAACGACTTCTGGCTCATCGACGGCCGCCTGATCCGGTGGAACCACTTCACCGGCGACGGCGCCTCCGCGGGCGGGGAGATCAGCGAGGACCCGGCCGCAGTGAAGCTGTGCGCCGACGCCTTCGAAGCGGTGTGGGCGCGCGCGATCCCGCACGACCAGTACACGATCAGCTAGCACGGAAGGCGCACGGCCAGCTCATGTCCATCTCCCCGTCCTCGTCGGCGCAGGCCGCCCGCGAAGCCGTCGCGCAGCGCCTGAAGGAACTCCGTGCCGACGCCGGGATCACCGGGGCCGAGCTGGCCGCTCGCTGCGGCTGGTCGCACCCCAAGACGTACCGGATCGAAGGCGCCCGCACGCCGCCGTCCGCCGAAGACGTCCGCCGCTGGTGCGAGGCGTGCGAAGCCAGCGACCAGGCGGACGACATCATCGCCCAGTCCCGTACCGCAGAGTCGATGTACGTGGAATGGCGGCGCAAGGTCCGCACCGGGCTGAAGCAGCTGCAGAACAGCTACGTGCCGCTGTTCAAGGCGACGAAGCTGTTCCGCGTCTACTCGCCGACGATGGTGCCCGGCCTGCTGCAGACCGAGGGCTACGCGCGCGGCCTGATGACGGCGATCAGCCGCTTCCGGGACATCCCTGACGACGTCGCGGACGCGGTGGCCGCACGGCTGGAACGCTCCCGGATCATCCACGAACCCGGGCACCGGTTCGCCATGGTCATCGAAGAGCCGGTCCTCTACTACCAGCTGGGGAACCCGGACGCGATGGCCGCGCAGCTCGGCTACCTACTGACCGCTGGCGCGCTGCCGCAGGTGTCGCTGGGCATCATCCCCAGCGCGACCACCAGGCGTCCCATGTGGCCGCAGGAGCTGTTCCACGTGTACGACGAAACGCTCGTGTCGGTCGAGCTGCTGGCGGCCCGTCTGCAGGTGACCCAGCCGTCGGAGATCGCCCAGTATGTGAACGCGTTCGAGCAGCTGCGCGCCCTGGCCGTATACGGGGCCGACGCGCGCGCCCTG
>NZ_JBSFJZ010000101.1:0-9308 GCF_053598315.1 Streptomyces sp. NPDC001153
GTGCGGTGCAGTCCTAGACAGCTCCACCACACCGGAGGTCTTCGCCATGATCAAGCCCTGCGGCTGTCAACAACGCTCGTGATCAATACAGCTAGCGGGCGCGCGTCGGCCAGAACCGGCGGCTGGCACCAGCTGCCCGGGACCGGCGGCGGGCACGGACTACCCACGACCGACAACGACCACACATCGGCCGCGACCGGGCGCGAGCGCCTGCCGGCCACAACCGATGGCGGGCGCGGGCCGCTCGGGGGCGACGGCGTCGCGTCGATCACAAACACCGCTGATGAACGGGTCCATGGTGGTGTTCCTGGGCGACGATGAGGACCGGGTGCGTCCCGGCGGGCAGCCGGGGCAGCGCGTACGAGGCGACCGGAGGAGAGCGATGGCAGGGCTGCGGCAGGAAGTCGACCCGGGTGAGGCGGGGCTGGACGTCAAGGCGCTGGACCGCCTGGACCGGCAGATCGCGCACTACGTCGACGAGGGGCGGCTGCCCGGCTTCCTGGTGTCCCTCTCGCGTGGCGGCCGGGTCGCCCACCTCACCACGTACGGCCGGCGCGATGTCGCGGCGGGGCTGCCGGTCGAGGCGGACACGCTGTGGCGGATCTACTCCATGACCAAGCCGGTCACCGCGGTGGCGGTCCTGATGCTGGTGGAGGAGGGCAGGCTGTCCCTGGACGACCCGCTGGAGCGTCATCTGCCGGTGTTCGCCAACCCCCGTGTGTACGACGGCGGTTCGGGCCCGGACCTGCGTACCCGCCCGGCCGCCGGCCCGATCCTGATCCGGCATCTGCTCACCCACACCGCCGGCCTGACCTTCGGTTTCTACTACAAGCACCCCGTCGACACCCTCTATCGGGAGTCCGGCCTGGAGTACTCGGTGCCGCCCGGCGCCGATCTCACGGAGACGGTCGAGGTGTACGCGCGGATGCCGCTGCAGTTCGATCCCGGCACGCAGTGGAACTACTCGGTGGCCTCGAACGTTCTGGGCCGGGTCATCGAGGTGGTGTCCGGGCAGCCGCTGGACGCGTTCTTCACCGAGCGGATCCTGCGCCCGCTCGGCATGACCGACACCGGCTTCCACATCGAGCCCGAACAGGAGGACAGACTCGCCGAGTTGTACGGGGAGACGGACGAGGGCGGGATCGCCCCGGTGCCGGGGCTGCCGGTGCACGGCCGGCCCCGATTCCTGTCCGGCAGCGGCGGCCTGGTCTCCTCGGCGTACGACTTCCACCGGTTCATGGAGATGCTGCGCCGGGGCGGCGAACTGGACGGCGTACGGCTGCTGTCCGCGGACACCGTCGGCATGATGACCCGCAACCAGCTGCCCGGCGACGCGGTGTTGCGCTCCTTCGGCGCCCCCGCCCACCAGGAACCCGGCAACGACGGGCTCGGCTTCGGCTTCAACGTGTCGGTGGTGACCGACCCGTCCCGCACCCTGGCCCCCTCCAGCCCCGGCACATACGGCTGGACCGGCGCGGCCACGACCGCGTTCTGGGTCGATCCGGCCCACGAGCTGACGGTCCAGTTCATGACGCAGCTACGCCCGAAGACGCTCAAGATCTTCCCGGAGCTGCGGCGGCTGGCGCACGAGACGCTGGTGGACTGAACTGACCGCCGGGGCGCCCGTCGCCCGTGGGGGGAGGCGGCGGACGCCGGGACGGCCGGCTTCAGGAGCCGTGGGCGACGGCGTCCAGATGAGGCAGGATGTGGTCCATCCGCTCCCGCTTGGTGCGCAGATACGTGATGTTGCTCTCGCACGGCTCGATCAGCAGCGGCACCTGCTCGGCGACCTGGATCCCGTGCCGCACCAGCGCCTCGCGCTTGCGGGGGTTGTTGGACATCAGGCGTACCGAGCGCACCCCGAGGTCGTGCAGGATCTCCGCGGCGATGCCGTAGTCGCGGGCGTCGACCGGCAGGCCGAGCGCGAGGTTCGCCTCCACCGTGTCCAGGCCCTCCGCCTGCAGGGCCATCGCGCGCAGCTTGGCGAGCAGCCCGATGCCGCGGCCCTCGTGGCCCCTCAGGTAGACGACGATCCCGCTGCCTTCGGAGACGACGGCGCGCAGCGCGGCCTCCAGCTGATCGCCGCACTCGCAGTGCCGGGAACCGAACGCGTCCCCGGTCAGGCATTCGGAGTGCAGCCGGATCAGCACGTTCTCGGTGCCGATCTCGCCGTACACCAGGGCCACTTGTTCGTCACCGCGGTCGTGGTCCAGGTAGCCGATCGCCTGGAATTTGCCGTACACGGTGGGCAGCGGTGCATTCACGACGCGTTCCGCGCCCGAACGCCGCGGGGACTTCTTGCCGAGGACGCCCATGTTGAAGCCGGTGTTTTCTGTCATGATCTGATTCCTAAGCAGAGACGAAAGGCCGTGAAACGATGAGTGGTTCGGGCGCGCGTGCGGCGGCATGTGGGACAAACGGCGTGGCGCACGGCGTGATGCCGGCGGACACCACCGAAGAGGTACGGATGCGGGGGGCGGGCGTTTCAACACAGGTCGCCGTCCTTCCCGTCGGCAGTTTCGAACAGCACGGTCCGTTCCTTCCGCTGGCGACCGACACGCTCGTCGCCTGTGCCGTGGCGCGGGAGATCGCCGCCGCGTACCCGGTGCACCTCCTTCCCCCGGTGACGGTCTCCTGCTCGCACGAGCACGCGGACTGGCCGGGGACCGTCAGCATCTCCGCCGTGACCCTCCATGCGGTGGTCTCGGACATCGCCGCGTCGCTGCGCCGCTCGGGCGTCGACGCGCTCGTCGTGGTCAACGGGCACGGCGGCAACTATGTTCTGGGCAACGTCGTCCAGGAAGCCTCCGCGCGCGGTGAGCGGATGGCGTTGTTCCCGGCCCTCGAGGACTGGGAGGCGGCGCGGGAGCGGGCGGGGGTACGCACCTCGCTGCTCACCGACATGCACGCGGGGGAAATCGAGACCTCGATTCTGCTGCACGCTCATCCCGAATTCGTCCGCCCTGGTTACGAGTCCGCCGATTTCACCGCTGACGACCGTCGTCATCTGCTCACCGTGGGAATGTCCGCCTATACCGAATCCGGCGTCATCGGCCGTCCTTCCCTGGGTTCGGCGGAAAAGGGGAAGGAACTGCTGGCGAGCCTCGCGGAATCCTTCGAGTCGTGTTTCGCGTTGCTCACGTCCGCGGCGGGGCGCGGGTAGTCCCGCGCGGGCGCGGTGTCCTGTCCCGGCGGGGCGCCGTCCGGGGGCGCGGGGTGCGGCGCGGGCCGCGGACCGTCCGTCGCGGCCGTGCCGGAGTCCGGGGCGGGGTTCGCCGTGGCCGCCCCGGCGCGCAGGCCGGCGTACCAGCGCACGACGAGGACGACGGCGCCGGGCAGGCTCGCCACGAAGCTCAGCACGCCGTACACGACCGCGACGGCGACCCCGGTGCCCGCGCCGAGCCCCGCGGCGCCGAACGCCCAGGCGGTGACGCCCTCGCGGGGCCCGAAGCCGCCGACGTTCAGCGGCAACCCCATGGCGACCAGGGCGAGGACCGCGAGCGGGACCAGTGCCCCGACGGAGGCGGCCGAGCCGGCGACCCGGGCCGCCACGACGAACATCGCCAGGTGCCCGGCGAGGACGACGGCCGAGGACAGTGCGATGCCCGGTCCGCCCCGGCGGGAGAACAGGCCCTGGCGTGCCTCGCCGAGGGCGGTGCGCAGGCCCCCGGCCCGGCGGGAGGACGTACGGTTCATGCGCAGGGCGAGCGCTATGGCGAGCGCGCCGGCCGCCGCCAGGGCGACCAGCGGTGCGAGGTCGCGGGCCTCGGCGCGGACCGGGGACGGCAGCGTCGGCAGGGCCACCACGGCGAGCACGGCCAGCGCGAGCTGCCCGGCGACGCGTTCCAGTACGACGGCCTTCACCCCGCGCCGCAGGTCACCGGCGCTCTGTCCGTGCCGGACCGCCCGGTGCACATCGCCCAGGATCCCGCCGGGGAGCGCCGCGTTCAGGAACAGCGCCCGGTAGTAGTCGGCGACGGCGGGGCCCAGCGGCAGCCGGATGCGCAGGCCTCGGGCCACCAACTGCCAGCGCCAGGCGCTGAGCACGGTGGTCACCACGCCGATGCCCAGCGCGGCCAGGACCGTCGTGGCGTCGATCCGCCTCAGCCCGTCGAGGAGCACACCCGTGCCCAGCCGCCACAGCAGGGCCCCGAGGATGACGACGCCGACGGCGGTGCCGAAGTGGGTGCGCAGCGCGCGGAAGCGGGGGCGGGGGTGCCGGATGGCCGTGGGCTGCGCGGACCCCGAATCGGGCGGTTCCGGAAGCCCGGTCCCGGTCTCGCGGGCCGCGTGCGCGATGCTCCCGCTCGGCACGCGCGTGTGCATCGCGCCGACGCCGTACACGCACACATCGGCCGGACCGCCGTCGCGCACGCGCGCGTGAACCGTTTCCTCACCGTGCACGCGCGCGCGGGCGCCGGTTCCGGCGGTGACCCGGTGCCCGGATTCCGTCGCGGCCGGACGCGAGCTCATCACGCGCCACCCGTCGGCCGGGGCAGGGCCAGCAGGTCACTGTGGTGGACCACGACCCGCAGCTCACCGGCCGCGCAGGCGGCGAGCCGGTCCCGCAGATACCGCTCGGCGCGGTCACGCAGCCCGGGCGACTGTTCCACGGCCGCTCCCACCCAGCCGCGCAGCCACTGCTCGATCAGCGCCGACTCCTCGGGACCGAGCCGCCAAGGGCTCGGATGCACGCGTACGGCGGCCCCGCGCGCGGCGAACGCCTCGCAGGCCACGGTGACCGCGTCCGGGCCGAGCAGCCCACCGCGCCGCTGATGGGCGTTGAACGCCTCGGTGATCTCCGCGTCCAGCGGGTCGGCCGGGGTGAGTTCGACACGACCGGCGACCGACAGGGTGAGCAGCGCGGGGCAGCCGGCACCGGCGCAGGCGTCGACGAGGGTGACGACCTCCTCGCGGGTGAGCACGTCGAGCAGCGCGGAGGCGGTGACCAGCGAGGCCCCGGCGAGCGCGTCCGGCGTCAGCCGGGCGACGTCGCCGCGCCGGGTCTCGACGGTGACGCCGCTGCCGTCGGCGGCTGAGCGCGGGGAGCCCACGGCGGCGAAGTGCAGCAGGTAGGGGTCGCGGTCGTGCAGGACCCAGTGCTGGGGGCCGTCCAGGCGGGGCGCGAGCCAGCGGCCCATCGAGCCGGTGCCGCAGCCCAGGTCGTGCACGGCGACGGCGCCGGTGTGGTCCGGCAGGTTCGCCAGCCGGATCCGCAAGGGGTCCAGCAGGTCCTGCGCGCGGGCAACCGCATCGGCCTCTTCCCGCAACCTCAGCCATTCGGGCGCGTACCGGGGCGGTTCCTCGGGTTCGTCGTTCCGCAGCCGTACGGTGGCCCGTTCACCGGGTCGGCCGACGGGCCCGGCGCCCGGGACGACCGAGGCGTCCACGCCACGCTGCCCGCCGCCGTCGGCGCCACCGGACTCCCCGGCACCGTCGCCGTCCTCCCCCGCGCCGGGCGCCTGCGAACTCGCCATGTCACCCTGGACACCGGTCTCCTCGCGACGGGCCTCGCGCACCGGCTCGCTCTCGTCCTCGGTCCTCCGCACCGGCCCCACCTCCCTCGGTCCGGCCTGGGCCGGGATCGACGCGATGCCGTTCGTCGTCGTATCCGGCGTGGTCATGCCGCCCTCCTCGGGGCTTCGGGGAGCCGTGCGAGGACTCCGGCCAGGCTGCGGGCGGTGGCGGCCCAGCCGTCGAGCGCGGCGCGGCGCCCGCGGGCGGCGGCCTTGAGCCGGCGGCGTACGTCGGGCTCGCCGAACCAGCCGCGCAGTTCGGCGGCGAGCGCGGCGGGGTCCTCCGGCGGGACGAGGATGCCGGGCACCCCGCCGTCGGGGGCGCGGCCGACCGCCTCCGGCAGTCCGCCCACGTCGGTGGCGAGGACCGGGATGCCGCGGGCCAGGGCCTCGGTGACCGCCATGCCGTAGGTCTCGGCGTAGGAGGTGAGCACCATCAGGTCGGCGGCGGCGTAGGTGGCGTCGAGGTCGGCGCCGGAGCGCGGGCCGGTCAGGTGCAGCCGGTCGGCGAGGCCGTACCGGGCGATGGTCTCGCGCAACTGTGCGACGTACGCGGGGTCGTGGCCGAGCCCGCCGACCAGGTCGCAGGTCCACGGCAGGTCCCGTACCGTCGCGAGCGCCTCCACGAGCCGGTGCTGGCCCTTGCGCGGGGTGACGGCGGCCACGCACAGCAGCCGGGAGACGCCGTCGGTGCCGGGCGCGAGGGGCGCGATGTCGGCGCCGGGCGCGGCGACATGCACCCGTTCGGGTGCGAGTCCGTGGTGGGAGACGAGCCGGCGCACCGCCCAGTCGCTGGTCGCGATGACGGCGGGCGCGGCGCGCAGCACGGCGCGTTCGCGGGCGTCGAGGTCGGCGGCGACGGCCGGGGCGAGACCCGTCTCGTCGCCGAGCGGCAGGTGGACGAGCACGGCCAGGCGCAGGCGCTCGGCGTGCGGGGTGACGAGCTCCGGGACGCCGCAGGCGACGAGCCCGTCCAGCAGCACCACCGCGTCGTCCGGCAGGTCGCCCAGGACGCGGGCGAGGTGGTCGCGGGCGGCCTGGTCGGGGCACGGCCAAGTGCCGGGTGCGGCGTGCCGGGTGACCTGCCAGCCGAAGCCGGGCAGGTCCAGGCAGACCCGGCGGTCGTAGGCGTTGCCGCCGCTGGGCGCGGCCGGGTCGTCGATGCCGCCCGGCAGGACGAAGTGCACGGTGCGCAGGGACATGGGGATGATTCCGGCCTTGTCGACGGCGACGGCTGTGGGCTGCGCCGGCACATAGGCCAGCCGCGCCCGTTCCGTGGTCGCCCCGGTCACAGGCCACGCTCGTAACTCGCCCAGGCGATGTGCGACTCGTGCAGGGTGACGGCGATGCCCGACAGCCCCTTGGCACCCTCGCCGAGGGCGCCCTTGTGGACGCGCTCGGCGAGCCGGTCGGCGATGACCTTGGCGAGGAACTCGGTGGAGGTGTTGACGCCGGCGAACTCGGGTTCGTCGTCCAGGTTGCGGTAGTTCAGCTCGGCGGTGATGAGGCGCAGTTCCTGCGTGGCCAGGCCGATGTCGACCACGATGTTGTCCTCGTCCAGCTGCTCGCGGCGGAAGGTGGCGTCCACCAGGAACGTGGCGCCGTGCAGTCGCTGCGCGGGCCCGAAGACCTCGCCGCGGAAGCTGTGGGCGATCATGATGTGATCGCGGACGGTGATGCTGAACAACGGACGACCCTCCAGGTACGACGCGTCTGGTCCCCCTGTTCCTTACCCGTCGGGGGATGCCGTGTAGTACGGCTCTTCGGTTCCCCGCGTTCAGCCCTCTCTCACTCTTTTCTCAGGTCAGGCCCGTGTCGGCGTACCGGATCCGGTGGCACAGGGCGGGGATCTCGCCCGAGGCGAGCTTCGGCATGACGTCAGGGAGTTGCTCGAAAGCGCTCTCCCCGGTGATGAGCGCGTCCAGGGCCGGGTCGGCGAGCAGGTCGAGGGCGAGCGCCATCCGGTCGGCGTAGTCCCGGCCGGCGCGGGCCGCCGGGGAGACGGTGCCGACCTGGCTGCTGCGCACGGTGAGCCGCCGGGAGTGGAAGGCCTCGCCCAGCGGCAGGGAGACCCGCCGGTCGCCGTACCAGCTCAGTTCCACCACCGTACCCTCGGGAGCGAGGAGTTGCAGCGCGCGGGTGAGACCGGCCTCGGTGGCGCTGGCGTGCACGACGAGGTCGCAGTCGCCGAGCGCGCTGTCGGGCGTCGCGAAGTCCACGCCGAGAGCCTCGGCGGTCTTCGCGCGCTCAGGGTCGGCGTCGACGAGCTGCAGCCGGACGCCCGGGAAGCGGGCCAGCAGGGCCGCGACCGAGCAGCCGACCATGCCGCCGCCGACCACCGCGATCCGGTCGCCGATCAGCGGTGCCGCGTCCCACAGGGCGTTCACGGCGGTCTCCACAGTCCCGGCGAGCACAGCCCGCTCGGCGGGCACCCGCTCGGGCACGACGGTCACGGCGTTCACCCGAACGACGTAACGGCTCTGATGCGGGTACAGGCAGAAGACCGTACGCCCGATCAACTCGGCCGGACCCTCCTCCACCTCGCCGACGCTGAGGTAGCCGTACTTCACCGGCGCGGGGAAGTCGCCCTCCTGGAACGGCGCCCGCATCACGGCGTGTTGGCTCTCCGGCACCCCGCCGCGGAACACCAGTGTCTCCGTGCCACGGCTCACTCCGGAGTACAGGGCGCGCACCAGGACCTCGTCCTCGGCGGGCTCCGCGAGGGTGATGTCGCGCAGCTCGCCGTGGCCGGGTGAGCGCAGCCAGAACGCGCGGGCCGAGCGGTTCATCGGCATCCTCCTGAACAGTAGGGAAGTTGTTCACGTACCGAGAAGTGCACAGGCCGCGCACAGTACGCGGCGTTGATCGACTCTGTCACTCGGCCGGAGGGTGTGCGGTGGCCCTGAACAACACGTATGACGCCAGGCCCCAGCAGGAGACCGCTGTGGGAGCGGGCATACAGCTCCTGCTGCTGGCCCTGCTCGGAACGGCGATAGGCATGGGGCCGGCCGGCTGGCTGACGGGCCTGGCGTTCGCCTTCGCCACCTGGGCGGTTCTGTCCCGGGCCCTGCACCGCTCCTGCCTGCGCTCCTTCGGCCCCGCGAACCGTGTCACGCTCGGCCGGGCAACCCTGGTGGGCGGGGTGACCGCCCTGGTCGCGGACTCCTTCGAGAGCGCGCCGCCGGTGACCCTGCTGGTCGGCCTGACGGCGGTCGCCCTGCTCCTGGACGGCGTCGACGGCAAGGTGGCCCGCCGCACCGGGACGTCGACCGCGCTCGGCGCGCGCTTCGACATGGAGGTGGACGCGTTCCTGATCCTGGTGCTGAGCGTGTACGTCTCCACCCAGCTCGGCCCGTGGGTCCTGCTGATCGGCGGCATGCGCTACGCCTTCGTCGCCGCGGCTCGCGTGGCCCCCTGGCTGAACGCCCCCCTGCCGCCGTCCCTCGCCCGCAAGACCGTCGCCGCGATCCAGGGCATAGCCCTGCTCCTGGCCGGCGCCGAGCTCCTCCCCCACCTGGCGAACCTCGCGGTCGTACTCGTGGCCCTGGGCTCGCTGCTGTGGTCCTTCGGCCGGGACGTGCGGTGGCTGTGGCGCACCTCCCGCATCTGCGTGGAGACGGCGACCGGGGGGAAGGTGCTGGAGCTGGTGGGGCGCTGAGCAAGCGCCGCCGACGGCGGCTGAGGGCCCGGACCGGTCGCCGGACGCTGTTGGTTAATTCGGGCCTTGCTTCGCCCCGTCGACCGGCTGGTCGGCGGGGCGGAGTGCTGCGAAGTGGCTGGTGCGGGTGCGGG
>NZ_JBSFJZ010000102.1:0-9241 GCF_053598315.1 Streptomyces sp. NPDC001153
CCTCCTACTTCAACCCCCTGGGCACCCTCACCATGCCCCAGGTCGTCAAGGCCCAGAAGCTCGACGCCGCCTTCCAGGAAGTCCTCGACGACCCCACCGCCGAGGAAGCCCTCTCCCACCCCGTCCTCAAGCCCCTCCTCGCCCAGGCCGCCAGCTGACCCGCTGACCCCCACACCCCTGGGAGGGAGCGACCATTCCCGCTTCCTCCCAGGACCTCGATCGCTAACCGCAGGTGACTTTGTGAATGTATTCACTTTCACAAAGTCGCCTGGCGGATTCCCTGGAGAGGGAGTACCTAGGCCCATGTCCCCCGACGTGATAGCCCGCTGGCAGTTCGGAATCACCACCGTCTACCACTATCTCTTCGTGCCGCTGACGATCAGTCTGGCCGGCATCACGGCCGGTCTGGAGACGGCGTGGGTGCGCACGAGCAAGGAGAAGTACTTCCACGCCACCAAGTTCTGGGGGAAGCTCTTCCTGATCAACATGGTGATGGGCGTGGTCACCGGCATCGTCCAGGAGTTCCAGTTCGGCATGAACTGGTCGGCGTACTCCCGCTTCGTGGGCGACATCTTCGGGGCGCCGCTGGCGATGGAGGCGATCATCGCCTTCTTCTTCGAATCCACCTTCATCGGGTTGTGGATGTTCGGCTGGGACAAGCTTCCCCGCCGCCTGCACCTCTTCTGCATCTGGATGGTGTCCCTCGGCACCGTGCTGTCGGCGTACTTCATCCTGGCGGCGAACTCGTGGATGCAGCACCCGGTCGGCTACCGGATGGACCACGGCCGACCCCGGTTGACCGACTTCGCCGAGGTGCTCCTGCAGCCCACGGCGGTGTTCGCCGCCCTGCACGCGCTCACGGCCGCCTTCGTCACCGGGGGAGCGCTCGTGACCGGCATCGCCGCCTGGCACCTGTGGCGAGCGAAGCGCACCCAGGCCCGGGGCGGCGTGGTGGAGTCGGGACGGGTCAGCGTCATGCGGACCTCCCTGCGGGTCGGCCTCGCCGTGCTCGCCGTCGCGGGCTTCGCCACCGTCCTCGACGCCGACGCCCTCGGCAAACTGATGATCGACCAGCAGCCGTTGAAGATGGCCGCCGGTGAAGGTCTGTGGAACACCGCGGCGAACGCCCCGTTCTCGCTGTTCGCCGTCCCGAACGTAGGCGAGCACCAGAACTCCGTCGACATCGACATCCCGTACGTGCTGTCGTTCCTCGCCCACAGCAACCCGCACACTCCCGTCACCGGCATCAACAACGCGGCGTCGGCCATGGCGGCGCAATACGGCGGCGCACCGGGGGACTACCTTCCCAACGTCCCGCTGGAGTACTGGTCGTACCGTTTCATGATCACATTCGGGATGGTGTCCGTCGCCATCGGCGCGGCCGGGCTGTGGCTGACCCGCAACCGGCGCTGGATCGCCCCGCACTTCGTCACCCGGCCGGACGAGGTCCCGCACCTGATGCTCACCAAGAACCGGGTCCTCGGGCCGGTGCTGACCAAGTGGGCCTGGCGGGCCGCCGTCTGGACCCTGGGATTCCCGCTGATCGCGAACTCCTTCGGATGGATCTTCACCGAAACGGGCCGCCAACCGTGGGTGGTCTACGGCCTGATGCGCACCTCGGACGCCGTGTCACCGGGGGTGAGCGCCGGAGAGATGCTCACCACCTTGATCGGTTTCACCCTCCTGTACGGAATCCTCGCCGTCATCGAAGTCAAGCTGATGGTCAAGTACGCCACGGCCGGGCCCCGGCTCGACGAGCAGCCGCCGCAGCGTGACCCCCGGTTGCGCGGTCCGTCCTCCGCCGAGGACGACGACAAGATCCTCACGTTCGCCTACTGACCAGCCGTCAGGACTTTCGCCATGCACCTCCACGACTTCTGGTTCCTGCTCATCGCCTTCTTCTGGACGGGCTACTTCGTCCTGGAGGGCTTCGACTTCGGCGTCGGCGTGCTCACCAAGCTCCTCGCCCGTGACGAGCCCGAACGCCGCGTGCTGCTGAACACCATCGGTCCCGTCTGGGACGGCAACGAGGTCTGGATGATCGCGGCCGGCGCCGCGACCTTCGCCGCCTTCCCGGGCTGGTACGCCACCCTGTTCAGCGGCTTCGACCTACTCCTGTTCGCCGTCCTGGTCTGTCTGATCGTGCGGGCGGTGGGCTTCGAGTACCGCGCCAAGCGCGACAGCGTCCGCTGGAAACGGAACTGGGAGCACGCCATCTTCTGGTGCTCACTGCTGGCGCCGCTGCTGTGGGGGCTGGTCTTCGCCAACATCGTCCACGGCGTGGCCATCGACCGGCGGCACGTCTACACCGGCGGCCTGAGCGGCCTGTTCCACCCGTACGCGCTGCTCGGCGCTGTGACCCTGCTGGCCGTCTTCACCGTCCACGGAGCGGTGTTCGTCGCGCTCAAAACGGTCGGCGACATCCGTGACCGTGCCCGAACTCTCGCCCTCAGGCTCGGCGTGCCGGCCACCGCACCCGCCGCTTCCTTCCTGCTCTGGACACAAGGGGACCGTGGCAACAGCCGCAGCTTGGTGACGGTGCTCGTCGCGCTGGTGGCCTGGAGCATCGCACTCGCTTGCACCAGGGCTCGCCGGGAGGGGTGGGCGTTCACCTTCTCCGCCGCCACGGTGGCGGCCACGGCAGCCACGTTGTTCCTGACGCTCTATCCCGACGTCATGCCGTCCACGCTGAACCCGGCCTGGAGTCTGACCGTCACCAACGCGTCCTCCTCGGCGTACACGCTGGGGATCATGACGTGGGTGGGCGCCGTCTTCGCGCCGCTGGTCATGGGCTATCAGGCCTGGACGTACTGGGTGTTCCGCAAGCGCATCGGCACCCAGCACATCCCGCGGGCCGACTCATCCGGACCCGCTTCCGCACGCTCTCACGTCCCCTCTCACGCACAAGGAACCGTCATGACCCTTGCCCCTGTCCCGGACAGGCCGCGCATCCTCATCGCCGGCGGCGGCTACGTCGGCCTCTACACCGCGATGCGCCTGCTGAAGAAGCTGCGCCGCAGCGAGGCGACCGTCACGGTCGTGGACCCCCGCTCGTACATGACCTACCTGCCCTTCCTCCCGGAGGCGGCAGCCGGCAACGTGGCCCCGCGCAACCTGGTCGCCTCGCTGCGCGGCGTTCTGACCGGCGCGGAAGTGGTCACCGGCCACGTCGTCTCCGTCGACCAGGCGGACAAGGTCGCCCACGTCAGCACCGCGGCGGGTGACACGCTCGAGCTGCCTTTCGACCACCTGGTCGTCGCGCTCGGCTCGGTCTCCCGCACCTTCCCGATCCCCGGCCTGGCCGAGCACGCCATCGGCATGAAGTCGGTCGAGGAGGCCATCAGCCTGCGCAACCACGTCCTGGCCCAGCTCGACCGGGCGGACTCGACGTCGGACGAGACGGTGAAGCGCAAGGCGCTGACCTTCGTCTTCGTGGGGGGAGGCTTCGCCGGCGTGGAGACCATCGCGGAGGTCGAGGACATGGCCCGCGACGCCGCCCGTAACTACCGCACTGTCAGTAGGGAGGACATGCGCTTCATCCTGGTCGAGGCCGCCGGTCGCATCTTGCCGGAGATGGGTGCGGACCTCGGTGTCTGGACGATGGAGAAGCTTCAGGCACGCGGCATCGAGGTGTACCTCGAGACCTCCATGGAGTCCTGCGCCGACCAGCACGTGGTACTGGCGAACGGTGTCGAGACGGACGCCTCGACGATCGTGTGGACCGCCGGCGTCCGCCCCAACCCCGCTCTGGCCCACTTCGGCCTGCCGCTCGGCCCGCGCGGCCACGTCGACACCCTGCCCACGCTGCAGGTCAGGGACTTCGATCACGTGTGGGCCGCAGGCGACAACGCCCAGGTTCCCGACCTGGCCGGCGAACAGGGCGCGTGGTGCCCGCCCAACGCGCAGCACGCCGTACGACAGGCCCCTGTGCTGGCCGACAACGTGATCGCCGCTCTGCGCGGACGACCGGTGAAGGAGTACCGGCACAAGAACCTCGGCGCGGTGGCCGGCCTCGGCCTCCACAAAGGCGTCGCGATCCTGTTCAACAAGCTCAAGCTCAAGGGACGGCCGGCGTGGTGGTTCCACCGGCTCTACCACGGCAGCCGTGTCCCGACGCTGAACCGCAAGATACGCGTGTTCGTGGACTGGTTCCTGGCCTCCCTGCTCAAGCGGGACACCGTCGGCCTCATCGAACTGGAGCACCCGCGCGACCCGTTCACCGAAGCGGCCACGCCGCCCCGCAGCCGTACCTGATCCCTTCCCCCCTTTGTGTCTGTCCTTGCTGGAGGGCTGTCCCCATGTCCCAGAACGCCATCGCCGCCGCTCGCGGCGCTGAGGCCGCACCTGAGAATGCGTCTGTCGACCCGTCGCACCAGCGCCGCTGGTGGATCCTGCTTGTCATTTCCCTGTCCATGCTGATGGGTGTCCTCGACGGCACCATCGTGAACATCGCCCTGCCGTCCGCCCAGCACGACCTCGGCTTTTCGGACGCCGACCGGCAGTGGGTGGTCACCGCCTACGCGCTGGCCTTCGGCAGCCTGCTGCTGCTCGGTGGCCGAGTCGCGGACCTGGTCGGTCAGAAGGTGACCTTCCTGGTGGGGCTGGCCGGCTTCGCGGCCGCTTCCATGGTGGGAGGTGCGGCGAACGGTTTCGCCATGCTCGTCGTCGCGCGCGCCGTCCAAGGCCTGTTCGCCGCCCTGCTGGCCCCGTCCGCGCTGTCGCTCCTGATGACCACCTTCACCGATCCGCGCGAGCGGGCGAAGGCCTTCACTGTCGCGGGATCGGTCGCCGGTGCCGGCGGAGCCATCGGCCTGATCCTCGGCGGGGTGCTGACCCAGTACCTGGACTGGCGCTGGACCATGTACGTCAACGTGGTCTTCGCGGGGGTGGCGTTCGTCGGTGGGGCCGCTCTGCTGCACCGCACGCCGCGCGACACGTCCTCCAAGCTCGATGTCCTCGGCACTCTGCTGGTTTCCATCGGCCTGTTCTGCCTGGTGTACGGGTTCTCGAACGCCGAGACGCACGGCTGGGGCTCGCCCGCGACCTGGGGCATGCTGGCGGCCGGAGCCGTACTGGTTGCCGTCTTCGTGTGGTGGCAGACCAGGGCGGCGTATCCGCTGCTGCCCCTGCGAGTCTTGCTGGACCGCAACCGCGGTGCCTCCTTCGCCGCCCTCTTCGTCACCGGCGCGGGCATGTTCGGCGTGTTCCTGTTCCTGACCTACTACCTGCAGCAGAGCCTCGGCTACAGCGCCCTGAAGACGGGCTTCGCCTTCCTGCCCATGATCGTGGCGTCATCGTCCGCGTCGGCGGTGGCCAACAACGTCCTGGTACGGCGCATAGGTCCCAAGCCGGTGGTTCCGCTGGGGATGGCCATCGCGGCCGCCGGCCTGGTGTGGATGACCACGCTGGACCTGGGCAGCGGATACATGACGCAGGTGCTGCCCCAGCTGGTGCTCGTCGGCGTCGGACTGGGCACGGTGATCGCGCCCGCGATGAGCCTGGCCACCTCCGGCGTGGCCGCGGCCGATGCCGGAGTCGCGTCCGCCGCCGTGAACACCGTCCAGCAGGTGGGTGGGTCCATCGGCGTCGCCCTGCTCAGTACGATGGCATCGGACGCCGCCACCAACTACCTCTCCGGCCGTGACCCCAAGGACCCCGGCGTCCTGGCGCAGGCCGGTCTCGAGGGTTACTCCACTGCGTACTGGTGGTCGGCGGCCGTCTTCGTGGTGGGTCTGGTGGTGACCGTGCTGCTGTACCGCCGTGGTGTGCCGCAGCACGACGAGAGCGCCGCACCCGCCGTTCACATGTGACGCACGCCGCGGGAGTCGTACGGACTTGGGGCTTCTCTCTTCCTCTACTATGAGACAAGATGACTCATAGTGGCCCTGTGAGGTGGATTGTCCCACAGAAAGGTGGAGTAGATGCAAGTCAGAACTGATCCGCGTCTGTTGCGCAGTCGCGAGGCCATGGTCGCGGCGGCCACCGAGTTGCTCACGGAGGGCGGGCTGGAGGCCGTGACGCATCAAGCGGTCGCCGCCCGTGCCGGCGTCGGCAGGGCCACGGTCTACCGGCACTGGCCCGGCCTTCTCGAGCTTCGCCTGGCCGCGCTGGAGGCCGGCATGCCCCCACTGCCCCCGGTGCCCGAGGAGATTCGGGCTGCTTCCGGTCACGATCCGCGAGCCGAGCTCATCCATAATCTGGGCGTCCTCGCCGAGCGGCTGGACGACGAGAATACCGGTGCCGTTCTCGTCGCGGTCATCGGTGGCTCACGGAACGACGAAGGCATGCGTCACCTCCGGCAGACGCTGATGACCCAGATCGCCGAGGCCGTGCGTCCCGCTGTTGCCGCGGCCGTCGAGCGCGGCCAGCTCCGGTCCGACGTCACTGCCGAGACCATGGCCATGGCCACGGTCGGCCCCCTGTTCTTCGAGCGCTTCATCGCTGGGAACCGTCTGGGGCGTGACACGGTGGAGATCGTCGTGGATGCCGCTCTGCGGGCCTGGGCCTAGGCGAGGCCTAGGCACTGCCCGGCGCATGATCTCCTCCGGAGCCTGCGGTGTCGGCCAGGATCTCGGCTGTAACGGCGTCGCAGACCTGCTCGGCGGCTGTGATCGTTGCCTCCCGGTCCGGAAGGGTGCGCTTGGGCGGGAGAGGTTCGGCGCGGGCCTGAGCCGCCGGGCGTCGGCCAGGCAGCGGTAGGCGGCGCGGCGCAGTGTCTGGCGCTGGGCGGACGTGGCGTTCGGCGCCAGGTCGCGGTAGCGGCGGACGGCGATCAGAGCGGCTTCGGTCTGCGTCGCGGCCCAACTGCCGGCGGAGTCCGGCCACACCAGGAAGTTCGCCACCAGCACGATGGCCGCGGCCAGGGTGGTGTCCAGGATGCGGGTGCCGTACAGCGTCCGGTGGTCTCCGAGCAGATCGACGAGGACGAAGACGATCCCGGTCAGACCGGTGGCGGCGACGGCATAGTGATGGCGGACGCCTACGGCCATGAGCGCGCCGAAGACCGCCACCGTCCCGATGAGTGCGTACGGGGTGTTGCCGGTCAGCAGGGCGACCGCACCGATCGCGGCGACGCCGACGACCGTGCCGACGCAGCGGTGCACCGCCCGGCGCAGGACGGGGCCGAAGTCGGGCTTGTAGATGAAGGCCACGGTCATGGGCAGCCAGTAACCTCGCGGGCCATGCAGCAGGACGGCGCTGATGTGGGCGACGAGGACACAGGCAGCGAGCAGAACGGCGTACCGCGGACGGACGGTCCGACCTGGGCGCGGGCGTGCCGGTACCGACAGGACCACATCCGCGCCGGCTTCCGCGTCGGCCGCCCCGCACAGTTCCAGCAGCGACGACACCGCGCAGGGCGGCGGCGAGCGGAAACCCCGCGCGCGCTGCGCTCAGGGCACGGCGCAGCCACTTGGTCACAGCTGTTCGTGGACGCCGCCACCGCCGGGGTTCTGCTGCGGGTGCCATGAGGGTGGGTCCTGGTTGTGGTGACGATTGTGTCGTCTAGGGCGGACAGTCTCTGACAGTAGGAGGCCGATACACCCGCGGAGGTGTGCCGCGGGGCTTCGGTACCGGCCGGGGACTCCCGTGTTCGGCATGCACGTGGGGGCCGGAGGTGTCGGCTTCGCGGCAAAAGCCTTCCCTCGAGTCGCGCCAGCGGCTTTGGTGTCGTGCTCGCGCCGAGAGCACCCGGGCGTTCGGACCGGCGTGCCGCTGGGCGTGGCGGCTGCCGGTGGACTGTTTCTGGTGTGCGCCGGCGCCATGCGCACGCACCTGAGCATGAAGGACGCCCCCAAGGCCCTTATCCCGGCTCTGCTGTTCGCGGTAGTGGCCGCAGCCGTAGTGATCACGCGACTTGCCAGTTCCTGAGCGCCGTCACGCCGCAGTTCATCGGCCGCCCGGGACCCGGGGAGGCGACCGAGCTTGCCGGTCGCCTCGTCGCGTGTGGCGGTGGGACTGGCCGGCACCTGGGCAAAGTCCTCGGGCGGTCTGAAGTGGTAGATCCATATAGTGTGGCCGGTATCCGGAATGTCATAGCCTCGCTCGTCCTTGTCGTCCCGCCGCCCGGCTGCTGAGAGTCGTCCTCCAGCGGTGCTCCGTCTGCACCCGTCGGCCGAAGCCCCACGTGCACGCGGCCGGTCCGACGGTGTGCTCGCCTTACCAGCGAGCGTGGCGCACACGACCCAGCAAGGTGCGTTCGAAGTGCTGGGCCACCAGCTCGGCCGCTGCGTCGGCGCCCTGGCCAGGACCGCCTCGAGCACGCGTTGGTGCTCACCGGCGACATCACGGTCGAGGTCGCGGCCGATGGGCCGCGACCACCGGCGGTAGAGGGTGGCTGCGTCCCGCAGGCCGCCGGCAGGCGGCTGTTTCCGCGTCCCTGGAACAGGGGCCGGGGGAACTGTCGTCTTGGTGCTACGTAGCAGGGTGAAGGCTGCAATCTACTTCGCCGAGTCCTTGTTCCAGGCCGTGCAGGTGGCTGAGGGCCTGCTCTGCGCCGGGGCGATGGACCGGAACATCTGCAGTGGACGTCATATCCCGTTCGGGAACCACCCCAAGCGGCGCCTCCACTGCGGACTCGACGCGACGCCATGCGTACGCGAGGCGGGCCTGGCACGAGGTGTCCGGGCCGTGGCGACAGCGACGAGACCGCGCGTGTGCGGGTCGGATTCAGTGAGCAGCGCCAGTACTTGGCGAGCCCGAGTTTGCGCGCCCGCAGCGGGCTCAGCGCACGCATCAGCGGCGCCGGCGCCTGCCGTACACGCCTCAAGAGCGCTTCGAGCACCGCCGTGCGAGGCGGGTGGTGACAGGGCAGGGCGAACGCCACGGCGAGCGTCGCCCCACCGGGCGCCCGGGGGAGCGACAGTCCTACCCATGCTGGCAGCCGACGACGGTGGGCTACGGAGGCGCAGCTGTGTGACAACGGCATGGAAGTCGGCCGCCAGGTCCGCAGCGCTCCAGCCGGGGCCGGACCAGAGCTCGGCGTGATCACTGCTGCGGAACCGGTTGCGTATGTCGAATGGGAAGCTCGATTCAGTGCGGCATACACCGTATGGAAGCGCCTAAGGCCCTGTTCAGGGCGCGGTGAGGCGAGTCACAGTGAGACAAGTTGACTCATAGATGGTCTGTGAGGCAATCTGTCTCACAGAGGGGGTCGCGAAAGCGCAGAACTCGCGACTACCCGCAGATGCCGTAGATGCCACCGCATTCACGCATAAGTGCTATTGGAGGAAACCATGACCGC
>NZ_JBSFJZ010000103.1:0-9106 GCF_053598315.1 Streptomyces sp. NPDC001153
GATCCACGGCCGCGACTGACGTTTCCCCACGACCAGACCAACGAGCGGATAAGCCAGCAGTCACATGATCAACCACTTCTGTTAGGACTTCTTAGCCAGTTATCCCAACAGGGCAGCCGTGAACATCTCGTGGTGAGCCACCAGCCACTGCTGGATGCGGTCCCAACGCTGCCAACCACCGTGCTCGGACAGCGCCTGGGTGTAGACGGGGTCACCGTCGGCCACTCGATCAGCGACGAAGGCCCGGCAGGTTGCGGTGGCCTGCTCGATGACGCCGGGCAATTCACCGCGCTCCTGCGGGGAGAGACCGTAGCCGTCGGCGAGTATCCGCAGTCGTGCCGGGGCATCCAGCCCCGCGGGATAGAGAACTGCCGCGGACGTGGGATCAAGCATGGGAACCCAGTAGCGGGCGGTCATGGCAACGTCCCATACTGCTCGGCCGGGGGCCGCCAGGTCGAAATCGATCAGGGCTGTGGCACGGCCGTCGCGGAAGACGACGTTTTCCGGGCACACATCGTTGTGGCACAGCATCGTTCCTCCCGCCGGGTCGGCCAGGGATCGGGGCCACTCAGCGCATGCGTCAACCGCGATGGCCGCGCTGGCGTCGTGCAGACGCCTCAACAGGCTTCCCACCGAACTCAACGCGGTCTCGGTCATCACCCAGCGCGGAAACGGCGGTAGAGCGACGTCGCCGGGGATGAAGGTCAACTGCTCGCGGCCGTCTGCGGTGAGACGGATCGGCCTCGGAGCCGCGTCGAACCCGTGCTCTTTGAGCGCGAGGAGA
This sequence comes from Streptomyces sp. NPDC001153, assembly GCF_053598315.1. Taxonomy (NCBI): domain Bacteria; kingdom Bacillati; phylum Actinomycetota; class Actinomycetes; order Kitasatosporales; family Streptomycetaceae; genus Streptomyces; species Streptomyces sp. NPDC001153. Next base: position 785 of record NZ_JBSFJZ010000103.1, read on the forward strand.
TGGGCATGGAGGGCGCGCGCGGTGCGCGGCGCCGGGCGTTCCACCAGGGCACCGTGGCGGAAGACCGCGCCCGCGTTCACCATGCCGCCGATCAGGGCTTCGCCCTCTGCCGTCTCACCCTCAGCCGTCATGTCGATCACGCTACCGTCGGGTCGGCCGTGTGTGGGGCGGTCCCGAAATGCGCCTCGAACTAGGCCGCTCACCTGGGCGTTCGCCGAACGTTGAGGCGGCCTTCGTCTGATCATGTGCTCCGACCAAGGATGCACGTGACCACGACGAAGGCCGTGAAGTGAGTCTGCTGCCTGATCATGTTCCGGGGGAAGCGTTCGCGAAAGCGTCACGCTTCCGGGAGGATTTATTCGACCGTCTGACCGCGCGCGGGGACGAACTGTTCGAGCTGGTCGACGCGTTGCCGTGTGTGGATGTTCAGGCGCCGGACGGTCGCACCGTTGGGTGCCAGCCGAACGCCGGAAACCGTGGTGATGCGGGCACCGGGCCGGAGGATCGGGCGACTTGGCAAGACAGATATCGGCGGATTGACGGCTTCGGAGGTCCGTTGTGGACGGTGTCTGCGGGAAGGTCATCGGTCCCTCAACGGGAGCTCCGGTGGGCGCGTGCCGCACCCACCAGTCGTCGTCACGCACCCGTGACCAGCACAGCGACAAGATCAACTCGTCCTTGAAGGCGCCCTTCCCTGTCGGAAAGGCTGGGCGACACAGGTGGCTCGCCACCGAGTGACGAATCTCGGTGACGGGCCGTGAAGCCTTGTGGATCAGCTGGCGCTGGTGTTGATCGTCCAGTTCATGACGGCCAGGGTCACGGAAATGGGCACGTAATACACCCCGTGAAAGCACCACGCGGTCCGCTGCCAGGAGTCCGCAGTGCTCTGGCCATTGCAGTTCGTTGTGGTGTCGAGAGCCGTGATCGTGCCCCGAGCTGCGTCGGTTTTCCAGCCACTTGAGATGCCGCTGAACACTGGACCGCCGCTGTCCCCGTTGACCGCGGCGATGCCGTTGGCGCTTCCCGAATACGCCAAATCGACATCCGGCCGATAGATGCCATTATTGCCCGTGACGCCTATGTGAGTCTGCGAGATGTAGACGCCGCAGTGCACACCTCCGTTGGCGCCGGATGTGCATACTTGCTCATTTACATAGTTGTGCTCCCATCCCGAGACGGGCTTCGAGCAACCGGTCGTGTCGTCCCAGGCGCCGTCATAGACGTGGGCACCGGACAAGCCACTTCCTGGAGTGAGGCCAGAAACATCGTAGATGTCCGACTGATCCCCCATGTTCGGCCACGAGCGGGATTACTGCCAGGAGTGAGACGGCAAGTATCCCTCGCACCCGGCGTCTGGTGGTTCCACCACTCATGCTGTCCCCAACGGAAGTTACGGTTCGCCAAGCTCGATTACGCGATTCGCAATCGATCTTGGCGCACGCTACCAGGCACCCACAGAGCTCGAAGGTCAGGAAATCGTGAGCCTCGAAAATGCATGCCGGAAATGAGCACCTTACCTATTGCGAAATCATTTGGTGCGAAGCCGCGATCCAAGGCCGGTTTAGCCCGCATCGTCGCCTGTCAACGTTGGTTAGCCTCGGCTCGCCTCGCACGGTGCAGAGGCGGCCCAGCCAGTCACGGACAGGCCGAGGCGTGTCCGCCGGCGTTGGCTTCACCCTCGTTGGCTGTGGCCGCGCTTCCGTCCTTGCCCCCAACGCTGTCGCATGTGTTCCCACGGTCCCCGGCCCCGCAATGTGGCAGGGTGTGGCACGTCCCCCTCGTCGGGGCTACCAGAAAAGCGACAGGTGAGGTCTGTTGCGCTGGTTCTGTGTCGTCTGGCACCGTGGCGACGAACCGGCACTGGGAAGAGGACTTGTATCTCGTCGGGCACGTGGCGTGCCTGCCACGTCGCGCGAAAGTCTGGATCGTCGCGGGGGTCTGTCGTCACCGCTGCTCTGCTCGACCGTGTCGGCGCCGAGCTGGGGCTTTTGGGTCACCTTGACGGATGAGGAGCGTGCGACCAGCAGGTGGGCCGAAGGGTACGATCGCCGAAATCTTCGCGTCGCCATCGATCCGGGTGCCTCCGGAAGCGCGGTGACATCCCACAACTCCCGGCGTCAATCAGGTATTCCCTGACCTGTTGAAGTAAGGGCCCGCCCATGCCACACACCCATGCGTCCGTGCGCGCGATCGGAATAAGTCTGGCCGCGACGGCTGTCCTGCTCACGGCTGCCTGCGGGCAGCATAGTCGGCAGTCCGTCGGCGCCCCCGCAGGCATGATGTCCGCCGCACCGTCCGAACTTCCGCGGACCGGCACCCCGTCTACTGGCTCGAGCCCCGTCGCCCACCCGTCCATGGATAAATCCGGGCCGGCTAACGAGGCAGCACTCCACCGAGCCGCGGACTCGATCGAACAACTGGGGAGTTCGTTCCCGGATACCTATACGGGGGTGGAGGTGGACACTGCCGGCGACGGCCTCATCGTCTACCGCAGAACGGACTCGCGCTTCGATGCTGCCCTGTCCGGGCTCGGGCTCGGTGTACACGTCGATCTCCATAACGCACCGCGGTCCAGGAAAGAGATGCGGGCCACGCACGACCGCCTTGTGCCACTTATAGGAAACACCACCGGTTACCGCATCATCAGAGTCAGCAGCGGAGGGGATGAGCTCGCATTCACCCGTGGGGTCGTGGAGGTCGGTGTTAACGGCGACCTGGAGCGGGCCAAGCGTGGGCTAGGCGCAAAATTCGGTGACCGTATTAAGGTCGTCGCCGTAGAACCCCCGGCTGGGTGATGGTAGCCCTGTGCCAGCAGGACTCTGCCGCCAGACTCGGACAGGGCATCAGGTCGGGCAGAAGGGACCGCCGGGCCGTCGTTCTCTGTCTGTCGAGGTACGCCCAGGACGGCCCAGCGATGGCCCCAAAGCGATGGGGCGGAGAGTACAAGATGAGGGTGTCGCCCCGATGGCTACACGACCCATCGAATGAAGCCAGGGAGCTGGCTCGCACACCTTGGAGCACGACCGTGAACCCGAAAAGGCGTCACCGAACCCTACTCATCATGTTGGCCGTTGTTGTAGGGGCTGCTCTCGCCATTGCCGTCACTGCATCGATCATGAAGGACCGCAGGCATGGGGAGGGGGCCTTGGGTGAGGTACTGGTGAGCGGTGACGGCCGCACCATCACCACCCTGAACAGCCGGGCCCCATGCCAGCAGGACCCGCCCCGCCTGGTGGCGAGCGAATCCCGCGATTCCGTCACCTTGGAACTGCAGGAAAGCGATGTCGATCTCCGTCCTCAGTGCACCAGGATCGACGAGCAGATCACCACAACGCTGCAGTCACCGCTAGGGACACGACGGCTGGTGTACGCCGGGAGCGGCTGGACCATTGCCCCCTTCGACCAGAAGCGGCTGGCCAACCCACGATATCTCCCGCCAGGCTATTCACCGGCCACTCACGTGCAGTGGAGCGACTCCAGCCAGCATGACCTGCTGCCACCATTCATCCGGACCCAGAGCTCCGGCCCCGCCTGGACCCGTTTCTACCACCGCGCCTCGGACAAGGCGTCTCTGAGCATCACGCAAATCGCCGGAAAACTCACAGTGAGCACAGCAGGCATTCCAGAGTCTGTCCAAGGGTGGGTCGGTGGGCTCTCCCCGGACTCCAATAACACCGTGACACGGACGAACGGGACCTACACATTCATCGTTAACACCACGGATCGGAACCTCCACGAAGCCGAACTCCTGAGGATCACCAAACAACTCACCCCTGAAACCCGAGACTGAACCGCTGATGAGCTGCGGGTTCTTGTCAGTGAACCGCTCCGGGATCGGTGGAGGCTCTATGCGTTGACTCCAGCCGCCGGTTGGGGATGGCGTTGCGCGTAGTGGTTGGTTTCGTATTCGTGGGGCGGCGTGTCTCCGATCGCGCTGTGGAGCCGGTGGTTGTTGAACCAGTCGACCCATTCCGCGGTGCCGAGTTCGACGTCGAGGCCGTGCCAGGGCCGACGGGGCTTGATCAGCTCCGTTTTGTAGAGGCCGATCCGGGACTCCATGAGCGCGTTGTCCAAGGCATCACCGACGGTGCCGACCGAGGCGTCGATGCCGGCCTCGAGGAGGTGCGCCGTGAACGCGAATGTACTCACTGCCCGCATCCGAATGATGAACCAGCCCCGGTCCAGCAGGAGTTCCGGCGCGGTCGCGTCGCCACAAGGCCATATCGAGGGCGCCGAGAACAAGCTTGGATCGCTTGCTGGTGGCGGCGGACCAGCCGACGATCACCCGGGAGAAGACGTCCACGACGAACGCGACGTAGACGATCCCCGACCAGGTGGCCACGTAGGTGAACCCACGTCCGCACCATCTCCGCCGCACCGATCCCCAGCTTCGCCGCCACTGCCTTCATCGCGGCCCACTCGGTCGGATAGTTCGGACGGATCTCCGCGACCATGCGCACCGCACGCTCAAACACGCACGAAAAACTCCCACGTGCGGGCCGGCCCAGGCATCGCTACCGGCCGAGGCAGCTCGTCAACGAAGGGGGGCCGGAGGTACAGGCCGCTGCGAAGATCACGCTGCCCGGCCCCGCCGACCAGCTCCGCGAGTTCCTCCAGGTCGGCCACGGCAAGCGGCTGTCCACGTACGTCATCGAGGGCCCCGCCGGTTCGGGTGTCATCGGCATCAACGGCGCCGCCGCCCGGCTGATCAGCCCCGGGCACCCGGTGATCATCATCTCCTACGCGGACATGGCCGACGCCCAGACACGTGCGTTCGTCCCGAGCGTCGTCTTTGTCGACGCCGACAACCGCATCGTGCAGCGCGGCGACGACCCCGCCGACGTACCCGCCGGATTCGGGCTGCTGCGCGGAGACGTACCGGCCAACGGGATCAGGGTGTGACGGCGGCGGTATCGGCGAGGCCGCTCGCCGGTCATCGTCCAGGGCAGCGGCCCGGTCGGGCTGGCCGCGGCGGCCTTCGCCCAACTCGCCGGGGCGGCACGCGTCATCATCGTGGGCGGTCCGAGCGGCGACTGGCCGCGGCGGCCGCCGCCGGCATCGGTGACGTGCACCTGAACATCGTGGACGCCGCGGATGCCGAGGCTGTGCTGCGCGAGGCACGGGCCGCCGCCGGCCCGGACGGCGCCGACCTGGTCATCGAGTGCGCCGGGGTCCCGGGCGCCGTGGCCCAGGGCCTGATCCTGGCCGGCAGGGGCGGCTCCTACCTGGTCATAGGCCAGTACACCGACGCGGGCGACACCGAGCTCAACCCGCACCAGATCGTGTACCGGCAGCTCGACGTGGTCGGTTCGTGGGCCTTACCGGCGATCACCTCGTCGAATACGTGAGGCTGCTGCCCGCCCTCGCCGCGCGCTTCGACCTGGAGGGCATGGTGACGGTCTACCCGCTGGAGCACCACGCCGATGCCCTGGCCGACGTCGCGGCGGGTGCCGTCCTGAAGGCCGTGTTGTCCGGCTGATCCGGCCGCGCGGCGCGAGTCGCCGAGGTGAGCCCCGCGGTCCCGCGTCCCAAAGGCGGCCAGGACCCCGGGACTCACTCCCTTCCGCGCAGTCGTCGCAGGGCGTCTTCGGAGACCCGGTCATCGGGCAGGTAGGCCAGGAAGTGATGACCGGGCTCGTCCACCGCGGCCAGCTTCACGTAGCGCAGGCGCAGTTCGCCCACGGCCGGATGCCGAAAGCGGCGTACCGAGGGCTGGAACCCGGCCGTCTCCCGGCGCTCGTACCAGCGGGCCGCGTCGGCGTCGGCCAGCAACTCCTCGACGAGTTCGGCGAACCGCGGATCGTGCGGACGGCGAGCGGCCCGGGACCGGAACTGGCCGAGCAGCGCACGGGCCTCGTCCTCCCACTCGGCGAGCAGGGTCCGGGCCAGCGGCCAGCGGAACACCAGCCAGAGAAGATTGCGCTGCTTGGGGTGCAGCCGCGCCGGATCGGTCAGCAGCGCAGCGTACCCGGCGTTCCAGGCCAGCAGGTCCCAATGCGGATCGAGCACCACGGCCGGGTTCGGTGTCATGGCCTGCACCAGGCTGAGCAGGTTCCGCGACACCCAGGTGGGAGCGTCGGCGGGCTGTCTGTTCTCCTCCACGAACGACAGTACGTGCGCGGTCTCCGCGGCATCCAGGCGCAGTACCCGCGCCACCGCGCGCAGCACCTGCTCCGAGGTACGCACCCGTCCCTGCTCCAGCCACGTGTACCACGACACGCTGATGCCGGCGAGTTCCGCCACTTCGGCCCGGCGCAGCCCCGGCGTCCGGCGGCCCGGGCCGTCCGGCAACCCCGCTTCTCCCGGCGCCAGCCGTTCGCGGCGGGAGCGCAGGAAGGCCCCCAGTTCGCGGTGGGGGAACGCGCCGGGGGATGTGCGTGCGGCGCTCACTGCATCATGCCTCTCCTGCGGACAGCGGGCGCCTGCTCGAATGCGGGCGCCTTCCTCTGATGCTGCCGTCACCGGGCGCGCGGCCGGACCGGCAGGGTGTGAGTGATGGTAATAGCCAGCGACCTCCGTCCCGAGGGGCCCGGTGCTGAACTGGTGCCGGACCGCATCCCTCCGGGTCGGTCCCCCTCTGTCACCCGTTCTCGTCGAACCCCCTCGGAAGGGAGCGTCCCCTCGTGACCACCACCGCGTCGGCTCCGGTGGCGACTTTGCCCACGTCCTCCTTGCGACTGCTGCGCACCGCCGGCTTCGTCAGCAACCTCGACCGCTTCTGCATCGCGCCCATGCTGGTTCTCATCGGACCGCAACTCGGGGCCCCGCTGCCCACCGTGGTCCTGGCCGCGAGCGGCTACTACCTCATGTACGGGCTGATGCAGCCGGTGTGGGGGGTGGCCAGCGACCGATGGGGCCGAGTGTGGGTGATGCGGGTGTCGCTGACCGGCGCTGCGCTGGCCGCCCTGGCCTCGGCCCTCGCTCCCGACGCCCCCGTGCTGATCGGGGCCCGCGCCCTGGCCGGCGCGTTCTTCGCCGCCTCCATCGCGACCTCCCTGACGTACGTGGGCGACACGGTGCCCGTCGCGATACGGCAGCGGCCCCTCAGCGAGCTGATGACCGCCTTCGCGCTGGGCACCGCCGTGGCCACGGTCGTCGCCGGGGCACTGGCGCACTACCTCAGCTGGCGACTGGTGTTCGCCCTGCCCGGCGTCCTCGCCTGCTACCTGGCGGTGGCCCTGCGCCGCCTGCCCGAGCCCGAGCGGGCACCCTCCGGGTCACTGCTGGCCCCCTTCCGTGTGGTCCTGTCCTCGCCGTGGCAGTGGTACGTCATGGCGGTGGCGCTGCTGGAAGGAGCGGTGCTGCTCGGCTTCCTGACCTACCTGGCCCCGGCCCTGGAAGCGCACGGAGTTCCCACCACCCTGGCCGGCGCGGTCGCCGCCCTGTACGGGGTCGGCTCCATGACCGCGGCCCAGGTGGTCAAGCGGCTCGTCGGGCAGTGGTCCGCGGTACGCCTGATCGTGACCGGCGGTGTCCAGATCGCCGTGGCCTACCTGCTCGCCGGGTACAGCCAGTCCAGCGGAGCGCTCGTCGTGGTCGCGCTGCTCCTCGGTGGTGGCTGGTCCTTCATGCACTCCACGATCCAGTCGTGGGCAACGGCCCTGTCCCCGGCGGCCCGCGCGACGGGCGTGGCCATGTTCGGCGTGGCACTCTACGTGGGTAGCGCCCTGGCCAGCCGGCTGGCCGCCTCCACCGCTCAGGCGCACGCCTACCGGCCCCTGTTCTGGCTGGCGGCACTCCTGACCGTGCCCTTGACCGCGGCCGCGGCGGCCGGCCGGGCCCGCTACCGGTGAGCTGACATCGCGACCGGCGTGACGCCGTAGGCGGCTACGGCCGAGCCGCCCTCGAGTTCCACCGAGGCCACGTCGAATGGCACCTCGGCGACCGCGCCGCATCCATCGCCGCACTGCACCGCTCGAACAACGCCCGGCCACCGATGGAACGGCAAGGGCCTGGACTTGTCATCCGCCCGAGGCGACCAACACCTGACGACCCTCCTCAAGACGCTGCCCGCCCAGCGCAAAATCGTCGCTGCCCAAGACCTCGAAGACCGCGCCCGACAGGTGGCAAACTCAAAGCAACATAGAAACGGCCCGCATGGCCCTGTGGGCGCCGATCTCCCCACCAGACGACGGAAGCCGGTTGGCAATCAGCGCCCACAGGCGCGTCGAGGGTGTATGGGGGGCAGAGTCAGGCGCAGGACTGACCAGACCGTGCCCCGTTTTACGCACTAGGGCCTGTGTGAGGTCGTGATCAATCTCGGGTTCTGGTCCCGTGCGGGGACAGGACCTGGTAGGACGCTGGGTGTGACACGTAGGCAAC
>NZ_JBSFJZ010000104.1:0-9059 GCF_053598315.1 Streptomyces sp. NPDC001153
AGCTTCGTCGTGGACGACACCGCCCTGACGACCGGCTGACCTTCCGGCACGGCCCCGGGTCCCGCACGCGGAAGCCGTCCGCGTGCGGGACACGCTGTACCCACCCGGCCGTCGCAGCACGCCACGAGCCGGTGCCGCCGCCCCCCGTTCAGAGTGGCGGAAGGCGCGTTCGAAACCGGGCACAGATTCGGGCTGCGTCGATGGCGCGCCCGTTGTGAGCCCCTGGCGTGCCGGGTCACCAACTGCTGTTGGTCACGCCAGGGAGCTCGCCCGCGTGGGCCATCTCGCGTACGCGGATGCGGGAAAGGCCGAAGGCGCGCAGGTAGCCGCGGGGGCGGCCGTCCACGGAGTCGCGATTGCGCAGGCGGGTGGCGCTGGCGTCACGGGGCTGTCGGCGCAGCTCCCGCTGGGCGGCGGCGCGGTGCTCGTCGGAGCTCCCGGGGAACGCGATGATCGCCTTCAGTGCGGCGCGGCGCGCGGCGTATCGGGCCACGACGAGGCGCCGCTGATCGTTCTTCGCGATCTTGCTCTTCTTCGCCATCAGACCTTCCCTCCACGGGCGCGGATGCGGGCCACCGCGGCCTCGATGCCGATCGTGTCGACCGTCTTGATGCCCTTGGCCGAGAGCGTGAGCCGGACGTGGCGGGCCTCGCTCGGCAGCCAGTAGCGCTTGTGCTGGATGTTCGGGTCGAAGCGGCGCTTGCTCCGCCGGTGCGAGCGGGAGATGCGATGGCCGAAGCCGGGCTGTCGGCCGGTGAGTTGGCAGTGGGCGGACATGGCTGTTCCTCCTTGGGGTGGATGCAGCAACACACTAGCCCCAGATGAAAATGAAAACCAATCCCATGTATGGTGCTGTCCATGGCCCGTAACGAACTGCGCCCGATCATCAAGCTGAGGTCCACCGCCGGCACCGGCTACACCTACGTGACGCGCAAGAACCGCCGTAACAACCCCGACCGGCTCACCCTGCGCAAGTACGACCCGCGCGCCGGCCGCCACGTCGACTTCCGTGAGGAGCGCTGAGAGCCGTGAAGTCCGGAATCCACCCCGAGTACCGCCCAGTCGTCTTCCGTGACCGGGCCGCCGACTACGCCTTCCTCACCCGGTCCACGGCCACGAGCGACAAGACCGTCGAATGGGAGGACGGCAACACCTACCCGGTCATCGACGTCGAGATCTCCTCGGCGAGCCACCCCTTCTACACCGGCACCCAGCGGGTCCTGGACACCGCGGGGCGGGTCGAGCGCTTCGAGCGGCGGTACGGACGCGGACGGAGCGAGCGGTGAACGGGGACGAGGCGCGGCTGCCGGTGGCGATCGTCGGCGGGTTGCACGCGGACGCCCGCCGGGCTGCCGTGGAGCAGATCCTGAGTACGGTCCCCGGCTCGGTCGCGCTGCACCACGACCTGACATCCGCCGCCGACAGGGCGGTGCACCGGACGGTACGCGACGCCGACGGCCTGCTGGGCAGTGGCGATGCACCCCTGGTGAATGACTGCGCGTGCTGCGCACTTCGCGAGGATCTCGTTCCCGAACTGCTGCGGCTCGCAGCGGGGGGAACGTACCGGCTGGCCGTCGTGGAACTGTGGGACTCCGTCGAGCCCCAGGCCATGGCCGGAGTCATCGCCGCCGCCGGTGCACCGCTGGCCCTGACCGGGGTCGCCACCGCGGTCGATCCGGCACTCGTGCTGCCGTACCTGTCCAACGGCGACGACCTGGCCGACGTCGGCCTCGCCGCCGCGCCGACCGACCAGCGCACGGTCGCCGACACCTTCGCCCGGCAGCTGGAGTACCCCACGGTGATCGCCCTCGGCGACGGCGATCCTTGCGACGAGGTCGCCGACGACACCGACCACGCGCTGCTCGCCCAGCTCACACCAGGCGCACGAAGCGTACGGGTGGAGAGCGACGGTGCCCTGGGGGCAGCGCTGTTGGCGGGCTTCGACGTGGCAGCGGCCGCCGCCCGTGTGCATCCTGCGTGCGCGCTGCTGCCGCAGGAGTGCGACGAGCACGGCGTGAGCACCTTCGTCTGGCGGCGCGAACGGCCCTTCCACCCGCAGCGCCTGTACGCGGCGCTTGAGGACCTCACCTGCGCCGCCGCGCGCAGCCGGGGGCGGTTCTGGCTGGCGGACCGCCCCGACACACTGCTGTCCTGGGACGCCGCCGGCGGCGCGCTGTGCGTGGAGTCGGCCGGGCCCTGGCTGGCAGCTCTGCCCGACGCCGCCTGGGAGATGGTGCCCGCCGAGCGCCGCCTCGCCGCCTTGGTGGACTGGCACCCGGAACACGGCGACCGCTGCCAGTACCTCACCTTCACCTCGCCCGGCCTGGACCGCGACGGCCTGTCGGCCCTGCTCGACTCGTGCCTGCTCACCGACGACGAGTACGCGGCGGGCAGGGACCGCTGGAAGCAACTCCCGCACGCCTTCGACGACTTGCTCGACCCTGTGACCTGAAAGAGAGGACCGACCTCACCATGACCCGACGCACCAGCATCCGGCGTCAGACTGCCAAGCGTCAGCGCACCAACCCGCTGGACGCCGCCGGCATCACCTACATCGACTACAAGGACACCGACTTGCTGCGGAAGTTCATCTCCGACCGCGGAAAGATCCGCAGCCGTCGGGTGACCCACGTGACCCGTCAGCAGCAGCGGCAGATAGCACAGGCCATCAAGAACGCACGCGAGATGGCGCTCCTGCCCCACGGCTCCCGATAGGGCGATGGGCGCCGCACCTTCCGTTACGCCCTGTACCGGTAACGGATCCGGCCGCGGGTGAGGTCGTAGGGGCTGAGTTCCACGAGCACTCGGTCGTACGGGAGGATCTTGATGCGGTTCTTCCGGATCTTCCCGCTGATGTGGGCGAGCACCGTGTGCCCGTTCTGGAGTTCCACCTTGAAGGTGGCATTGCGCAGGCACTCGATGACGGTGCCTTCGGCTTCTACGCCCCCTGCTGCCTTTGTCATGGTCTCTCACTTCTCCCGTTCTGTGACGGCGAATTCAGTAGCAAAAACGGTCGCTCGGTGCGATGTGGTGGCGCGTCAGTGGCGGACGAGCTCCAGGGTGCCGGCCGCGCGCCGGGCACCGATGCTCTCGAACAGGGCGGTGGCCGCCGCGTTGGACTCGTCCACCTCGGCCCATGCCGCAGCGGTTCCGGAGTGGTGCAGCGAACCGAGCGTGTGGGCCAGCAGCGCCCGGGCGATGCCGCGGCGGTGCCGTTCGGCCCGGACGGCGATCAGCCCGATCCGAGGCTGCCGGGTCAGCGGTCCCACCCGGACCAGTCCCACGTACTCGTCCATGTGCCTTGCCACCGCGTACTTCGACGGGTCGAGCACGGTGGTCCCCGCCGGGCGGGGCAGCACCTCGGCCGGCATCGTCTGCCATCCGACGGTGGCCTCGACCTCGTCGCGGATGAGGCGGTCCAGGGCGCGCAGCGGGCCCTCCTCCGCCTCACCGGCGGGCACGATCGTCACGCCGGACGGGGGCCGTACCGAGCCGAGCCCGGTGATCTGCGGGTCGGTGGGCACGAGATAGCCCCACTCGCGGCGTGCGGTGGCGAAGCCGGCCCGCTCCCAGGCGGACCTCGAGTCGTCGTCGGCCTCGTCGACGACGGTGTACAGCGGTGTCGGCAGGCCCGCCAGCATCGCGTCGGCGATGCGGTCGAAGACCGCGCCGTGCCACGCGTCGATGCTGACGAAGAGCCGCCCGTCGGGCCGACGCGAAGCGACGCCGCGGCCGACCGTCAGGTCGTCCTCCACAGCGTGCCACTGCGTGTCCGAGACCCGCGTGACCACAACCGGATGGTTGTCCGTGCCCGGAGTGGAATGCACAAAGTTCACAGGTGTTGCCTCTCAGGAGTGCCTTGCCCGAGGCGCTCCCGGCGACACCTACGTCAATCGCCCACCGTGACGACATGGGGGAGCACCCATGGATACAGCCTTCATGGGTCTCACCTCCTCGCGTTCTCTCACGGCCGCTCAGACGCTATCAGCGGGGGCCGGTCAGTCCAACGCATTTATCCGGAGCTCTTGGTGTCCATACCGGGCCGGGCGGCGCCGTGGCTGTGTTCGCCGCCCGGCCCGGGGTTCTCAGGGGCCCGCCACGAGTTCGGGATGCTCATGCTCGCAGGTGCCGTCGATGCCGTAGGTGTCCCAGGCGGGGAACGGGTCCGTGGGCGGCAGGCTCTCCTCGTCGGCCATGAGGCAGTCGGCCAGTGCCGCGTGCAGTGCGTCCGCGTGCAGGTGTGTGCCGATGAAGACCAGTTCCTGGCACTCGGGGCTCTCGGTGTCGCGGGCGGCGGTCGGCTCGAAGCGTGCGACGGAGCCGGCCTGTGACCACAGGCCCGTCACGTGCGGGCGGCTGGAGAGGGTGAAGAAGCCCTTGGAGCGCAGGATCTGTCCGTACGCGCCGCTGTCGAGCTCCTCGGTCACGAACGTCCACAACCTGCCTGGATGGAAGGGCAGTTCGGAGCGGAAGACGGTGGAGGAGATGCCGTACTCCTCCGTCTCGGGTACGTGGTCGCCGTTGAGTTCCCTCACCCAGCCGGGGGCCTGTTGGGCGCGTTCCAGGTCGAACAGCCGGGTGCCCAGCACGTCGCCCACCTTCACGCGGCCGTGGACGGCCGGGACGAGGCGTGCGGCGGGGTTGAGGCGGGTGAGTGTCGCTCGCAGCCGGTCGGCCGACTCCTTGTCCACGAAGTCGATCTTGTTCAGGACGATGACGTCGGCGAACTCGATCTGGTCCATCAGCAGGTCGCTGACGGTGCGTTCGTCGTCCTCGTACTGGTCCAGGCCGCGCTCGGCGAGTTCGTCGCCGCTTGCCAGTTCGGGCAGGAAGTTCGCGGCGTCGACGACCGTGACCATGGTGTCCAGGCGGGCGAGGTCACCGAGAGTGGCGCCGTCGTCGCGGGCGAAGGCGAAGGTCGCGGCGACCGGCATGGGTTCGGAGATGCCGGACGACTCGATGAGCAGGTAGTCGAAGCGGCCTTCGCGGGCCAGCCGGTCGACCTCCTGAAGCAGGTCGTCGCGCAGGGTGCAGCAGATACAGCCGTTGGTCATCTCGACCAGGCGTTCCTCGGTGCGCGACAGAGCCGCCTCGCCGCCGCGCACCAGGGCGGCGTCGATGTTGACCTCGCTCATGTCGTTGACGATGACCGCGACGCGCAGTCCTTCTCGGTTGCCGAGGACGTGGTTGAGGAGGGTGGTCTTGCCCGCGCCGAGGAAACCGGACACGACGGTGACGGGCAGTCGGCCGGAGGGGCCGGACGGCATCATCGCTCAGCCCTCGGGTCGCAGCAGGCCGCGCTCGTACGCCTTCACCAGCCGCTGCGGTACCAGGTATGACACTCCGTCGACGATGACCGGTACGAGCGCCGGCGTGGTCGCCTTCCACTGGGCGCGGCGGTGGCGGGTGTTGCTGCGGGACATCTTCCGCTTGGGAACGGCCATGGGAATCCTCCTGGTTGGGATGGCGAGTACAGGCTACATGAAAATGAACACCATTACGAAGTGGCACGGTTCATGCTTCTCTGAATTCAGGGACCTGTGTACCGTTGTCGGTGTGCTGACTGTTGCCTCCGACATCGAGGTCCTGGTCCGGTTCGGCCGGGCGCTCGCCGATCCGATCCGCTGCCGCATCCTGCTCGCCCTGCGGGAAGCACCCGCCTATCCCGCCGACCTCGCCGACGCGCTGAACGTCTCCCGCACCAGGCTGTCGAACCACCTGGCGTGCCTGCGTGACTGCGGCCTGGTCGTCACCGTCCCCGACGGCCGTCGCACCCGCTACGAACTCGCCGACGAACGCCTTGGCCACGCGCTCGACGACCTGCGCACCGCCGTGGTCGCCGTCGAGGGCGACCGGACGTGTGTCGACGCCGACGACAAGGGGTGCTGCTGACCGTGAGCGCAGAGACATCCATCTCCCTCGGCCCCGACCCGGCCAGGCGCGGCGCGCTTGCCAGGCGGATACGGCTGCTGGTCGCCGCGACCATCACCTACAACGCCGTCGAGGCGGCCGTCGCCCTCACGGCCGGGACCCTGGCTTCGTCCACCGCGCTGATCGGCTTCGGCCTCGACTCCGTCATCGAGGTCTCCTCGGCCGCCACCGTCGCCTGGCAGTTCTCCGCCCGCGAGCACGCGGTGCGTGAGACCCGGGAGAAGACCGCGTTGCGGATCATCGCGCTGTCGTTCTTCGCGCTCGCCGCCTACGTGACCGTCGATGCCGTACGGGCCCTGACCGGCTCAGGCGAGGCGACGCGCTCCCTGCCCGGGATCGTGCTGGCTGCCCTCTCGCTCGTGGTCATGCCGGTCCTGTCGGCGGCCCAGCGTCGCGCCGGTCGGGAACTCGGCTCCGCATCTGCCGTGGCCGACTCCAAGCAGACACTGCTGTGCACCTATTTGTCGGCGGTGCTGCTGGTGGGCCTGGTCGCGGACGCCGTGTTCGGCTGGTCGTGGGCGGATCCGCTCGCGGCCCTCGTCATCGCCACGATCGCGGTGAAGGAGGGGCGCGACGCGTGGCGTGGGCAGGGGTGCTGCGCAAGGCCGTCGGCCGCCGTGCCGGACGACGGCCGGCGGGAGGCGGATGCCTGCGGCTGTGCTCCGGGATGCGACTGCTGCCCTTGACGGTGACCACTCCGGACAGGCAGTGGCGCCGGAGTTCACCGGCGCTCGTCCGCCGCCAGCCGTCGGCCGCAGTCCGGGCACACCCCGGACAATTCCACCGTGTGCCGGACGTTCGCGAACCCGGAGCTCTGGGCGACGGTGTCGGCCCATTCCTCCACCGGGCCGGAGTCGACGGGTCGGCTCAGGCCGCATTCGGTGCAGATGAGGTAGTGGCGGTGTTCGGGTCCCGGGCGGTAGCGGAAGAGGCGTTCACCGCTGGTGTCGCGCACCATGTCGGCCCGGCCGACGCCGGCCAAGCCGGCCAGCGTGCGGTAGACCGTGGAGAGGCCGACCGGTGAGCCGGCGGCAGCGAGCTGGTTGTGGAGGGCTTGGGCGCCGACGAAGCCGTCGGCCCGGATGAGCGCCTCGACCACGATGGTGCGTTGCTGGGTGAGGCGGCCGATCAGCGTGACGTCGTGCGAGGGGATGGGGGTGCACTGGCGGTCGGGTGCCATCGGGTGCCTTCGCTCATGTGCCGGTGGGGACGGCGGTGCGCGTACGAGGACGGGGGACCGGGCGTCGTATCAGGAAGGTCGCGGCGTAGACGGCCGTGGCGGCGGCCATGATGGCGAAGCTCGGCGGTATCTTCGGCACCGCGTACGAGGCGAAAAGCCCCGCCCACATCTCCAGCACCGCCAGCCCTGCGGAGAGGGCGAGCGCACGGTAGGGGCGGTCGGTGAGCCGGATCGCGGCGCCCGCCGGGGCGGCGAGCAGACCGAGCAGGAGCAGGGAACCGACCGCCTGGGTGGCCTCGGCGGCGCTGATGCCTGCCAGGGCGAGGAAGCCGTAGCCGAGCAGCCGGACCGGTACCCCACGAGCCGCAGCCACGGCCTCGTCGAGCGTGGCGAACAGCAGCGGCCGAGCGATGAGGACCACCAGCAGGCCGACCCCGGCTGCCACCAGGGCGGCGACGGCCGCGCTGCCGGCGGAGATGCCGAAGATGGAGCCGAACAGCACGCTGACGCCGGCGGTGCCGTTGGTGGTGCTGCGCGAGGTCGTGTAGAGCGTGATGAAGAAGGCGCCCAGGCCCAGGATCCAGGAGAAGACGCTCCCGATGACCACGTCGTCGGGTCGCGCCTTGCGGCCGAGCGTGCCGAAGAGCAGCGCCATGGCGATGGTGGCGGCGAACAGCCCGAGGCGAAGGTCGGCGCCGAAGGCGAGGGCGGCCATCGCGCCGGTGAAGGCGACGTGGCTGAGTGCGTCGCCGGTGAAGACCTGGGCCCGCAGCACCAGGAAGTAGCCGACCAGTCCGCAGGCGGCGGCGATGGCGGTACCGGCGAGGAAGGCGTGCAGGAAGAACGGGTGGGACAGAGGGGACGCGGCGAGCAGGACGGTCATGCGACCACCTCCTTGGCAGCGGGCGTGGCCCCGGCCCGGGTGCGAGCGAGTACCTCGTGCAGCGAGCGCCGGCCCAGCGCGAGAAGGTATCCGGCGAAGGCGATGGTCGTCACGAAGAAGCCCAGAGGGTAGGGCCAGTAGTAGGCGGCGGTCAGCCCCAGCCAGGTCGCGGCGAAGGCCAGCAGGACGGCCAGGGCCAGACTCAACGCCGGGCGGGCGGTGAGGACTTGCGCGGTGGCGGCCGGGATCACCATGAGGGCGAAGACCAGGAGGGTCCCGGTGATCTGGCTCGCCTCGGCGGTGGCGGCGCCGAGCAGGACGAGGAAGACCACCGACAGAGCGCGGACCGGCACCCCGCGCCCGTCGGCGACCTGCGGGTCGACGGACGCGAACAGCAGCGGCCGCCCGATCAGCGCCAGCACCGCGAGCACCACCGCACCGACCACCGTCAGCACGGTCACCTGGGAGGAGGTGATCCCCAGGAAGGTGCCGAAGAGGATGGTCTGCGGCCCCTCCAGCAGCCCTCTGTACAGGGCGGTGAACAGGAACCCGGACGCGAGCAGGAACGCCTGCACCGTCCCGGTCAGCGCCGACTCCTCGTGCTCACCGCCACCCCGCAGGGCCGCGATGACCAGCGCGGCGGCCACACACAGCGTGAAGTAGCCGTAGACCGCGCTCACTCCGAGCAGGACCGCTCCGGCGGCGCCGGGGAAGGCGACGGCGGAGACGGTGTGCGCGGCGAACGTCTGCCGCCGCAGCACCACGAACCACCCCACGACCGCAGAGACCACGGCCACGACCGCGCCCGCGCGGAACGCGTTGACCATGAAGGGGTAGGACCACATGTCCTGGAAGTCGGTCAGGAGGTTCCACGACCAGACGGGCACCCCCGTCTCAGCGAGCCTCATGACCGCTCCCCGGGATGTCGTGCCGGTCGGTGTGCACGGCCGGTGCCTCCGGCTGGCCCACGACGACCAGCCGCCCGTCCGAGGTCTGCAGCACCTCGACCGGTGTGCCGTACAGCAGGGTGAGCGTCTCGGAGGTGATGACCTCGGTCGGTGTGCC
>NZ_JBSFJZ010000105.1:0-8763 GCF_053598315.1 Streptomyces sp. NPDC001153
AGCGACGGGACGACATCCATGAAGCCTTCCTCGGGCTCGCTACATGTCTCATCACCTACAGACACGTCCGACGCCTTTGTTAGGACCTCTAAGTCGAGAGGTGGTGGCGGCGCACACTGCGGGCCGGTGGTGCCGTCAGCCCTCGTTGAGCTCCGCGGCCCGCTCCTCACCGGAGCGAGACCACTGGTCAGACCACAAGGTGGCCATGCGGTGGGCCGCGCGTTCGTCGGCGATCTGCTCAGCGGAGGGCACGTACCAGTCGAGTCGGGTGAGGGTCGTCAGCAGACCTGCCACGTAGGGGCTTATGTCCATGTCCGTGAAGGGGGAAGACACATCGACTTCGGTGTACGCCGCTAGCTTGACCTCGGGATTGTCATAGGTGCCCGCTGCCGTCAGGCGGAGGCCGAAACCGAGCCCGCGGCCGAAGTGCGCCGGCCGGTCATTCCATTCGCATTCCGTGAACGTCAGGTTCAGCGCTCGCCCGATGCGGGCCGCGGCCTGACCCATGGCCTCGCCGGTGGCAGCGCGCACGTCGGCATGGAGCCGTTGCTGGTCCATTCGAGCCTCCCTCCTTACCGGGTCTTCGTCCGTGACGTGAGAACGGCCGCGCGGGTTGAGGGGGTTGTGACGCAAGCTTCGGCCCGAGTGGCCTTATCCCATCCTGCCCCAACCGGGATCTCCCAGGAGCATCTTGGCGAACTTGTCGCCGCACTTGCCCCGGCGTGGCAGTCAGTACAGGAGTCCGCGCTGCGGAAACGCCGGGGTGCTGAGCGTCGGCGCGAGGCCGGTGCCGGGCCGAAGCATCGGCTGGTGTTCGTTGACCGGGTGCTGGTCACGCTGGTGCATCTGCGTCACGGGCTGCCGCATGCGGCTCTGGCGGTGCTGTTCGGTGTGGATCGCTCGACGGTGTCCGGGGCGATCCGGCAGGTCCGTCCTCTGCTTGCCGCTCGCGGATGTGCGGTGCCGGACCGGCCCGGGATCCGGCTGCGTACCTTGGAGGACGTGTTCGCCTACGCCGAGGCCGAAGGCGTCGAGCTAACACCTTGACGGCACCGACGTGGAGGTCCGCCGCCCAAAGGCCTGACGGCCGGGCCGCAAGGCGTTCGTTTCCGGCAAGCGGAGACAGAACACGATCAAGACCCCGACGTTCAGCGACGAACAAGGACGACTTGTGTTCTCCGGTGTGCCCCGGCCCGGGCGGATGCCCGACCAGACCGCAGTTCGGACCGAGGGCATCGCCGAGCAGCTACGCTGCCGCCCCGGCGTCAAAGCCCACGTCGACGAGGGCTACCGGGGCCTGGCCAACGAGTTCCCCAACCAGGTCACCGCACCGCCGCGCAAGGTCAAGGACGACGCGCCGATCGGCGAGCAACACGCCTGGCGCCATGCTCGACGCAGCCAGTCCTCGGCGCGGATCTGCGTGGAACACACCAACGCCGAGCTCAAGCAATGGCAGCTGCTGCGCCGGTACACCGGTCGCCACGACGACTTCGCCAAGACCCAGGCCGCCATCGCCGGCCTGGTCTCCGACCGGTCAGCCCGCCGCCCAACACGCCGCCCGGCGAGCAAGGAACTTGTCCCACTCGCCGACAGCCACATGAAGGCCCGCTGATCACCCGAGAGCGGAAAGCTCAAACGAGCCTGCCCGAAGAGCTATCGCTCCCAAGCCGCAATGGTCTCGACCGGCCGGTTGCGCGGGTTTGAGTCCTTGGAGGAGCGTCTGCTGCTGCTCGCGTTGGACTTCGTACGCGTGTAAGACGTGCTGTCGCAACCGTTCGAGTTGGGCTTCGAGAGTGTTCACGGCCGCGAGTACCGGGGTTCGCCGCGCTTCAACACCCTGTACTACGCCTTGGCAGGGCACGCCGATCTCCTACTCGGCCGGTCGTCCAGTTGGCAGATGGCCGGGTGCACCTCGTCGCCGTCGGCGTTCGGTCAGTGGCTCTCGCTAGCCGTGGATCACCAAGCACGGTCAGCCCAGGCGAGAGGCCCCGCGCAGAGGGCCTCTCGGCCTGCGGCGGTGGCATCACGCGGGGGCGGTCTCCGGCGTCTTCTGGTCTCGCTGGTAGGCGGTGAGGAGGAAGAGCCAGATCTCGCTGACGGTCGGGAAGCAGGCGATCGCGTGCCTGAGCCGCTTGAGCGGGACCTCGCCGGCGACCGCGATGGTGGCTGAGTGCAGGAGCTCACTGACGCCCGGGCCGACGAAGGTCACTCCGAGCAGAATCTCCCGGTCGACGTCGACGACCAGCCGGGCGTGGCCGCGGTAGCCGTCCGCGTAGAGGTTGGCGCCCTGGGCAGCGTTGAAGTCGCGGTCGATGGTCTTGATCCGGTGGCCTGCCTGCTCAGCCTGCTCGGCGGTCAGGCCCACCGCGGCTGCTTCGGGGTCGGTGAAGAATACCTGCGGTACGGCGTGCTGGTCGGCGGTGGTGGCGTGGTCACCCCACGGGGCGTCGTCCACCGGCCGGCCGGCAGCACGTGCGGCGATCGCGTCGCCTGCGGTCCGGGCCTGGTACTTGCCCTGGTGGGTGAGCAGGGCGCGGTGGTTGACGTCGCCGAGCGCGTAGAGCCAGTCGCCGTCGACGCCGTTGACCAGGCAGGTGGTGTCCACGTCCAGCCAGGAGCCGGGGATGAGGCCGATGGTGTCCAGGCCGATGTCGCCGGTGGCGGGTGTGCGGCCGGTGGCGAACAGCACCTCGTCGGCCTCCAGCTCGCTGCCGTCGTCGAGGGTGAGGGTGACCGGTCCCTCGGGGTCAGGGCGGCGCAGAGCGGACACCTGTACGCCGATCCGTACGTCCACGCCCGACTCGCTCAGTCCCTGGGCGACCAGCTCGCCGGCAAAGGGCTCCAGGCGGGGGATCAGGCGACGGCGGGCGAGCAGGGTGACCTGGGAGCCGAGGCCCTGCCAGAGAGTGGCCATCTCGACGCCGACTCCGCCGCCGCCGACGACGACGAGCCGGGCGGGCACGGTGCTGGAGTCGGTGCCGTGCCGGTTGGTCCAGGGCCGGGCCTCTTCGATGCCCGGGATGCCGGGGAGATTCGGTCGGCTGCCCGTGGCGATGGCCACCGCGCTCCGGGCGGTAAGGGTCTGGCGTGTGCCGTCGTCACGGGTGACGGTGACCTGGCGTGGGCCGTCGAGACGGCCGTGACCGCGGAAGAGGTCGGCGCCGATGGACTTGAGGAAAAGGGCCTGACCGGAGTCGTCCCAGTCGCTGACGTAGCGGTTGCGGCGGGCGAAGACGCCGTCGGTGTCGAGACGGCCGGTGACGGTCTGCCGGGCGCCGTCCACGCGCCGCGCGTCGGCGACCGCGATGACCGGCCGCAGCAGCGCCTTGCTGGGCACGCAGGCCCAATAGGAGCACTCGCCGCCGACGAGTTCCCGTTCCACGACGGCTACGGACAGGCCGGCGGCACGGGCACGGTCGGCGACGTTTTGGCCGACCGGACCGGCGCCCAGCACGATCACGTCGTAGGCGGTGGCTTCCTGGTTTCCGCGCGGTTCGCTCATTTCTTTCCTCACATCACGATCGGTGCTGATCTCGAGCTATTCCCCGGGATTGCCTGACGACGGTCGGTGCCGCGTCGGTCGAACTGGTCTTCACACTCCCCGTCGGGGCCCCGGGGAGGGGGGTCCGGGCGGGGGACGTGGTGATCAGTTGTGAGCACACGGGGTGACGACCGGCCATGCGTTGTCGGTGTCGGCGAGGAGGTTGAAGTAGTTGGTGAGGAGGTTCAGCCCCAGATTGCCCGTGACCTCGGCCATTTCGGCGTCGGCGACGCCGGCGGCCCGGCGCGCCTTCAGCTGCCTCTCGTCGGTGCTGCCGTGGCCGCGGGCGATGGTGTCGGAGAGGGCGAGCGGTGCGGCGATGTGCGGGCCGGACTCGGCGTCGCGGGCCCGCTCCAGTTCCTCGGCGTCGACCTCTGCGACGTGCGCCCCTATGCAGGTGTGGGCGGACAGGCAGTACTCGCAATTGTTGTACTGGGCGGTGGCGATCGCCAGCCGTTCACGGACGGGAGCGGGGATCACACCCTCGCTCAGTGCCCCGGACAGCGCCAGCCAGCCTTTGACCAGCGCCGGACTGTTGGCCATGACCTTGGCCAGGTTCGGGACGGAGCCGGGGGTTGCGGACCTGGGCGAGAGCTTCGGCGGCAGCACCGGTCACCTCAGCGGGCTGGATCTGAGGCAGCCGTGACATGGGGTACCTCCATGGGGTGGGACACCCAGGTGGTTTCCCGGGCTTGAACGGATCGCAGGCGGGCGGCCCATTTCGCCGCCCGCACGAGCCGGAAGGGCAGCCGCGCGCTGTACGGATCATGTAACCCCGAGGTGCGCACAGTTCCTCTCCCGCGGCCATACGCCTCACGAAGAGCCGCCATAAGCACCGCTTCTGACCGGCACCCCGGCCACCGGGAGCGTGTGTGGCGCTGTGAACGGCGCAGCGGGCTCCGGAGGAGATGGGGGCCTCGGATACGGCTGCGCCCCCGTCCCGATCTCCGGACGGCGCAGGCTTTGGGACTCGTGTCACCTCACGGAGGAGGAGGCGGGGCACCAGAACACGGACCACCCGTGCTCCCGGTCAACCCTCATGTTCCGGACGCCGTGTGGGTGGAGAATTCGACACTTTCCGCGCCAAATGAAGGTACTGCTTATGGCGGTCAAAAGTAGGGGCGATCGCAGTCGGAAATTTCGCGAAGAGGTCAGCAATTAGAAATGCTGGACTGCTCTGCGGGTCAGCTTGCCGGAAACCGGACGGCGCCTGAGAGCAGGCGCGAAATATTTCGTACCCAATGGCTGCGGGGCCGTACCGGTCCTGCGGAAAGGTGCTTCTCATGCAGTTCGAGAATCAGACCGCTCTCGTGACCGGCAGCACGTCCGGCATCGGTCGCGAGACGGCTCTCCTCCTGGCCCAGGAGGGCACGTCCGTCATTGTCTCCGGCCGCAATGCCGACAAGGGCGCTCAGACCGTCGCGGCCATTGAGGCCGCTGGTGGCAAGGCCAGGTTCATCGCCGCAGACCTGAGCGATCTGGATTCGGTCCGACACCTGGCCGACGAGGCCGGTGAGGTGGACATCCTGGTCAACAATGCCGGTGCCTACCCCTTCGCCCCCACCCTCGAGCAGGGCCTGGACACCTTCGAGACCCTGCTCGACACCAACGTACGCGGCACGTACTTCCTCACCCAGGCACTGGCGGCGAAGATGGCGGCCAAGGGTTCCGGCAGCGTCGTCAGCGTCACCACTGTCGCCGGTCTGACCGGCATGGCCGGCACATCCGTCTACGGCGCCTCGAAGGCGGCCGTGGACTCCTTCACCCGCGCCTGGGCCGTCGAGTTCGGCAAGCGTGGAGTGCGCTTCAACGCCGTCGCCCCTGGCCACACGAACACCGACAACGTGGCGGACATGGTCGGCCAGGAGGACTTCGAAGCGCTGGGAGCGAAGGTGCCATTGGGACGCCTTGGTGCGGCACGCGAGATCGCCGAAGCCATCGTCTTCCTCGCCTCGCCCCGCGCCGCCTACATCACCGGCGTCACCCTCCCCGTGGACGGCGGCTTCATGGCCCTGGGCCCCACCGACCAGTAAGTGGCGTAAGGCCGCGAAGCCGTGGCGCGGCGCTGGGATCTGCACCCCCTTGCAGCCTTGTGGCAGGCCTCGGCAGCATTGCGCAGCTCCTGCCCCGCCCCGTGCACGATGCATGGCGGTCTGCCGTTCTCACGGTCGTCGGTACGGGCAGCGGCCGTAGCCCTCCGCTACCGGACGTTATGGGCGCTATAGGCCAAGGTTGTGGCCGGTCGTGGATCCGGTGTTTTCGGCGTGGTGCGATGGGGGCATGGAGTTGCGGGAGTTGCATGCCTTTGTGGCAGTGGTCGAGGAGGGTGGCTTCTCGGCTGCGGCCCGGCGGTTGCATGTCAGCCAGCCGGCGCTGTCCCAGACGGTCGGTGGTCTGGAGCGGGAGCTGCGGGTGAAGCTGCTGGTGCGCAGCAGCACCGGTGTTCGGCCCACGGACGCGGGCGTCGCCCTCCTCGGGGAGGCACGTGCGCTGCTGGCCCGGCGTGATCAGGTGGTGCGGACGATGGCCCGGTACACCGGTGGGGGCGGCGGCGTGCTGCGGATCGGCATTCCGCTGGAGTTCCCCTCGCGGCTGCTGAGTCCCGCGCTCAGCGAGCTGGCCGAGGCCTGCCCCGACACCCGGGTTCAGGCCCGCCATCTGTCCACGTCCGGGCAGTTGGCCGCGCTTCACGCTGGCGAACTGGACCTGGGACTGCTGCGGGAGCGCCCCACCGGGCAGGAGTTCGACGCGATGCTGGTCAACAGGGAACGGCTGGGTGTCTTGCTGGCCGCGGACCAGGCGGCGGAGCTGTCCGGGCCGGAGGGGATCGCGCTGGATGCGCTGGCCCGGCTGGAATGGGTGGCTTTCCCGCGCTCGGACAGCCCTGCCTGGTATGACGAGCTGACGGCGATCCTGCGCACCCACGGCCTCGACCTTGGTACCCAGGCGCCGGAGGGACAGCGGCTGATCGCGGAGGTGAAACTGGCGGCCGTCAGCGCCGGGCGGGCCTTTGCGCTGGCCCCGCCGGACTGGTCGCAGCCCATTCCCGACGGTGTGGCGTGGCAGCCGCTGGTCGGGCACCCTCTCATCCGCCGGACGTGGGCGGTGTGGCCGGCGGATTCGCGGCGGCAGGATCTGGGACGCTTGATCGCCGCGTTCGAACAGCCGACCACCGACTGATCTCCGTAGCGAGGCGGCTGGGCGATGCGTTGAGGTCAGACGGCGGTGCGTCCGCCGTCGACGGGCAGGACCGCCCCCTGCACAAAGCTGCTCGCCGCGTCGTCGGCGAGGTACACGATCGCGGCCGCGATCTCTGCGGCGGATGCCGGCCGTCCGGCGGGCGCCTGCGCGGCCGGACTCTGCAGGTCCTCCTCGGCCTCAGCGGTGGTCTCGGTCCGGGTGGACCGACCTGTACGGCGTTGACCCGCACTCCCTGTGGGCCGTACTCGGCTGCCCATGCCTTCGTCAGGAGGTTCACTGCTGCCTTGCTCGACCCGTACAACGCCATGCCCGAGAACCCGAGCGCGGCCGCGATGGTGCTGACGTTGACGATCGCTCCGCCGCCCCGGTCGGCCATGGCGGCGGCGAGTTCGGCCACGAGGTAGAACGGGGCCTTGACGTTGAGCGCGTACACCGCGTCGAAGAGGCTTTCCTCCGTGTCCTTGGTCGGCCCGAAGGGGTAGACGCCCGCGTTGTTGACCAGGACGTCGACCCGGCCGCCGCCCAGCCCAAGGGCGTCGTGCGCCAGCCGTCGCATTGCCTGGGCGTCGCGCAGATCGGCACTCACGAAGTCCGCCTTCCCGCCGTGCTCCCGGATCGCGCCTACGACGCTCTCGCCGCGGACGGGATCGCGGCCGGCCACCAGCACGTACGCGCCGCGCTCGGCCAGCGCCTGCGCTGTGGCAGCGCCGATGCCGCTGGTCGCCCCGGTCACGAGCGCGACCTTCCCCTGCATGGATGCAGACGTCGTGGCCGATTCCTTCCGTTGATGACGAGATACGTGATCGGCGTACGGACGGGAACACGGCCGCTGCGTCGGGAATCACGCCACACCCTCGGGAACGCACCGCCCGCTCAGAGCGGCGCAGTAGGTACGGCCGCCGCACATCCACAGCATCACCAGCAACGGGGCCCCGCAACCGTTCCGGGCCAGGGCACCGGCCGGGAACGCCGGGGCTGTTGTGCAGTCAGCTGAATGGAGTATCTGCCGACAGATTCTCCAGACGGCAGACGGCGAGCCTATACCGGTTATCGCGACGGCCTATGGCTTTCATGGAATCCCGTCGGAGAAGCGAACGCTGTAACCGCTCGGCACCCAATGCCGGGGCCTGGCACCTGGCCGGAAAAGTCGGCACCGATTTCGAAGCCGGGTCCGCATCTGGCATGCAGCGAATTCCTAGACGGAGTGGAACAGAACCATGGGAATGTTGGACGGCAAGGTTGCTCTGATCACCGGGGGAACGTCCGGGATCGGCCGGGTCAGCGCACGCCTGTTCGCACAGGAGGGTGCGAAGGTGGCGATCACCGGGCGCCGGGAGGATGCAGGCCGGGACGTGGTCGAGGAGATCACGAGGGACGGTGGCGAGGCGCTGTTCGTCAAGGCTGACGCCACGGACTTCGGTGGCGCGCGGGCAGTGGTGCAGCAGGTCGTCGACTACTTCGGCCGCCTCGACGTGGCCTTCAACAACGCGGGCACCGCCGCGGTCGGCCCGTTGACCGAGCTGGACGAGAAGGCTTGGGACCACCTGATGGACGGCAATCTGAAGGGCACGTTCTTCTACCTGCAGGCCGAGGCCGATCAGATGAAGCGCCAGGGCGAGGGCGGGGCGATCGTCGTCAACGGATCGGTGTTCGCCGAACTCGGCACCGCGGGCATCTCCATCTACAGCGCCAGCAAGGGCGGCGTCGCCGCACTCGCCCGCGCGGCGGCGGTGGAGCTCGGGCCCGACGCGATCCGGGTCAACACCGTGAACCCGACCATCATCCGCACACCGCTGACCGAGGGCGGCATCACGAAGAAGGAGGACGGCTCCGAGTACCACCCGCACGGGGAGAACATCCCCCTCGGCCGCGTCGGCGAGGCGGACGAGGTCGCCCAGGTGGCTCTCTTCCTCCTGTCCGACCGGGCCTCCTTCGTCACCGGACAGTCGGTCATGGTGGACGGCGGACAGAGCGTCAACTGATCCGACGGCGAAGCGCCCCGCGTCCTGGTCGTCCAGGAC
>NZ_JBSFJZ010000106.1:0-7939 GCF_053598315.1 Streptomyces sp. NPDC001153
AGGGCCGATCGAGGCAGGCATCATGGAGCGGGTGTTGAGTATGCGAGCCCAGGACATGTGAGTACCGGGCCCGATCACGGGAGCTCGCCGCCACGATTGGCTGGGCTCATGAACACGACCTGGGCAACCGCGCAACAGCAGGACACTGACCGCAGGCTCCGAAGGTGGTCCGGCTGGGGAGTCGGACTGCTCCTGCCGATGGTGGTCCTCAGCTGCGTCCCGGTCCTCGCCAGCGTGCGCGGCAGCCGGTGCATCACTGACGGTGAAGAGTGCTCTGCCGTCTCCGGCGTACTCCTCTACGGATGCTTCTGGACGGCCGTCGTCGCTGGCTTGACGTCGCTGTTGTGGCCCCGGGACCGCTGGACGGGCGCCCGAGTCGGGCTCGTCGTGGTGCAGTGGACGGCTCAGGTCGTACTGGCCTGCCTGATCCTCAGTTACGCCTGAGCTGGTCTCTCCTGGTGGACAGGGACGGTGTCGGGCCGGGCCCACGACGACGGAGAGGCAGCTGCCGATGAGAGGCGGACAAGCATGAGGGTTTTCGCGCGGCGTGCCGCCGGCTCGAAGAGCGTGTGGGGATCGTTGGCGGTGGTCATCCTGTTCGCTGTCTCGGCCTGTGCCACGGCCCCGGACCGTGCCGTCAGCGACAAGCAGCTGCGCAAGCTCGGGGAGAGCGGCCAGGCGGTGCAGGCCCGGCAGCTGGCGGAGCAACGGCTCCGGGGCGTGGCGCGGGCGTACGCCGACCGCACGCCCCTGTCGCTCGGCCTGGTCGTGGTGCACGACGTGTGCGTGCCGGGATCGGGACCGGGCTGGTTCTTCCAGCAGAAGACCGACGACTACAAGGTCGTCTGCTCGATGAACATCACCGCCTACTACGGCGCCGACCCCAGGCACATGGCCGACACCCTCGACGGGATCCTGACCGCGGGCGACCACGCCCGTTCCGGGCCGGCCGGATCCGGAAGTCCCATCCCGTTCACGCACGACGACCACGGCAAGCGACTCGTCGCCTACTACCAGGGGCACGGCCCGAACCCCCAGGGCCCCAAGGCCCCCGCGCCGACCCGGCTGGCCGTCTCTGGACAGACGCTGACCTGGGACACGACACGTGGCGGCGCACCGGGCCGGCTGGTCGAGGAGCCCTACGCCGGCCTCGTCGACGATCCGCCGGTGTCCCGCGTGGTACGCGACCCGAAGACCGCCACGGTCGCCGCCATCCGGAAACGGTACGGCCTGGTGTTCAAGCTGGAACTCCCCTACAGCGACTACTACGGAGTGCTCAAGAATGGTCGAACGCGCACGGAGTGACGTCGGTGCCGGCCGGGCGCGGCTCCGTATGAGGAGCGCTCCGCGAGAAGCTGCGCACCGTCACCGCCGCTCGGGGCCGGGCGTACGAGGTCGTCGCGCACCAGCAGGCGGCGATGCTCGATCAACTGCTCGCGCTTTCGGCCGCCGATCCGGGCACGGCGACCAGGAGCCGGAGGTCGGACCTCGGGAGGCGATCGGCCTGACGGCGCTGCGGGTCTTGCGGGCGTCCCGCACGGACGTGGAAGCCCTCGTGACTGTGCGGACCGCTACGCCGACCAGGCGGATGCCTACCCAGTGCACCGGGTGCGCCAGGACGACCAGCGGGCGCACCCGGGTGCAGGAGCCCGGACCGCGCCGCGGCCGGGAGGCCGGCCATTGAGTGCACCCGATACCGCGGGTGCGCTCCCGAGGGTGCCCGGCATTCAGTGACTTCCGGTGTTGGACGTGATTGAGGGAGCAAGCATGGCGGGGTCCTGCCGGTGGGTTTCCCCTTCAGGCTCGGGCTTTGCCCGCAGGCCTGCGGGGTGAGGCCGACAGGCAACGTACAGCTTGTTGCACACCACCGGCCCCGTGCACGCCCTGCCACCAGCGTGTGTGTGCCCCGCAGGGCTTGGTGGGCGCCGGCAGCGCCGGCGTACCGGAATTCTCCTTGGGCTTGAGGGAGCCGGGGGCGGAGACTTCCAGCGTCCCGCACCACACATGCCGCCGGCACAGACCGGTGGCCTGGATGAAGGAGACGATCGTGAAGCTCGCTCGTTTCGCCGCCGCAGTCGCCACCGCCGCAGCCCTGACCGGCGCGGCAGGCGCACCCGCCGCGGCGCAGCAGCAGCGTTCCGCCACCAGCCATCCCTACACCTGCTCCAACCAGGGCGGCGGCTCCAACCACACGGTCAACAGCTCCGGGCTGATCACCGTCAACAACGTGCTCGACAACACCACCGTGAACGTCCACGACATCAACGTCCTCAGCGGCACCCAGCTGAGCGACCTGCAGGTCGCCCTGGCCAACGCCGCCGACAACAACGTCAACGCCCCCGTCACGACCCAGCTGACCGCCCTGCAGACCGCGGTCGTCAACACCTACCTGACCCAGTTCGGCATCACCGTCCTGCTGGTCAACGTCGGCGTCTGCGCCTTGAGTATCTGCGTCTGACCCCGCGCATGCGGCAAGAGCCGCCACCGTCCGGCACTCGAGGCAGCCCCCCACCCCCCGGCAGCTGCCCCGTGACGGGCCGCTGGCCGGCCCCGGCCGCCGGGGCCGGCCACCGCGCGAGGCTCACGGGGAAGACGATCAGTTCCGCGATGCCCGGCAGCAGCCCCGGCAGCCGACAGCGACAGGGCCGGCCACAGCCAGCGGCGGCGAATCCCTCGCCGATGTCCTGGCCCTCGAGGGGGACGACACCGACGACACCCCCGCGCCCGCCCAAGCCGAGCGGGGCTATCGTCCACGCAAGTCACCCGACGCCCAACCGGCCGCCCAGATCCCTGCGCCCGCCGTACCTGCCCCGACCACCGCCGCCCCGGCTCAGACACCGCCGGTCCGGCCGTCCTGCTGGGTGCTCCTCCTGCGTGTACTTGTGCGGCGGAAACGCCTGAGCCCTCTGATCAGGCGTGGTCGGTGGCGTGGAGGTGGGGATGGGGGTGGAGGTTGAGGTAGAGGCCGGCGGTGGCGTGTGCGGGGGTGGTGGGCAGGGGCAGCAGGTGGCTTGTTCCGTGGCCTGCGAGTCCTTGCGGGGGTTGGCCGTTGACGGGTGGGCGCACGGTGCGCAGGAAGGTGTCGACGGGGTCGTCGGTCTGGCTGTCGTGGAGGTCTTCGGCGCCGGTGATGATGTTGAGGAAGCTTTCGTGCAGGTGGAGGGGGGCTTGGTCGCGGCGGCTGAGCTGCTGTGCGGTGCGGAAGTAGCTGTCGCGGCCGGCGTGGATGCGGTAGAAGGCGCTGACCAGGATGAGGAGTCGTTCGTAGGCGTGCTGGTAGGCGGTCTGGTAGAAGGCGCGGGCGGCGTCTTCGTCGACGTCGCCGCGGAGCATGCTGCTGATGGAGGCGGCGGCGAGGAGGCCGCTGTACATGGCCAGGTGCACGCCGGTGGACAGCAGGGGGTCCAGGAAACATGCGGCGTCGCCGGCGAGGAACCAGCCCGGTCCGCTGAACGCTTCGCTGACGTAGGAGTAGTCGCTCTCGGTTTTCAGCAGCGCCACCTGGCGGGCGCCGGTGAGCATGCCGGCCAGTAGGGGGCAGCGGGAGATCGCTTCGTCGTAGAGGGTCTGCAGTGAGCCGCCTGCTTCCTGTCTGGCGAGGGCGAAGGAGCGTTTGTCGGTGACCAGGCCGACGCTGAGGGTGCCGTCGTGCAGCGGGATGGCCCACAGCCATCCGTCATCCGGCAGTGAGAACACCCCGATCGCGCCGCTGGGGGCGGCGGTAAGTGCTGCGGCGCCACGCCAGTAGCTCCAGGTGGCGACGTTGCGGAAGGCGTCGTGGACGCGTCTGGTGTGCAGGTGCCGGGCGGCGAGGAGGCCCGTGCGGCCGGAGGCGTCGACGAGGCAGCGGAAGCGGATGCGCCCTGCGGTTCCGTCTTGACCGGCCCAGGTGGCTTCCACAGCCCGGTGGGTCCGGCCGGCCTCGCCGCCGGACTCGAAGGTGACCCGTCCCGCGCGGGCCTCTTCTCGCACGTCGGCACCCTGCGTGCGGGCGTGCTCCAGCAGCAGGTGGTCGAACTGGGAACGGATGACCTGGAAGCTGTAGGACGCCGGTCTGCCCGGTTCATCGAAGCCCAGCGACCACTCCTGGCCGCCCCAGCCGTAGAACGCCCCCGTCTTACGGATGAACCCGTACGCCTCGACCACCTCGCGCGCCCCCAGTACGTCCAGCACGGGCAGCAGCGAGGGCAGCAGCGACTCCCCGACGTGGTAGCGCGGGAACCGTTCCCTTTCCAGCACCCGCACTTGATGGCCCTGGCGGGCCAGGAGGGCCGCGGCGGTCGCGCCTGCCGGACCGCCTCCGACCACCAGGACGTCGGTCTCTTCACGCATGCGGTACTCCTCAACCTTCGGCAACCAGACGATTACACCCACGGGTCGAGCACTTTCTGAGACAGTGCCATCACTATGAGCAGTGAACATCACGGTGGGGCGGCCCCGACAGACGCCCTCACGCCCACCCGCACCTTCGGATCAAGCCACGCTCAGGCCCCGCTCACCGTGGGCGTCGAGGAGGAACTCCTCCTGGTCGATCCCCGCACGCGCACTCTCAGCCCGCAGGGACCCGAGGTGGTGAGCGAGGCGGCCGGTGAACTCGGTGACCGGGCCGGCACCGAGCTGACCCGTTATCAGGTCGAATTGCGCACCGATCCGCACACCTGCCTGAAGGAAGCTGCCGACCAGATCCGTTCCACGAGAACGGCGGCCGCCCGCGCCGCTGCGCGCCTCGGCTCGCGCGTCGCCTCGACCGGCACCCCGGTGCTCGGCCAGACGGCCCCTGTCCCGATCACACCCGGCGCCCGCTACGCCCGCAGCGCCGCGCACTTCCGCGCTCTGGACGACGAGCAGACCGCGTGCGCCTGCCACATCCACGTCGGCCTGCCCGACCCCCGTGACGCCGTGTACGTCAGCAACCACCTGCGGCCCTGGCTGCCAACCCTGATCGCCTTCAGCGCGAACTCCCCGTTCCGGGACGGTCAGGACACCGGCTACGCGAGCTGGCGCACCACCACCTGGGGGCGCTGGCCCGTCGCCGGCCCGCCCCCGTACTTCGAATCACCCGCCCACTTCAACGATCTCCTCGACACTCTCCTCAACACTGAGGCACTCATCGACCGCGGCGGCCTGTACTGGGACATCCGCCCCTCCCACCACCTGCCCACCATCGAAGTCCGCGTCGCCGACGCCGCCCTGACACCCGACGACACCCTGATCCTCGCCGCCGTCGTCCGCGCTCTGACTGCCACCGCCCTCAGCTTCGTTCAAGCCGGAGAACCGGCCCCACGTCCGGCACCGGAAGTCCTGCGTGCAGCCTGCTGGCGCGCGGCACGCGACGGACTGGCCGGCACTGGCATCGACCCACTCACCGGCCACCTGGTCACCCAGACCACGCTCGTCGAAAGGCTGCTGCACACGATCGCCCCAGCACTGCGACGGCACGACGACCTCGACCACGTACGCGAGCAGTGGCAGCGCCTGCGCGGTGAAGGGAACGGCGCCGACCGCCAGCGCGCCGCCTACCGGCAACGCTCCAGCACGCACGACGTCGTCGACTACATCATCTCCGCCACCTGCCCCCATTAGGGCAGCGGTGATATGGGCCCCCAGCGTCCTTGGGCCCGACATCGAACAAACCCCAGCCGCCCCCGCCCGGCCCGGCGGGGGCGCGGCGGTGTCTCGGTGCGGCCGACCTAGCTGTCGGGACACACCGTAGCCCTGTGCCCGTCCGTGACCGACCAGCCAGACTCGGCGGACGCTGACGGAGTGCTCCCCCCCCCCGACGCGGGGGTGTTCCGTCCCAGGTCAGGGTTCCCGGCCAGCCTGTCACATCACGGACTTTCACGATCTTTCAGACGCACTCCCACGGTTCGTGGGTCCTGGACGATCGCGCCGTCGGCGACCTGCGGGTCGTCTTTTACTGCCTGACGGTGAAGTACTGCCATGCGCCCCATGTGTTGAGGTTTCCGGTGTCCTTGTTGCTGTGGACGTACTCGGCGCGCAGCCGGAACCTGCTGTTGACTGCCTTGGTCAGGCTGAGCGTCGCGGAGGTGGTGCTTGTCGTGCTGAGTGTGTGGCATGAGGAGGTGCTCTGTGTGTGCCAGGCGCCGCCGTAATATCGCTGGGTCTGGAATTGCACGCACTGGCCGGCCTTGTTGGGCGTGACCGTGACGTTCAGCTTTGCGTGGGCGGTGTGGTGGTAGACCCGGTAGAGGATGCTGCCGTAGTGAGTGCTTGCGTAATAGCCGCTGAGTGACTCGGACACCTTGGCGTAGGCCGATACGGTGCGGACGGCTGTGGCCGCGGCATAGCGGTAGTCACCGGCGAAAGATGTGGTGAAGACGGTGCTGCCGGCGACCTTGTAGCTGGCGGTCAGGTTGCCGTGGCTGTCCACCGTGCCTGTCCTGACCAGCGCCTTCTTACCGTGGTAAGGCTCGGCGTAGATCGACAGTGTGTGTCCGTTGTAGGTCGTGCCGAGGTGGGCCGTGATCTTTGCGGTCGCGCCGTAGGCGTATGACGACGCGTCGCTGCTGATGCTCAGCGCGGTCGCGCTGCGTGAGACTTGGACGGTTGCAGAGGCGCTGGTGGCCTGGTGTGTGGAGTCACCGGGGTAGGTCACAAAGTAGGTGTTGGCTCCGCCGACCTGCGGGACGTCGGCAATGTGGAATGTGCCGTCGGCGGACAGCGGCGCGTCGGGCAGCGCCACGCCGGCGGGGTGGGCGAGGTCGCTCTTGACCACCTTGACGGCCTCACCGGATGGGTACGTGTCCGCCGACAGCTGACCGGACACGGTCAGCTGGGACGCGCGGTTGCTTTTTACCGGGGCGGTGAGGTTGATGGTGGTCGGCGCCGGGAGCTGCCATGGCACGTAGAACGTGTAGGCCGTCGGTTGCGTCGTCTGGTTCCCGGCCGCATCGACGCCGACGACGTTGAGGGTGTGGCTCCCCCAGGTCAGGGAGGCTGTCAGGGTTCCCTTGCCCTGGGCGTCGGCCGGGGTCTGGGCGGCGCCGATGCCGGGCTGCTGGTCGAAGGCGTACTCGAAGTGATCCAGACCGCTGGCCCAGCAGTCCGGAGCCTCCGCTTCCACGCATCCGCCGGGGAGGGGATCACGGGAAGTGAAGCGGAACGTTGTGGGCTGCCCGGCGGCCTTCGTGGGCGTTCCCGGGCTGCCCGCCGGGGGGAAGTCCGGGTTCGTGACGACCGGGGCGAGGGGCGCGCTGTCGTCGACCCGGAAGTAGCAGGACGCGGTTGGGTTCGAGTACGCCGTCCCGTCGTACGTCGACGCGTGCCAGCCGTAGGTGTGTCCATCCGTCAGGGGCAGCGGGACATACACGGATTGGTAGGGAACCGGCAGCCCGGAGACGGACCCGTCGGCTGCCTGCGATCCGTCGACGTCCCATGCGTGGACGACTCCCTGGTACGACACTCCACCCACGGTGGGCCGGGGCACGCCGATGGAGACCGTCATGTCCGCGGGAGTCGGAGTGGTCACGGTCTGCCAGGTCGGGCTGCTGTCGCTGCCGCAGGCCGAGCCGGCAGGCAGTGTCGGCGTCGGCAGTGCCGGGTTGATGGGGGATTCGTCGGCGGCCGCTGCCGCCGGAAGCGCTGCCATGACGGCGCCGGCCAGCAACAGCGCGACCCAGCCGCGCTGACGCACGGTTCGATTCACAGGTGTCTTCCTTCCGGGCCGTGCCCGTATGTCGGTCTCGAAGTCCTGCGCTCTCGCGCGGGCGAGGGCCCGCAGACCTGGTCGCGCGCACGGCGACCGCCATGACGGCATGCGTCTCCCCATGTGCGCGGCCGTCCGCCCCCCTTGCTGCAGTACGGGACCGCAGAGCATCCGGACGCTACTGACCTTTGCGGCGTGATGTCGTCGAGGGCTGACGATGTGTGATCGTCGCGGTATGCCGGTTGTGTGAGATATCCGCAGGGTGGTGGGCTG
>NZ_JBSFJZ010000107.1:0-7592 GCF_053598315.1 Streptomyces sp. NPDC001153
GATCCACGGCCGCGACTGACGTTTCCCCACGACCAGACCAACGAGCGGATAAGCCAGCAGTCACATGATCAACCACTTCTGTTAGGACTTCTAAGTGCGGTCGATCGGTCGACACCTTTGCTGCGCCCACCGGCGTTCCAGCAGCCGCCGGCTGGACGTATACGGCGGCCGTTTCACGGTTGAGGCCGAGCTCCAGCAGCCAGTCGGGTGCCGGCGGCCGATGCTGCTCGCCCTGCTGCCGCTCGTGCTCGCGCCGTTCCTCATCCGCGATCCGCTGGTCGATCTGGTCCAGCTGTCGCGCGGCCTGCTGCTCGACGATGCGGCGGGCGAACCGCAACATGTCGAGACGGGTCAGCGGGGAATCGTCGTGCACTTGGGTGTTCTGTGCCGTCGAAGATTGACGTGTGCCATCGAAGTTAAAGTGGCGTGGTTCACGAAGGCCGTGATCGTTGGGTGGGCGAGCAACGGCCGCTGGCGAGGGCATCAGTGAGATCTCGTCAACCCACACGGGGGCTTCCTGGCCGACACCATCACCAAGTAGCTGACGGAGGGCGGTTACATCACCGGCCGGGGACACCGGATGGCGCCGTACCGGGCGCCACGTCCTTATCGTTGCGCCATGACGGACGAACAGCTGCCCGCACAGGTCTTCCCGAACCGCTTTCCCGAGGCGGTGGACTCCCAGCCCGGGGTGCTGCAGGACCGCTGCCACTGCTTCAGCCAGGTCCGGGTGAGTCCGCCCGGCGCCGCGACGTCCTTCCACGCCGAGATCCAGGACACCAGTGCTCCGGGCTGGCTCCGGCTGCTGGAGCTGATCGAAGAGGCGGCGTCCGACGGGCGGGAGGAGTTCCGCCCGCTGCCGGAGCTGAGCCCTGAGGAGCGGCGGCAGATCGTGACGCTGCCGGCGTCGATCGGGCGACTGACGGCGGTGCGGACCCTTGTGCTGTACGGAAGCAACCTGGTCCGGATACCCCCGGAGATCGGCGACATGACAAGCCTGGAGGAGTTCAGCCCCTACACTTCGCGACGGCTGCACTGGTTCCCGTACGAAATCACGCGATGCGCTCGGCTGGTGAACAGCACGGTGAGCACACGCTCGATCTACGGCAACTACAAGTACCGGCCGCCGTTCCCGCGTCTCCTCCCGCCCGGCGATACGGTCCTGGACCTCGACGGCCTGGCTCCCGCCCGCTGGGGCACCACCGCGGCACGCACCTGCAGTGTCTGCACCGGCCCGATCTCGGCGCCGGGCCCGCACCAGGCGTGGCTCTCCCAGGTGGTGGCGACCGACGTCCTGCCGCTACTGGTCAACGCCTGCTCCAAGGCGTGCCTCGATGCTCTGCCACCTGGGGCGAAGGGCTACATCCCTACACATCATCGGGGCGGCGCGATCGAACAGCCTCCGTCGCGTTGACCATCGTCACCTGGGGCACCGGGGCGGTGTGCTTGCCACCCCGGCGCTGGGGCCATCGTCTCTCTCCTTGCGTGGTACGGCCTATTGTGGCCGTGTGCACTTCGGAGAGTCGCGCTGATAGCCGATCCGGGCAACTGGTGAGGTGACGCCCCGGCAGCGATCCTGGCGTAGGCCGGACCCCGGCCTGCGTGCGGCCTGCGCACCGAGGATTTAGCGTCGCTGGCAGCGATCCCGTAGCTCGGCGATGAGTGCCTTCTCGTGCGTGTTGAGATCCCCGTCCGACGGTGGCGACCCGGTGGTCGGCTTGGACAACGTCGCTGAGATCGCCGGGCTCGGCGTCGATGCGGTGCCATACCTCGGCGAGCTGACCCACCGCCGGCACCTGCTCGCCGAAGCCCGTCGTCACCTCGCTCTCGTCCTGCGCGGCCGCCGCCGCGAGCCGGGCCTGGACGAGCAAATCGTGGACGCCGCGCGCGCCACGTACTGCCTGGACATCAGCGAGCTGAAGACGCTGCGCGGCCTGCTGCCCGCCTACCTCCTCTACACCGCCCGCTGGTCGCTGGCCGACCTCGAACCCGCCCGCCGCCCGCCGACCACCCTCCCGGACCCGGACCGGCGGCCCCCGGCCGACCCAGGCACACCGTCCGCGCCGCCCCGGCCCTCGGACCTGGGGCCGGGGCAGTGGGAGGTACCTCGCGTTCCGTTGCAGTACGAGCGGGCCGTCCTCGCCGGCGCGGTGCTCCGCGAGAAGCTGCGCACCACCGTCACCGCTGCGCGGGGCCGGGCGTACGACGTCGTCACGCACCCCAGCAGGCGGCGATGCCCGAGCAGCTGCTCGCACCCCGGCCCGCCGACCGGGAGCACGACGACCAGGAGCCGGAGGCCGGCCGCCGGGAGGCGGTCGACCTGACGGCGCTACGGGCCTTGAGGAAGTCCCCCACGGATGTGGAAGCCCTCGATCTCACGGCCGAGCGACTGCGCCACCTTCAGGACGCGTTCACCAAGGCGGCCGCCGACTCCCGCGCCCGCTAGGGCCGCTACGCTGAACAGGACGATGCCGACCCAGTACACCCGGTGCGCGAGGACGACCAGCGGGTTCACCGCCCGCAGGAGCCCGGACCGCACCACGGCCGGGAGGCCGGCCACTGAGCGCACCGATGCCGCGCACCCGATGTTGTGCGCTTCTTGTTCGATAGTGGCCAGGCCCGAGCCCCGACTTCTGGCCGCGGCAGCAGCCGACGCCCAGCGGTGGCGCCGGGCGACCGGGTCAGGACGTCCAGCAGGTGTAGGTGAACCAGGTCTGGACCTCGTCGGCGGACAGCACACGAGTCAGCTCGGCCGTCCCCGGGAGCATCGGGAAGAACCGGTCGGCGTTCCAACTGCGCGGGTACATCGGCTCGTCCAGCACGAGCAGGCGGCGTCCCTCCACAACGGGGATGTCGTCGGGCAGCCCCTCGTTCCAGATCCGCTCCCCGTCCGGGGCGAGGAGTTCGAAGGCCCCGGTCGCGACGGCCCCGGTGCGCCCTTGGGCGGGCTCGGGGCCCGTGGCCAGGCGGACGCTCTCCGCCGACGGTGCGGTGCCGGGCACGTGGCCGCCGCCGACGAGGACGTGGGCGAGCAGCGTGTGCAACTGGAAGTTGTCCCCGATGCCGCCGATGCGCACTTCGAACCCGGTCCCGGTGGGCCGGTGCAACACCACCAGGGGCTCGTCGTCCAGGATCGCCAGCGCGTAAGCCAGGCACTTGAGGTCGTGCCGCTCCAGGGCCGCCAGGTCGCGGCAGGCGGGCAGGAGCGCGGATGCGTGCCGACGGCGCACCTCGGTGCTGCGGCACAGCACGGCCAGCGCGGGGGGCTGCCACTGCTCGACCGAGCACCAGGCCAGCGCCAGCCGCAACGCCTCGTGCGCCTCGCCACCCAGCCGGGCCATCAGCGCGTCGTCGATGATCTTCTCGTCGGCGTCTGGCAGTTCGTCCCCGGCATCGCCGGCGGCGGCCCAGCGGCGGGCGAACTCCAGGGCATCGAGCAGGTCCCGGTGGGTGCCGTCGAGGACCGGCTCCGCACACGCCGCCGGATCGGCACCACGTTCCACGCAGAAGCCGGCCATGGTCGCCAGCATCGGGCGCGGACCGGTGGGCGGAAAGGCAGGGAGTAGCGCGGCCAACCGGGGTCCCACCGGCACGCATTCGGTGCCCGTCGCCGACTGCAGACCACTCATCGCCGCGTTGAACGCTCGCTCGGTGCGGCCACCGTCGCGAGCGGCCACTGCCTGCTCCAGCTCTGACATGACGGCGGCCAGGTCCGCGGCCTTCTGATTCCTTCTGAAGATCACCGGCACACCTTAGGCCTGAGGTCTGACAGGTGTCATCAGGCCACGTCGTTCGAAGATTCCGGACCTCTCCGTGCTGTCGAAACTGGTGAACATGTGCTGTCGGTTCTCGGGCTCTGACTCAATTTCTGTGAAGCGTGCACGCTGAGTAATGAGGTGGGTAGGACGGTTCCGGCTGGTTAGGCTGCGAGCCATGAGTGGACCGGTGTTGGTGGTCGAGTTGGCGGAGGCCGTCCCCCGCGCTGCGATTCAGCAGCTCCGTGACCTTCTGGTTCGCTCCTCGGCACGGTTTGAGGAGAAGCGGGTCGGCGAGTACGACCTGAACATTCAGGCGGAGAGCCTCGGCATCTCGTACACCGGGGGCGTGGACGGACGGCGGCCCGTTCTGGTCTCCGTCATGGGGGCGGGCATCGGCGACGAGTCCGTCTTCGAGGCTGAGCACGCTGACGAAGTCGATCAGGAGCCTCTCATCGGCTTCACGCCGACCCACGCCGTCCACGTCGTCGCCTTCTGCAACCGTCCAGTCGACCACGTCGTCACGGCCCTACTGACCGCCGCCGTCATGGACGTGATCGGCGGCGTTGTCAACGCCGAACTAAGGGAGGACCAGGTACCCATCGTGGCCGGTCTTCCCGGCGTCATCGCCATGGTGACCGATCCATTGCCCACCACGTACGGTTCGGCGGAGTTCCTCAGAGCATGGGCTCGGCAGCCCGGCTTCCAACTGCTGAAGTAGCCGGAACTCGGTCAGCCGGCTCAGGCGAGTAGTACCCGCTTGCGTAAGAGCCTGAAGCCTGCGCGGCCGAACATCTGGCGCTTGAGCATCTTGATCCGGTTGACGTGGCCTTCGACGTACCCGAGTTCCAGGGCAGGGTGAAGCCGGCGATGACGGCGTCGAGGTCTCGGTCGATGCCGGCGGCGAGGGTGTGGAGGCTGGGCAGGTCGTCCTGCCGGACGGCGTTGAGCCATTGGGGCAGGAGGTCGCCCTGGCGCTCGGTGGGCATGACCGCGAAGGAGCGGACGTGCCGAGTGAGGGCGTCGAGTTCGGAGCAGTGGGTGCGGACGGTCTTGAGCTGGAGCTGTTCGGGCTCGGTCAGGGTTTCTGGGCGGCGGAGGATCCATCCGGCGGCCGTACGGGGCGAGGGTGGCCGGGCGGTCACCGGCCGCGGCGAGGTGCGCTTCTTGTGCAGGTAGGCGCGGACGCGCTGGTAGCTGCCTTTGTAGCCGAGCGGCACGATCTCCTCCCACAGTTTCCAGGCGTTGGGGCAGCCCTCTTTCCACCGGTCGTCGAGGGAGGTCTTGTACTCGTCGAGGACGGAGGGCCGGTTCTGCCACTGGCCGGTGAAGAGTTCTTCCGGCCGGGCGGCGTCGGCGAGCTGTTTGACGATGCGCCAGGTCATCCCGAGCTGCCGCTGGATCGAGCGGCGGCTGTGCCCGGCCTCCAGCAGTGCGTGAACAGCGGCGTGCCGGGCCCGGCTGCGGTCGGCGAACCGGTGCCCGGTCGGCCAGGGCGAGCCGGACGGCTCCTCTCCAGGGGCGGGCTCCGGCTCAGGCTCGGGTGCTGCCGGGGCCAAAGCTCGCAGGCAGCGGGGTGCTGGGCGACGGCTCGTTCGGCGGCTTCGCTCAGGTGGTGCCAGAGATGCCACCGGTCCGCGACCTGGATAGCCTCCGGGGCGCCGGTGGTGGCGCCTTCCGCGAAAAACGGCGCCCGGTCCCGGCAGACGCGCCCGGTCCCGGCAGACGACCTCAACGCCTGGCCGTTCGGCGAGCCAGGCCGCCAGGCTGGATGCCTCCCGGTCGGGCAGCAGGTCGATGGGGCGGCGGGTCTCGATGTCGACGAGGACGGTGCCGGAGTGGCGGCCCTTGCGGGTGGCGTACTCGTCGACGTCGACCACACGTGGACGGCCGCCTCGGGATCGGGAGAGCGTCGACCAGCCGGAGCACCGTGCTGCGGCTGACGGGCACCCCCAGGACGCGGGCGATGCGGGCTCCGGCCCGGCCCGCGAGGGCCAGACCGACCGCAGCCAGAGTCGAGCGCAGCCGCTCGGTCCGCTGACCATGCCGGCATGTCACGCCGGGTATCTGCTCGACGAAAGTACGGCGTGAGCGCCCACGGTTCCCGCAGGCGAACCGACGAACCCTGAGCTGGAGAACAACGCTTCGGCCTCCGCTCGGAACATCAGCGGGAAACCTCAGGTAGGAACCATGAACCCGGTTCGACCAGACCCCGCAGACCGGGCACACGGCGCCGTCCGCAGTGCATTGCGCGTCAACGCGCACCATCTCGATGTTCACGTCCACCGACAGCACCGCGACGTCCGCGATCTAGGGGAACAACAACTCCTCCAGCCGGAGCATGACCTCTTCCACGGCCCCGAACTGTCGGTCCACTTGCCTTGCCCGCGGACTGATTTCGGGCGACTTTGCGTACGGCCCGGAGCAGCTCAGACGTCACTCAGAGTGGCCGCTTCAGAGAAGTTGAGCCGAGCCGGTTCTCGTGAACAGAGCCACGCGTGGCCTGTCCCGCAAAGGGGACACGAGGTGTCTGGATTGGCTTCTAGCGTCCTGCTGGAAACCGTCGAAAGGACACCAAGCCATGCGTATCGCAGTCACGACGCCCACCGGCAACGTCGGACGACACGTTGTCGCCATGCTCCTGCGGGCCGGAGTCCGTCCACGGGTACTGGCGCGCGATCCCGGACGGCTCGCGCCCGACGTGCGTCGCGAGGTCGAGGCGGTCGCGGTGGACCAGCGCGACACCAAGGCTGTCGTCGCCGCCACTGCCGGGGCCGACGCCCTGTTCTGGGTGGATCCCCCGTCGGTGGGCGAAGATCCGCTTGGGGACTACGAGTTGGCCACGGCGAGCGTCGTGCACGCCGTCAGGGAGAACGGCATCGAGCGGACGGTCTTCCAGAGCAGCGTCGGCGCCGAGAAGCGCCACGGAGCCGGCGAGATCGACGGTCTCGCGGGAACCGAGCTCGCCCTCGACTCCCTCGGTGCCACCGTCGCGCACCTGCGCTGCGGCTACTTCTTCACCAACCTGGAGCTCCAGCTCGATGCCGTACGCACCGGCGTCATTCCCGTGATCCTGCCCTTGGACCAGCCCCTTGCCTGGGTCGCGCCGCGTGACATCGCGGAGGTCGCCGTGACCCGGCTGCTGTCGACCGGCTGGTCCGGACGCTGTGTCCAGGCCGTCCACGGCCCGGCCGACCTCACCTGGCCGCAGGCTGCCGAGATCGTGTCCGCCGCCATCGGCCGCCCGCTGCGCGCAGAGCGGGTCAGCGACGATGCGATGCGTAACCTGCTGCGCACATCCGGAATGGCCGACGGCCTGGTCGAAGCGGTCGTCGGGATGTCGACCGGGCTGCGGAACGGCTTCGTCCCGGAACAGCCGCGAACCCTGCACACCACCACCCCCACCACTTTGGCTGCCTGGGCCTACGACGTACTCCGCCCCCAGCTGTGACCGCGTGCGTCCCAGGCCTTCGGCTTTGTGGAAGCCGAAGAGGAGGTGCTGCTTTGAGGCCCGGACAAGCTCACCTATCCGATGCGACAAACCGGACATGACGGCTGGCCAGTTCGGCTTCTGAGAGAGGGATTGATGACCACCGCCACCGAGCTGGCCACCCGACGTCAAGCTGACTCACGCCGCTGGCCTCACCGAGGCAGACCTCGACGAGTTGGACCGCTTCATCAAGGACCGACTCAACGCAGTACAGGGCGCACACCCGTACGACAGTGACGAGTGGCGTGCGGGGGGGGGGGGGGGGGGGCTAATAACCCCCCTGTAAACTGATTATCCCCACCCGGACCTACAGACACCGCGTTTCAATAAGCGGTTGGACGGGCTGG
>NZ_JBSFJZ010000108.1:0-6629 GCF_053598315.1 Streptomyces sp. NPDC001153
GACGCGGTCCTGGATGTGATCGACCTGCCGCTCAAGGAAGTCGTGTGGGGTGAGGACGCGGAGCGGCTGAGCCGTACGGAGTTCACCCAGCCGGCTCTGTTCGCGGTCGAGGTGGCGTTGTTCCGGCTGGTGGAGTCGTGGGGTATCAGGCCCGACTATCTGGCGGGGCATTCGATCGGTGAGTTCGCCGCCGCGCATGTGGCCGGGGTGCTGTCCCTGGCGGATGCGGCGAAGCTGGTCGTGGCTCGTGGCCGTTTGATGCAGGCGCTGCCGGAGGGCGGCGCGATGGTCGCCCTGCAGGCGACCGAGGACGAGGTCCGTCCGCTGCTGGTGGATGGTGTCGGTATCGCGGCGGTGAACGGCCCGCAGGCGGTGGTGGTTTCCGGTGTGGAGGCGGAGGCGCTGCGGATCAAGGCGCACTTCGAGGCGGAGGGCCGTAAGACGACGCGGCTGAAGGTCTCGCACGCTTTCCACTCGCCGCTGATGGAGCCGATGCTCGACGAATTCCGGGCGATCGCAGCGGAGTTGGAGTACGGCACGCCTGCGGTCCCGATCGTGTCGACCCTGACCGGTGCTCTGGTCACCGACGAGCTGTCCGACCCGGAGTACTGGGTCCGCCATGTCCGTGAGGCGGTCCGGTTCGCGGACGCGGTGGAGGTGCTGGCCGAGAAGGGTGTGACCACCTACCTCGAACTCGGCCCCGACGCCGTGCTGACGGCGATGGGCCAGCAGAGTGCCGAGGGTGTCTTCGTCCCGGCTCTGCGTCGTGACCGTGATGAAGCGCGTGAGCTGGTGTCCGCCGTGGCCCGGATCGCCGTGCACGGTGGGAAGGTCGACTGGGCGGCGTTCTACGCGGGCACCGGAGCCCGCCGCGTCGACCTGCCCACCTACGCCTTCCAGCGCCGGCGCTACTGGATGGACGCGTTGGAGTACTGGTCCGACGCGTGGGCCGGTGCGGACACCGGTGGGGTGACGTCCGCAGGGCTCGACCGTGCGGTGCATCCGCTGCTCGGCGCCGTGGTGGCCTCGCCGGACAGCGACGGTGTGGTGCTGACGGGCCGGCTCTCCACGTCGGCCCAGCCGTGGCTGGCGGACCACGCGGTCGGCGGCACCGTCCTCTTCCCCGGTACCGGGCTGGTGGACCTGGCGCTGGCGGCCGGCGACCGGGTCGGCTGCGAGCTGCTGGAGGA
Organism: Streptomyces sp. NPDC001153; assembly: GCF_053598315.1. Classification (NCBI taxonomy): domain Bacteria; kingdom Bacillati; phylum Actinomycetota; class Actinomycetes; order Kitasatosporales; family Streptomycetaceae; genus Streptomyces; species Streptomyces sp. NPDC001153. The sequence goes on from NZ_JBSFJZ010000108.1 coordinate 1,191, forward strand.
GCTGACGCTGGAGGCGCCGCTCGTGCTGCCGGAGCGCGGCGGAGTCGCCGTACAGGTGGTGGTCGGTAGCGCCGGCGAGGACGGCACGCGGCAGGTGAACGTGTACGCGCGCTCCGACGACGAGGAGGGCACGTGGACCCGGCACGCGACGGGACTGTTGTCGGCCGCGGCACCGCAGGCCTCCTTCGACTTGGCCCAGTGGCCGCCGCAGGGCGCCGAACGGGTCGAGCTGACGGGCCTGTACGACACACTGGCGGAGGCGGGTCTGGAGTACGGGCCGGTGTTCCAGGGCCTGACGGCCGCCTGGCGCTCCAGTGCCGGTTCGGCCGAGGAGATCTACGCCGAGGTGGCCCTGCCGGAGGAAACCGGTGTCGAGGGCTTCGGAGTGCACCCGGCCCTGCTGGACGCCTGCCTGCACGCGACCGGGCTGCTGCCCGGCGGTGCCGAGAGCACACGTCTGCCCTTCGCCTGGACCGGTGTCTCGCTGCACGCGACCGGTGCTTCCCGGGTACGGGTCCGACTCGCCCGCGAGGGCGCCGAGGGTGTCGCCCTCGCGGTCGCCGACGAGCAGGGCAGCCCGGTGGCGACGGTCCGTTCACTGGTGCTCCGGGAGGTCGCGCCGGAGCAGCTGGCGGCGGCCCGGTCGGCGTTCCACGCATCACTGTTCCAGCTGGACTGGGCGCGACTGCCGGAGGTGCGTTCGCATGATTCTGCGCCGGATGATGTGGTGGTGCTCAGCAGCGCGCCGGGTGCGGACGGGGAAGCCGTGCGGACGGCGGTGCATCGGGCGCTCGCCGAGCTGCGGTCGGCTGCCGGGCGTGTCGCGGTAGTGACGCGGGGGGCGGTGGCGTTGCCGGGTGAGGACGTCACCGACCTGGCGGGTGCCGCCGTGTGGGGCCTGGTCCGCTCCGCCCAGTCGGAGGACCCGGACCGTTTCGTCCTGGTCGATGTCGACACCGACACCGACACCGACACCGATGACGCCGTCGCCCTGGCGTTGGCGACGGGTGAACCGCAGGTCGTGGTCCGTGACGGCGCGGCCCACGGAGCCCGGCTGGTGCGCACCCCTGTGACGGACGACGAGGCAGCCCGTCCCGCGTCGGTCTTCTCCGCCGAGGGGACGGTGCTGGTGACCGGTGCGACCGGCACCCTGGGCGGTCTCTTCGCCCGGCACCTGGTGACCGAGTACGGGGTGCGCCGTCTGCTGCTGACCAGCCGTCGGGGTGAAAAGGCCCCCGGTATGCGGGAGTTGGCCCAGGAGCTGTCCGCTCTGGGCGCCGAGGTGACGGTGGCGGCCTGTGACGCGGCGGACCGTGAGGCGCTGGCCGCGCTCCTGGACGGGGTCGACCTGTCGGGGGTCGTGCATGTGGCCGGTGTCCTGGACGACGGTGTGATCGCCTCCCTCACCCCGGAGCGGGTGGAGAAGGTGCTGCGTCCGAAGGTGGACGCGGCCCTGAACCTGCACGAGCTGACCGCGGACAAGAACCTCACCGCGTTCGTCCTCTTCTCCTCCGCCGCGGGCACCCTGGGCAATCCGGGCCAGGGCAACTACGCGGCCGCCAACACGTTCCTGGACGCTCTCGCCGCCCACCGCAAGGCGCAGGGTCTGCCCGCACAGTCGCTGGCTTGGGGCCTGTGGGGCGGCGGCATGGCCGGTGAGCTGAGCCAGGCCGACATCGACCGGATGAACAGCACCGGTGTGCACGCGCTTACGCCCGAGCAGGGCCTGGCGCTGTTCGACACCGCGAGCGCCCTGCCCGCCCCCGCCCTCGTCCCCATCCGCCTGGACGTCAAGGCACTCGGCGCGGGCGCCGGCGAACTCCCGGAACTGTTCCGCAGTCTGGTCCGCCGCCCGGCCCGCCGGGTCGTCAGCGGTACGACGGGTACGGCGTCGTCGTCGGCCCTCGCCCAACGACTCGCCGGACTCTCCCCGGAGGAGCAGGAGGCCGAGATCCTCGGTCTGGTCCGGGCCACGGCCGCCGCGACCCTCGGTCACGCGGGACCGGAGGCCATCGACCCCGCACAGGCCTTCAGCGAGCTGGGCTTCGACTCGCTCAGCGCGGTCGAGTTCCGCAACGGCCTCGGCGAAGCCGTCGGCATGCGGCTGCCCGCCACCCTCGTCTTCGACTACCCGAGCCCGGTCGTGCTCGCCCGCCACCTGGCCCAGGAGGTCACGGGTACCGGCGAGGACGCGACCGGCGCGGCCCCCACCGTCGCCGCGACGGACGGCGACCCGATCGTCATCGTCGGGATGAGCTGCCGTTACCCGGGCGGGGTGGAGACGCCGGAGGACCTGTGGCGGCTGGTAGCCGACGGGGTGGACGCGGTGTCGGAGTTCCCGACCAACCGCGGCTGGAACATCGACGAGCTGTACGACCCCGCCTCCGAGCGTCCCAACACCAGCTACGTCAAGCACGGCGGCTTCCTCCACCGTGCGGGCGACTTCGACCCCGACTTCTTCGGCATCAGCCCGAACGAGGCCCTGGCGATCGATCCGCAGCAGCGGCTGCTGCTGGAGACCGCCTGGGAGGCGATCGAGCGGGCCGGCATCGACCCGACGACGCTGAAGGGCTCGGCCACGGGCGTGTTCGCCGGGATGATGTACCACGACTATCAGGACAACACGAACACCGGTTCCGTCGCCTCGGGCCGGGTGTCCTACACGTTCGGCCTCGAAGGCCCCTCCGTGACCGTGGACACCGCGTGCTCGTCGTCGTTGGTGGCGTTGCATCTCGCGGCGCAGGCGTTGCGGTCGGGGGAGTGCTCGCTGGCGCTGGCCGGTGGTGTGGCGGTGATGGCGACGCCGGAGGCGTTCGTGGAGTTCAGCCGGCAGCGGGGGCTGGCTCCTGATGGCCGGTGCAAGTCGTTCGCCGACTCCACGGACGGCACCGCGTGGGGCGAGGGCGTGGGCATGCTGCTCGTCGAGCGCCTGTCCGACGCCCGCCGCAACGGCCACCCGGTCCTCGCGGTCGTCAAGGGCTCGGCAGTGAACCAGGACGGCGCGAGCAACGGCCTGACGGCCCCCAACGGACCCTCCCAGCGCCGGGTCATCCGGCAGGCACTGGCCCAGGCGGGCTTGAGCACCACCGACGTGGACGCGGTGGAGGCGCACGGTACGGGTACCACTCTGGGTGACCCGATCGAGGCGCAGGCGCTGCTGGCGACGTACGGGAAGGACCGTCCGGAGGATCAGCCGTTGTGGCTGGGTTCGATCAAGTCGAACATGGGGCACACGCAGGCGGCGGCGGGTGTGTCGGGCATCATCAAGATGGTCGAGGCGATCCGTCACGGTGTGCTGCCCAAGACCCTTCACGTCGATGAGCCCACGCACCAGGTGGACTGGTCGGAGGGCAACGTCCGGCTGCTGACCGAGTCCCGTCCGTGGCCGGAGACGGGGCGTCCGCGCCGTGCGGGCATCTCCTCGTTCGGTATCAGCGGCACCAACGCCCACGTCATCATCGAAGAGGCCCCCGCAGAGAAGGCCCTCGAGAACCCGGAAACGGTGCCCGGTCCGGTCATCTGGCCGCTGTCCGGCAAGACCCCCGAGGCCCTGCGCGCTCAGGCCGAACGCCTGCGGACATACGTCACCAGCGATCCGTCCCTGAGCTCGCTGGACATCGCCCACTCCCTCGCCACCCGCCGTACCGCCCTGGACTTCCGGGCGGCCGTGGTGGGTGCGGACCGGGAGGAGTTGCTGGCGGGTCTGAGCGCGTTCGTGGAGGGCCGGTCGGCTGCGGGTGTGGTGCAGGGGAGTGTGCGGGGTGCTGGTCGTACGGCGTTCCTGTTCACGGGTCAGGGTGCGCAGCGGGTCGGGATGGGCCGGGAGCTGTATGAGGCGTTCCCGGTGTTCGCCGAGGCTTTCGACGCGGTCCTGGATGTGCTCGACCTGCCGTTGCGGGAGGTCGTGTGGGGTGAGGACGCGGAGCGGTTGAGCCGTACGGAGTTCACCCAGCCGGCCCTGTTCGCGGTCGAGGTGGCGCTGTACCGGCTGGTGGAGTCGTGGGGTATCAGGCCCGACTACCTGGCCGGTCACTCGATCGGTGAGTTCGCCGCCGCGCATGTGGCCGGGGTGCTGTCCCTCGCCGATGCGGCGAGGCTGGTCGTGGCTCGCGGCCGGCTGATGCAGGCGCTGCCGGAAGGCGGCGCGATGGTCGCTGTCCAGGCGACGGAGGACGAGGTACGCCCCCTGCTCGCCGACGGCATCGGCATCGCCGCCGTGAACGGCCCGCAGGCGGTGGTGGTCTCCGGTGTGGAGGCGGAGGCGCTGCGGATCAAGGCGCACTTCGAGGCGGAGGGCCGTAAGACGACCCGGCTGAAGGTCTCGCACGCCTTCCACTCCCCGCTGATGGACCCGATGCTCGACGAATTCCGCGCTGTGGCAGCCGAGTTGGAGTACGGCGTGCCGAGCATCCCGATTGTGTCGACCCTGACCGGCACCCCGGTGGGCGCGAGCGAGCTGTCCGATCCGGGGTACTGGGTCCGCCATGTCCGTGAGGCGGTCCGGTTCGCGGACGCGGTGAAGGTGCTGGAGTCGGAGGGAGTGACCCGCTTCCTGGAAGTGGGGCCGGACGGTGTGCTGACCGCCATGGCGCAGCAGTCGGTCGGGTCGGAGACGGCCGTGCTGACGGCCGCGCTGCGCAAGGGCCGCGCCGAGGTGCCCGCACTTCTGATCGCCGTGGCTCGGCTGCACGTCTGCGGGGCCTCGCCCGACTGGACCGCGTTCTACGCGGGTGCCGGGACCCGCGTGATCGAGGGCTTGCCCACCTACGCCTTCCAGCGCAGCACGTACTGGCTGGAGAGCACCGTCGAAACGGGCACCGCGCTGTCCGAAATGGGCATCGGCGCCTCCGGCCACCCGCTGCTCGGCGCGGCGGTGACCCTGGCCGACAGTGACGGTGTGGTGCTGACGGGCCGGTTGTCGACGGCGTCGCAGCCGTGGCTGGCGGATCACGCGGTCGGCGGCACCGTGCTGTTCCCGGGCACCGGCCTGGTGGACCTGGCGATCCGCGCCGGCGACGAGGTCGGTTGCGAGCTGCTGGAGGAGCTGACGCTGGAGGCGCCGCTCGTACTGCCGGAGCATGGCGGAGCCGCCGTACAGGTGTCGGTGGGAGCGCCCGACGAGTCGGGCGCCCGCACGGTCACCGTCCACTCGCGCGCCGAGGGAACCGACGAGCCCTGGACGCGACACGCCACCGGTGTGCTCTCCGCCGCCGCGCCCGCGCCTTCGTTCGAGCTGGCCGCGTGGCCGCCGCGGGGTGCTGAGCGGGTCGATCTGGAAGGCCTGTACGACACACTGGCGCAGGCGGGTCTGGAGTACGGGCCGGTGTTCCAGGGCTTGACGGCCGCCTGGCGCTCCGGTGCCGGTTCGGCCGAGGAGATCTATGCCGAGGTGGCTCTGCCGGAGGAGACGGGTGTCGAGGGTTTCGGGGTGCACCCGGC
>NZ_JBSFJZ010000109.1:0-6244 GCF_053598315.1 Streptomyces sp. NPDC001153
CAGATCAACCACCGCGGGCCGGCAGATTCCGCCCCGCCGCCACACCATCAGGCGACAGCAGATCCACTCAAAGACTCACGAACCGCCCACTAAGAGCCAACGCTTGCTGTTCGTCAATCCCGCACGCGGCCTGCGCTTGGGAGCGAAGCCCACCTCGGTGCCCACGCCACTGAGCCCCGAGGCGATCCAAACTCTCGCCGCGGCTGCCGACACCGACCCCGCCCTCAAGCTACTGATCGCCCTCATCGGCGTTCATGCGCTCTACCCCCACCAGGCCCGCGAGTTGCCCTTGGCTGCCGTCGACTTCACCGGCGGCCGGCTCTCGTTCGGCGACATCGACCATCCCCTGGATGCCTTTAGAGGTCATCTCATTTGGTGAGTCTGCGGAAGCAGATGAGGGTGCTGGCGATGCTGGTGAAGGCCAGGAAGTGCTCGGCTTTGCGCTCGTAGCGGCGGTGGAGGCGGCGGCAGCCGGCGAGCCAGGACATGGTGCGTTCGATGGTCCACCGGTGGCGGCCCAACCGCTGCGAGGACTCGATTCCCTTGCGGGCGATGCGGTGGGTGATCCCGCGCTGCCGTAACCATCGCCGCAGGTGGTCGTAGTCGTATCCCTTGTCGGCGTGAAGCTTGCCCGGCTTGCGCCGTCGTCGGCCGCGGCGGGAGCGGATCGGCGGTATGCCCTTCACCAGCGGGATCAGAGCCTGACTGTCGTGGAGGTTCGCCCCCGAGATCCCGACGGACAGGGGCAGACCGGCCCGCTCGGTGACCAAGTGGATCTTCGAGCCATACTTGCCCCGGTCGACAGGATTCGGGCCCGTCAGCTCCCCCTTTTCAGCGCCCGCACGTTCACCGAGTCGATCGCACAGCGGGACCAGTCGAGTTCGCCACGGGAGCCGAGTTCATCCAGGACCAGGCGATGGAGCTTGGCTCACACCCTGGCCTTCGTCCACTCGGTGAAGCGTCGATGGGCCGTGGCACCCGACGGCCCGAACGACGCCGACGGCAACTGCTGCCACGTGCAGCCAGACGTGGCCACGAACACGATCGCGGCCAGCACCTCCCGGTCACCATGCCGGCGACGGCCACCACCCTGAGGCCGCACCGGCGCCTTCGGCACCACTCGCTGGAACAACTCCCACAACTCGTCCGGCACCAGCCGCTCAACGATCCCCACCACGGCCGACAGCCTACCCATGCAGCCAAATGAGATGACGTCTTACTCGCCGGGCCGCCGCCGACTACATCCAACTCCGGAACGCACGCTGGCCACACACCCGCAACCCCCACCTGTTCATCAGCTCGCAGACCGCGCACTCTCGCACGCCGGTGACCATCGGCTGGATGCAGCCCCTGCTCAAGGATCTCCCCGTCACCGCACGACGACTTCGCGAGGACCGAATCCTCGAAGAGGCCGCCGTCACCGGCGCCGACCCGCAACACCTATGCGCGGTATTCAACATCACCCCCGACACCGGACTGCGCTACACCCGGCCATTCCACCCTGACCCCTTGTCCGACCAAGACCAGGAGGACACCCCGTAGACGGCCGGTGACGGCGTCCGCGAGGGGCGCAGCCAAGTCTCCGTTGTATGTAGTGTTGTCCTGTCTCAATGAAGTTAGTCGGCCGCATGCTGCTGACCTGCATGGACTGGATTGAGTGAGACGCGTGGGCTCGGTCGGTCGAGACAGACTGCAGGGAGCGTCGTCGCACCGTGTTCGCCGATCCCGCACCAACTTGAAGCAGCTCGGCTGAGGTTACGGCTGTGGACCGAGCCAGACATCGCCGCTCAACGAGTCGGGCCGCGCCCCTGGAGGGGGCGTTCGTGAGCGTCGGGCGCGTGCAGCGGTCTGAACGTGTTGCTGTGATCGGAGGCGCCGTTCACGAGTCAGCTCGCAGGCGGTTGACGGGATCCCGTCCGATCACTTCGATCGGACGGGACCTCTGAGCTTCGCCGGACGGGCGGCAGGCACCCCTGGCGGGCGGCGCCCGTAATCCGCTGTTCACCGCCTCCGTCGCGAGCAAGAATCGTCCGCATGTCTGCGATCCCCGGTGGCACGACCGCCTTCCACGACCTGCCCGCGTTCCTCGCCCAGCCTCGCGTCAACTCCCTTGCGCTGTCCGCCGACGGTGGCCGTCTCGTCGCCGCCGTGCAGACTCTGTCAGAGGACCGGACCAGGTTCGTGTCCGGGCTGTGGGAGATCGATCCGGCCGGGGAGCGCGAGGCGGTGCGCCTGACCCGGTCGGGGAAGGGCGAGTCCGGGCCCGCGTTCGGCCCGGACGGGGTGCTGTACTTCCTGTCGGAACGTGAGGACGACAGTGCGGAGGACAAGCACGAGGGTGCCGCGCTGTGGGCGCTGCCCGGGCGTGGAGAGGCCGCCGTCGTGGCCCGGCACCCGGGCGGGATCACCGCGTTCACCGTCGCCCGGGACTCCGGCGCGCTGGCCCACACCGCCGGGCTGCTGCCCGGGGCCGCCGACGCCGACGCGCACGGCAAGCTGCGCACGGCGCGCAAGGACGCCAAGGTCACCGCGATCCTGTACGAGGCCGGGCCGACCCGCGCCTGGGACCGCGATCTCGGACCCGAGGAACAGCACACCTTCATGCGCGCGGGGGCCGAGGGCGCCTTGGTCGACGCCGGCGGGCAGGGCGTCGGCCTCGAGAACCCCGGGGACGTGGCGCTGTCGCCCGACGGGACGCGAGTGGCCTACACCCGGTTCGTACCCGGCCGGGTGCCCGCCGAGAACCGCACCGCCGTGGTGGTGGCACACGCGGCCACCGGCGAGGAGGTCTTCGTCCTGGGCGATGTGGAGCACCTCTACGAGGCGCCGGTGTTCACGCACGACGGCTCGGCGGTCGTGTGCTCGCGGATGACGTGGCCGACTTACGACGAGTCGATGGACATGACACTCGTCCGGGTCGGCGTGGACGGCGGCGAGGCCGTCGATCTGCTGCCCGGGTTCGACCACTGGCCCGTCGGTGCTGTCTGTTCGACGGTCGACGACGCCCTCTTCTTCATGGCCGATGTGGAGGGTCACGGGCCCGTCTTCCGGCGGGACGCGGACGGCACCGTGACCCGGCTCACCGCCTCGGGCGCGTACGGCTCGCTCTGCGTGGCCCCCGACGGGCGGACGCTGTACGCGCTGCGCAACGCGATCGACTCGCCGCCGCGGCCGGTCAGGTTCGAGGCCGGCGTCGCCGACCAGACGCCGGTCGAGCTGCCGGCCCCCGGTGCGTTCGACGCGCTGCCGGGCACCCTCACCGAGGTGCACGCCAACGCGGCGGACGGGTACCGGTTGCGCGGCTGGCTCGTGCTGCCCGAGGGCGCGTCGGCCGAGAACCCCGCGCCGCTGCTCGTCGCCGTGCACGGCGGGCCGCAGGGCAGCTGGAACGGCTGGACCTGGCGGTGGAACCCGTGGCCGTTCGCGGCTCGCGGCTACGCGGTGCTGCTGCCCGACCCGGCCCTGTCGACCGGCTACGGTCAGCAGGGCCACCGGCGCGGCTGGGGGCAGTGGGGCGGGGTCCCGTACACGGACGTGATGGCGCTGACCGACGCAACCGAGGCCCGTGACGACATCGATGCCGCGCGCACCGCGCTCGGGGGCGGCTCCTACGGCGGCTACATGGCCAACCGGGTCGCCACAAGCACCGATCGGTTCAAGGCGATCGTGAGCCACGCCGGCTTGTGGGACCTGCGGTCCTTCCAGGGCGACACCGATGCCCCCTGGTACTTCCAGTGCATCTTCGGGGACCCGGTGACCCGGCCCGAGCGGTACGAGGCGCACTCCCCGTACCTGGACGCCGCGAAGATCCGTACGCCGATGCTGGTCATCCACGGCGCGAAGGACTACCGCGTGCCGGTCGGCCAGGGCGCCGCGCTCTTCCAGGATCTGCAGCGGTTCGAGGTGCCTGCGAAGTACCTGTACTTCCCGGACGAGAACCACTGGATCCTCTCACCGGGCCACATCCAGGTCTGGTACGAAGCGTTCCTGAACTTCCTCGACCACCACGTCCTTGGTGAAGAGTGGCAGCGGCCCGGACTGCTGTGAGCGCGGGCGGGCGTCTGCCTTCGACGAGGTGGGACCCCGCTTTTGGGCAGGAACGGACGCCGGTTCACCGCGGCCGACGGGTCAGCGGACGCTAGGCGCAGCGTCACCCCGACCGGCAGTTGGTGACCTCGCCCGCGACGCCGGTGTACTGCCAGGGCACGCGGGTGGCGATGTCGAGGTAGTGGTGCGGCGCGGCCGCGAGCAGCGGGCTTCCAGAGTCCGGCAGTTGTACCCGTCCGATCATTTCGATCGGACGGGATCTCTGCGTTTCTGGGCTGTGCGAAAGGTCTGAGGACGGGCGGGAAAGCGCCGCTGTGAGCAAGGCTCGCGCTGCTGCCTGTGGGGTGAGGTGGAGTTGTTCCGTGCGGATCGGCTCAACCGGTGTCGGCCGGCGGTGGGCGCCCGGCGGGTATGTCACGTGGTCCGCGGAGTGGGATGCGGGGCGGCGGCGGGCCGGTGGCGTCGATGCTGACATCGCCGTTGTGCGGCCTTCGTGGAGGGCCGCAGCACCGCTGCGGTGATCGACCTGGTAGCGATGTCGACCATGCCCGTCGCAGTGTGTCGATCGTCTGCGACCACGGCAGCGTCGTCGTCCCGCACGCCTCGTCGCGGAATACACCGGCTCCACGACAGACCGCCGCGGCCGGGGCCTGGAAGAAGGAACATGCTCGGATCGAAGTCCATCAGCAGCAGTCGGTCCCGCTCCAGCCACGACTCGAAGCCGACGTGCCGTCCGGTCGTCGCCGCCCAGTCCCAGCCCGGAAGTGACGCTCACCGTGCGACCAGCGGGCCGTACGCAGCGGATCGACATCCTCGAACCGGCCCGTCACACAGTCCCGCAGCGGACGGCGACGGCGCCCGCACACCGCGTCCACGTACGACGACTCGATGCACGGACCCGCGTGATCCGCCCCAGCCGGTACAGCCGTCCAGCACCCCCAGCGTCCTCAGTCGCGCGATTAGGTTCGCTGGGACAGAAGCCCGAACGACTCGGTTCGTTGAGAAAACGACTCGATTGAATGAGACAGGACAAGTGTGCGGAAATGACAAGAAGCGATCAGCTCGCGGAGCAACTGGACTGGTACTGGCACAAGAACCTGCGGCCACGGCTGGAGGGTCTTACCGACGAGGAGTACTTCTGGGAGCCCGTGCGCGGCTGCTGGAGCATCCGCCCACGTGGCACGTCGGCCGCACCGATATCGGAAGGCTCGGGGGAATGGACGATGGACTCCGCGTCCCCTGCCCCGGTGCCAGCGCCGGTGACCACGATTGCCTGGCGGCTGGCACACATCGTCGTCTCGTGCCTGGGCTATCGGGTCGGATGGTACTTCGGCGGCCAGGACGTCGACTCCCAGACATTCCCCTACGCGGGGACCGCTGACGAGGCGCTGAAACAGCTCGATGAGATGTATGGGAGATGGAACGCGGGGGTCCGCAAGCTCTCAGATGCTGACCTGGACAATCCGCCCACGGTGGGTCCCGAGCGGTTTCCCATGGAGAACAGGGTCCTGCACGTCAACAGGGAGCTGATCCATCACGGCGCCGAGATTTCCCTGCTGCGCGACCTCTACCGCTGGCAGGACGGAGCCATACTGCCCCGAATGTGACCTTTCGGTAACCGGCGATCGAGCTTCGGAACCTACGTGGACTCCGTGACGCTCCGCGGCTGCGAGCTTCACTGACCGTCTCGCTCCGGCCCCATGACCGACGCCAAGAATTCGACCTCGAATCCGTCGGAACCGAGCCGCCCACGGCCGGGAAGCCCGGGCGGCAGGGGCCAAGTTCGTGGTACCAGCGCCTCAGAAATCGCGAACTCAGGCGCTTTAGTCGGCGACTACATCGGAGACAGCACCCGAGCCGAAATCGCCTACGGCCGGTCGCTGGGCAAGCCCGTGCGGTTCACGCACCCCGAAGTCGACCTCGATGCCTGACCGCCCGCCCCCGCACCCTCCGCAGGCACCCCTTGGAATTGATCATCTAAGGGCTGTCCCGTAAACGATCTTCGGTCGATGTGTCGGCGGTCCTCCGGCGGGCGACAGTGATCTTGTGCAGGCGGACGATGCCGAGCATGACGGCTGCACGTAGGCTGCCCTCTGGCTCGGCCTAGTCGCTGGGGCAGGCTAGCCTGGGGGTGATTTACCTGATAGCTCGTCATCGGTCTGTGGATGCAGTATCAGTGGCTCGCCGGGTGGGCAGA
>NZ_JBSFJZ010000110.1:0-5389 GCF_053598315.1 Streptomyces sp. NPDC001153
TGCGGTGAAGATTCGACACCTCCACCACACACGGGGGCCTTCGCCACGATCAAGACCGGCCAGCGTTAACAACGCTCGTGATCAATACACCTAGGGCCTGTGTCGAAAGTGGATCTTGATGGTGCGATGATCTTGGTTCGTGGCACGTGGAGATCTGACGGACGCGCAATGGGCAGTAGGCTGTTGCCGAAAGGCAAGAAGCCCGGACGGCCGCTGGCGTGGGCCAGGAGGCAGCTGATCGACGGCATACGGTTCCGGGTCCGCACCGGCATCCCGTGGCGGGACCTGCCCGCCGAGTACGGGCCGTGGAGCCGGGCTTACGACCTGTTCCGCCGGTGGCAACGGGACGGCACTTGGCATCGAATCTTCACCGCGCTCCAGGCCCGGGCCGACGCGAAAGAGCTGATCACCTGGGACATCAACGTCGACTCCACGGTGTGCCGGGCCCACCAGCACGCCGCCGGCGCGAGGAAAAAGGGGAGCTGCAGAAGGAGCCACCTGGCGGCGTCAGCATCGAACCGGACGACCATGGTCTCGGGCGCTCGCGCGGCGGCCTGACCACGAAACTGCACCTGGCCGTCGAACAGGGCCAGAAGCCCATGTTCCATCGTGATCACGGCCGGGCAGCGGGGCGACTCCCCGCAGTTCGAGCCCGTCCTGAACAAGGTCCGTGTCCCGCGTCCCGGACCGGGCAGGCCGCGCACCCGGCCCGATCGGGTGCGCGCCGACAAAGCGTACGCATCCCGGAAGAACCGCGCTTACCTGAGGCGGCGCGGGATCCGCTGCACCATCCCGGACAAGGCCGACCAGGCCCGCAACCGCAAGAAACTCGGCTTCCGCGGCGGCCGGCCGCCGAAGTTCGACCCGCAGGACTACAAGGCCCGGCACGCGGTCGAGTGTGGCATCAATCGTCTCAAGAGGCACCGCGCCGTGGCCACCCGGTACGACAAGCTCGCGGTCCGCTACGAAGCGACCGTCCTCGTCGCGGCCATCAACGAGTGGCTATGACCCGCCACGTCACGATGGCGCTGCGTAACAGAGGATGGCCACCGTCTGGTAAGGGCTCCACTGCTGCTCGACTGTAGCCATCAGCTTCCAGCCCAGCCGCTCATACAGGGCTGCCGCGGCAGTATCGGATGCGACGACGTCGAGCACCGGATGCAGGCCACGACGCCGCGCTTCCTCCACTGCTCGGCCGATCAGCAGCGCACCGATCCCATGTCCCCTCGCCTGCGGGGCCACGAACAGTCTGCCGACCACGGCGGTCATACCCCGCGTCGCCCCGTTCCGCTCACTCCACAACATCGGGGCCAGATCACCTTCGCCGCCTTGCGACAAACTGACATGCCCAATCAGGCGGCCTTCGAGCTCGGCAACCCAGGAGCCCAGCACGGGACCGCGTGACAGCCACTCGCCCGGCCGATCAGGCCAGTTCACCGGATAGCCGTCAAGCTGATGGACCTCCGCGAGGACCCGCACACACTCCTCAACATCGCCATCAGCCCTCTGCCGGACGCAGAGGCTCGGCCTCTCATCAGGCACCCCGGAGCTCTCGATGTTCACTCCGGAATAGAAACACAGGCCACAGAGTCACAGCCAGCCACTTTCGACACAGGCCCTAGCAGCGGCGGAACGTCACTGCCGCGGCTTTGGGCGAAGGCGATCTCCCCGCGCAGCCGCTCCAGCCGGGCACGCTGCAGCTCGTCCAACGGGACCAACTCCGCAGTCGCGGTCAGCTCGTACGCCGCATCAGGCGCCCCAGCGTCCAGCTTCGCCTCAGCGGCCGCGAGCGCACGGGCTCCACGCCGGGCTGTATCGGGTGTCAGCTCGGTCGCCCGCTCCAAAAACGCCGCCACCGCCGCGCAGCCGCCGCGGGCTCGTGCCCGCTCAGCCGACTGCTCCAACTCGCCGGCAACTTCCTCGTCCGGGCCCAGCGCGGCACGGGCGCGATGCCATGCCCGGCGATCAGGGTCGAGCTGCGGATCGGTGGCGTCGGCCAGCGCGCGATGCACAGCTTGGCGGTCGCAGAGGGGCGCGTCCCAGTAGACCGCCGAGCGCACCAGCGGATGACGGAACCGCACCCGGGTACCCAGTTCGAGCAATCCGGCACTCTCGGCTGGTGCTGCCGCCTCCGCCCCGATCCCAAGCCGTTCAGCCGCACGCCACAACAAGGCGACATCGCCGACAGGGTCAGCCGCCGCCGTCAACAGAAGTCTCTGCGTCGGTGGCGGAAGCGACTTCACCCGCACCAGGAAGCTCTCCTCGATGCGGCTCGCCAACGACCCAGCGCCAGGCAGGTTGAACCCGCCGGCCAGCTGCGCCGGCGTCAACCATCGAGGCAACGCCAGCAGGGCCAGAGGGTTGCCGCGTGCCTCAGCGACCATTCGGTCTCGCACCTGTGCGTCCAGTCCCCCGCCGATCGCCGACTCGATCAACGAGCGCGCATCCTTGTCATCGAGCCCTGCAATCGCCATCTCCGGCAGACCGTCCAGCTCGGTTTCGCTGATCTCCCGCACTGCGAACACCAACAAGACCGACTCGGCGAGCAACCGTCGACCGACAAATGCCAGAGCCTGCACGCTGGCCTGATCAAGCCATTGCGCATCATCCACCAGGCAGACCAACAGCTGCTCCTGCGCGATGTCCGAAAACAACATCAGGACTGCCGTACCGATCACAAAGCGATCCGGCGAGTCCCCGGCACGCAAACCGAACGCAGCCTCCAGCGCGTCTCGCAGCGGACCCGGAAGATGCTTCACCTGGTGGAGCATCGGGACACACAGCTGATGCAAGCCGGCGAACGCGAGCTCCATCTCCGACTCGACACCCCCGGCACGGACGACACGGCACCCCGACGCCTGCCCCGCCAAGTAGTCCAGCAACGCCGACTTGCCAATCCCCGGCTCCCCACTGATCACCAGCGTGCCGCTGTAGCCCGATCGCGCCTCGGCGAGCAGCTGGTCGAGCCGCCGACATTCGGCAGTCCTGCCGCGCAACATGGGTCCGAGCCTCCTCCAGTCATCCTACGACCGGGGCACCACCCGCACCGCCTCCCGACCCGGGCGTCACGGCGCCGCGACTGGGGTCACCGAAGCACCCCTGACGATCCGCACCTGAAAGGAACCGCCGATCTACCCGGCGGCTCCCTTGCCGCGCATTTCGTGATCACAGCCGGCGATGCAGCGCCCGCAAATGCGATCGAGGGTCACGCTGATCATGCCGATCCGCGACACACCGTAGCGGCCCCGGGCTGCGATGCGTCGTCGAGTACGCCCCCGGCAAGGCCGGCATCGGGGATGGCACGGTCTACCGAGTGATGACCACTTTTGTGGATCCGGACAACGAGCAGGCCGAGCATGGTTCGCGCCCGCCGCCCGGAGCGGGAAGCCCTGTTTCCTTCATCGCATCGGGCGACATCCACCGGCGCGACGTCGCCTGGGCGGCTGGGTCGTAGGGTCGGGTCCGACGGCGACTATGGGCGGTGGTTTTGTGCGTCCTGTGTCGTGTCGTAGCGATTTCGGGCGGCGAGCACCTCGGGCATCTGGCGGTGGACCAGGTCGATCAGGTCTAGCAGGCGTGCGGCGGTCGCCTCGCCCAGTTCAGTGAGTGTGTAGTCCACCCACGGAGGGTTCCCGGGCTGCGCCGAGCGATGCACCAGGCCGTCGCGCTCCAAGGCACGCAGGGTCTGCGACAACATCTTCTCGCTGATGCCATCGACGCGCCGTCGCACTTCGTTGAAGCGCAGCGTGCCCGAGCTGAGCGCGCTGAGCGTCAGGCTGCCCCACTTGCCTGTGACGTGCTCCAGCGTCGGCCGCGAGGGGCACGCGCGAGCAAAGACGTCGAAGGCTCGCTCGCTGCCTGCCCCGGTGTGCTCCTGCGTCGTGCTGTCACTGTGCATTCACAAAGCGTACCAGCAGTTAGCGCTCACTGCTGGATTGCGCTTTCAAAAAGAACGTGCTCTTCTGGGTGTCGGCTCACCCCGATGCCTCCCATATCCGGGGCAGCACGCATCGAGCAGCACGCATCTACACGTATCTGTTAAGGAGAAAGTGATCGTGACCACACCTGTCGTCTCCATCGCCTACCACTCCGGCTTCGGCCATACCGCAGTCATCGCCGAGGGCGTCCGCGACGGCGCGGCCGCCGAGGGCGCCACTGTTCACCTGATCGACCTCGAGCAGATCTCCGACGAGCAGTGGAGCCTCCTCGACGGCTCGGACGCGATCATCTTCGGCTCGCCCACCTACATGGGTGCCGCCTCCGCCGTCTTCCAGGCCTTCGCCGAGAAGACCGCAAAGCGGATGATCACCCAGCAGTGGAAGGACAAGATCGCGGCCGGCTTCACCAACTCGGCTTCGAAGAGCGGCGACAAGCTCAACACCCTCCAGAACTTCACGGTCCTCGCCGCACAGCTCGGCATGCACTGGGTTGGCCTGGGCCTGCTGCCCGGCTGGAACTCCTCAACGGCGTCAGAGAACGACCTCAACCGGCTGGGCTTCTTCCTGGGCGCCGGCGCCCAAAGCAACAATGACCAGGGCACGGAGGGCGTACACAAGGCGGACGTCGCCACCGCCAGGGAATTGGGCAAGCGCGTCTCCGAGGTCGCCCGGGTGTTTGTGGCAGGCCGCACCGCACTGGCCGCCTGACGACGCCCGCCCCGGCGATCACCGTCGCCCACGGCTTCGCAGGCCGCATCGGAATCGCCGACCTGCTCCCCCAGCACGCCAGCCGCTGACAAGAACGGAACCAGACATGCCATTCGCAAACTTCAAGGTCCCCGCCGGCACCCTCGCCCCCGAACAGAAGGAGAAGATCATCCACCGCACAACAGAGCTCTACGTGGAGATCTTCGGCGAACGCGCCCGCGCCACCACCATGGTGCTGGTCGAGGAGGTCGCCGACGGTGGCTGGGGTATCGGCGACCAGGTGCTGACGCTCGCTGCGCTGCAGGGCGGCGGCGGGGGCGGGTCGGACGGGTCGGGTGGTGAGGTGTAGGGCTGGGGAGGTGAGGCGGTTCGCTTCGGGCGCGGCGGCGATCTCGCCGTGCCTGAACGGATCGTGCGTCGGGGTCGGCATGTTCGTGCTCGGATCCGCCGACGACATTCGTTCGCGGCGACGATCGCTGTGACGTGTGGTCGTCGCCCCGGCGTCGGCCCGTACTGGTAGCCGGATTCGGTCCTTGCCGAAGGCGGCCTGCTGCATTACGCCGAGCAGTTCGCCGAGGGCGGGTTGTGAGAGGGCGGTTCATAAGGCTTTGAGTTGTGGCTGCGGCTGACGTCGGCGCCGTTGTTCCGCTAGGGCCTGTGTGATGTTGTGATCAGGTAGTTGCCTTCAGGAGGTCGTTGATCCAGATCATCGAGGCACGGAGGTGGAGGCCGGCGAGGTAGCT
>NZ_JBSFJZ010000111.1:0-5376 GCF_053598315.1 Streptomyces sp. NPDC001153
GTGGTGCTCGCGGTGCTGGCGCTGATCGGGCGGCCGCTGCTGTTCGCGTCCGTCGACCCGCAGGTCGCCGACGGGCGCGGGGTGCCGGTCCGCGCCCTGTCGGTGGTCTTCCTCGTCCTGCTCGGCGCCGCCACCGCCGAGGCGAGCCAGATCACCGGAACCCTCCTGGTCTTCGCCCTCATGGTGATCCCGGCCGCCACCGCACAAGTCATCACCCCCCGCCCGGCGCTGGGCCTGCTCCTGGCCGTCCTCCTCGCCTTCGCCGCCACCTGGCTCGGGCTGACCGGCGCCTACTACTGGCCCTATCCCCTGGGCTTCTTCGTGACGACCATCGCCTTCGTCGGATACCTGCTCGCGCTGGGCCGGCGCTCACTGCACACGCTGCTCGGCAGCCGCACCGGTGCCCGGCTCACTTCCGCGGAGGCGACCGCATGACCGTCCTGCTAGCTTCCTCCCCCCTCTCCCAGCCGTTCTTCCAGCACGCCCTGCTCGCCGGGACCACCATCGCCGCCGCATGCGGCCTGGTCGGCTACTTCCTCGTCCTGCGCGCCCAGGTCTTCACCGGCGACGCACTCAGCCACGTCGCCTTCACCGGCGCGATGGCCGCCCTAGCCTTCGGCGCGGACCTGCGCCTGGGACTGTTCGCCGCCACCATCGCCATGGCGCTGCTCTTCGGCACGCTCGGCCGCCGTGCCCGCCCCGACGACGTGGTCATCGGGAGCGTCTTCTCCTGGATCCTGGGCCTGGGCGTGTTCTTCATCACCCTCTACACGACGTCCCGCAGCACCGCGAACGGAACCGCCGGCGTCAGCGTGCTGTTCGGCTCCGTCTTCGGTATCTCCTCCAGCAGCGCGGTCGTTGCAGCCCCGGTGGCCGCGGGGGTCGGGCTGATGGTGGTCCTCAACGCCCGGCCGCTGCTGTTCGCCACGCTCGACGAGGCCGTGACCGCCGCCCGCGGGGTACCGGTCCGGCTGCTCGGCTACGGCTTCCTCGCCCTGGCAGGCATCAGCGCCGCCGAGGCCACCCAGGCGGTCGGCTCCCTGCTCCTGCTCGGCCTGCTCGCCGCCCCGGCGGGCGCCGCGATCCGGCTCACCGACCGCCCCTACCGGGCACTCGCCCTCTCCGCCGCGCTGGCGGTCCTGGAGATGTGGGCAGGACTGTTCTCCTCCTACGCCGTGCCGAAGATGCCCCCGAGCTTCGCCATCATGGGCGTCGCCACGGCCGTCTACGCCGCGACGTTCCTGATACGACGGCCCGCTTCCAGCCCTCGTACGAGCACCGCCGTCCCCGCCGGCACATGAGCGAAGGCACCCGATGGAACGCGAGCGACAGCACGCCCCCACCCCCTTGGCCGACGTCACGCTCATCGGCCGCCACACCCAGCAACGCACGGTCGTCGTCGAGGCACTCATCCGGGCCGAGGGCTTCGTCGGCGCCCAGGCCCTCCACAACCAGCTCGCCACCGCCGGCTCACCGGTCGGCCTGTCCACGGTCTACCGCACCCTCACCGCGCTGGCCGCCGCCGGCCGGGCCGACATGATCCGCGACACGGGCGGTGAACGCCTCTTCCGCTACCGCCCGGGACCGGAACACCGCCACTACCTCATCTGCACCCAGTGCGGCCTGAGCCGGCCCGTCGACTCCGGCCCGGTGGAGGAATGGGCCGACACCATCGCACGGACCTGCGGGTTCGCGAACGTCCGGCACACGGTGGAGTTGTCCGGGGTGTGCCCGGACTGCGGCCGACGGCTGGCGGCGGCCGGACGGCCATGAACATACAGCGCAACCACCGTACGGGGTGATGCCGTTACACATGGCATGGAGAGCACAGGAAGTACACATGTCACCCGCCGGGCCCTGCTGTCAGTCGGCGGACTGATGTTTCTCAGCGCCTGCACAGCCCCTGGCGGTACGCCTGAACACACAGGGACGTCAGCACCCGACATCGTGAAGCCCACGCATCCGGGCGACTCTCACGCCAGCGAGCCGGCCCACGTCGAGCTGCCGGGCAGGCCGGAGTTCTACGTTCACCAGGGCCCGCGAGCCATCGCGCTGACCATCGACGACGGTCCGAACCCCGAATGGACTCCGCAGGTGCTGGACCTCCTGCACCGCTACGCCGTAACCGCCACGTTCTGCCAGGTCGGTGCCCGCGTCAGCGCGTACCCCAGCCTGGTGCGGGCGGTGGCCGACGAAGGCCACCTGATCGCCAACCACACCTGGACCCACGCCGACCTGGCCCGGGCATCCGCCGCGACCGTCCGGGCCCAGCTGGAACGCACCAGCGACACGATCGAGAAGGTCACCGGCCAGCGCCCCACGATCTTCCGCGCCCCCTACGGAGCCTGGTCGGAGCCGACCCTGGCCACCTGCCGCGAGATGGGCATGCGACTGCTGGACTGGTCCGTCGACCCCCACGACTGGTCACGACCGGGCACCGTGTGCATCGTCGAGCGGATCATGGCCCACGCCCATCCCGGATCGATCATCCTCGAACACGACGGCGGAGGCGACCGCTCCCAGACAGTGGCCGCCCTGCGCCTGGTGCTTCCCCGCCTGCTCGACGCCGGCTATCACTTCGTCACCCCGTAGGCGCCACCGCCGCCGGGGCGGCTACCACCTCGCCCTCGCTCACGCCGACCGCTTTCGTGGCGGCCAACGCGGTGGCGCCCGCGACGTACTGCGCCCCGGCCGCTTCCCGGCCGAGCGTGGCCGGCTTGGGCACCACCTGGGTCTCGGGCACGAGAACGTACTCGGCGTGGCTCCCCGGTCCCACCTCCGACTGAGCACCTCGGCGCCGGTGCGGACCGCCACGGCCGCGAAGTCGCTGCCCCGGCCGACGCAGGACGTCGCGGGAAAGCGTTCGGCCGGCGTGCCGAAGCGGATCGCGCCTCCGTCAACCGCAGCAGTCGCAATCTGAACTCAACCGTAGGCATCCGTTGCGTCCGCCTGCCGCCGGCCGGGGCTGGGTGCCACGGCTGCCGATGTCGCACAACACGCCTGTCCACGCCAGGCGTCGCGCCCCTCCTTCACCGCGATCGTGGCGATGACCAGGCCCGCGAGCGGATCGGCCCACGACCAGCCGAGCACGGCGTTGGCGACCAAGCCGACCAGCAGCACCGCCGACAAATAGGTGCAGAGCAGTGTCTGCTTGGAGTCGGCCACGGCGGAGGCGGAGCCGTGTTCCCGTCCGGCACGGCGCTGGGCCGCCGACAGGACCGGCATGCCCACGAGCGAGAGGGCAGCCAGCACAATCCCGGGCAGGGAGCGCGTCGCCTCGCCTGAGCCGGTCAGGGGCGTGACCGCCGGCGGCTGCGATGCGGCAGTGCGCTCATCCAACGCCGGGCATGGCGGCCTGTGCGGCCGCTCGGCTGGCGGGGTGACGTGCACGCCACACAAGGAAGACCGACAAGGCGACCAGGCACCACACGGCGAGCACCACATACGGCTCGACGTGCTGGTTGTGCGGGAAGTAGATGGCGTTGCGCTGGGCGTTCACCGACGCGCCCGGCGGCAGGAACCGCCCCAGAAAGCCCAGGACCGGAGGGAGCAGCGGCCAGGCCACCGCACCCCCGGACGAGGGGTTGCCGAGGATGACCAGCAACAGCCACGTCGGCAGCATCGCCCAGCGGCCCAGGAAGGTGTGGAACGCGGTGAAGATCATGCCCGCCGTGATCATAGTGAAAGTGCAGATTCCCCATGACTGGACGAACGGCAGCCGCACCACACCGAGCACCCAGTCGGCCATGACACAGATCCACAGGCCACCCAGCACGGAATAGCCGGCCGTTGCGGCGATACGCTCGGCGGGGCGCAGCGCCTGAGCATGCACCCCGAGTTGGATGGCACCGACGAAACCGAGGATGGTCGACCCCAGGGCGATATAGAAGAGAGCCAGCCCCTGCGGGTCCGTGACCGGAAGCGGTTTGACGTCCCTGACCTGCACC
This sequence comes from Streptomyces sp. NPDC001153, assembly GCF_053598315.1. NCBI lineage: Bacteria > Bacillati > Actinomycetota > Actinomycetes > Kitasatosporales > Streptomycetaceae > Streptomyces > Streptomyces sp. NPDC001153. Next base: position 3,948 of record NZ_JBSFJZ010000111.1, read on the forward strand.
GGGATGCCCAGGGCCCGGCCCACCGCCGGGGCACTCTGGCCGAGAACCCGGGCGACCGACGCCCCCGCCGCGCTCGCCACATCGACCTCCACCCCGGCCGGTCGACGCTGCAGGATCGCGAACTCCCGCTGAGCGTCGACCGCGGCGAGGGCACTGCCGTAGTCAGGGTACGGATGAAGGACCAGCGACGTGCGGAGCGTGGTCTCCAGCGCGTTGGTGAACCGGCCGCCCGCGACCGACTTCCCCGTCACCGCGACGGGGATGCGATGCGGTACAGGATTGGCCATGGCCCAGCAGTAGGCGCCGACGAAGAGCCCGGCCAGGGCCGCGATGATCAGCGAGATCACCACCGCCGGCAGGAAACGCGACGACGTCAATCGCGGCCATCTGCCCTGTCGGGGCGGCTGAGGCGGCGCCGCCGCAGACCACCGCTCTCCCATGGCCGTGATCGTACGGTGGGCGCCGGGCGAGACTCGGCTGCCGCACCGCATGCGTCACCGGCATGCCGGAATACCGCAACGCAAACGAGCGCCGGCTCACCATGGTGTAGCGGTGCACAGCATTGCCCCCGTCCGCTCGGCTCACGGGTCCCACAGACCCCTCGCCATGCGATGCGGAGTGAGCGTGCCAGTGCCTGGCAGCAGGCGCCGGCCAGGCGGAGCGGTGCCCGTGGCGCCGTGGAGGTGACTCAAAGCAAACGAGCTGTCCAGGAGGTCCCACCCACATGCGCCAAGAGTGCAGCACCCAGTGCGGTCAGGCGCTGCACCGGCGCCGCCCCGTCGACTTGGCCGCAGCCTGATATTGGCCTCCACCTCGGCGGACAGGCGTGACGGGCTGCTCCGCAGGCGCTGAGAGCGGTCCAGCAGGCCGGACACGCCCCTCCTGCTCGAACCCGCCGCCAAGTGTGCAAGTCGTAGCAAGAAGCATCGTCCTGGATCTCAGCGGCGTTCTGCCGGAACCTCTCCGCCCCGCCCGGCTCGGCGTCGAAGAGAACGGTTGTTTCCGCCACCTCCCCGACCCATTTGCCGTAGTCAGGCTGCCTGGAAACGGCCGGGGGGCACGTCCGCCGGAGTCGACGCCCTGATGGGTGTCGGCAAGACGATCACGACACATGGGTCAAGGGCTCAGGACGGTCCTCCGCAACCGGCTTTGAGCCGGAGTCGAGTCGACGCCGGCCGTCGAGAAGGCTGGCCGTGGTGTGCGGTCGGTAGACGTGGTGAGCGCCGTAGCGTTCGATGGCCAGGAGAGCGGCGTCGTCGCCCGGTTCGTGGCCGACGTGCTCCAGCAGGTCGCGGTGGATGTGGCGGAGCAGGGCCTCGGGCCCGGACGTGGGGGCGGAGGCGGCGCGCTCGGTGAGGGGGTAGAAGGCTCCTTTGGGCGAGCGGGCTTCGGTGACGCCGTCGGTGTAGAGCAGCAGCATGTCGCCGTC
>NZ_JBSFJZ010000112.1:0-5233 GCF_053598315.1 Streptomyces sp. NPDC001153
CGGCTCGATGAACTCCCACTGCTCGTCGGTGAGTTGCCTACGTGTCACACCCAGCGTCCTACCAGGTCCTGTCCCCGCACGGGACCAGAACCCGAAATTGATCACGACCTCACACAGGCCCTAGGGCAGGGCGCTGCATGGTGTCGGGCAAGCCTGCCGAGCCTGGGCAAGCCGGCTGTCTTGGAGGCTTGCCCAGTGGCCGGGAGCCGGACGCGTCGCCGGCGCGGCGGCCGGGTTGAGGGTTGCTTCCTTAGTGGGCTGGACGGTGGGCTGGACGGTTGAGCGGACAGGGGGACCGAGGGTTGCACTGAGGGTTGGCCCACCCCTGTGCCTGCCGACCCGGTTGTCCCAGGCCAGCCCGGGCGGGCAAGCCGACGACCGGCGCCGACACCTCCTTCCCAGCGACAGCCGCGGGAAGCAGTTCTATCCGCGCACACCCCGCAGCCCTGGCCACGGCGGGGGACAGGCCGACCATGACCCCGACCACGGCAGGTCAGCGTGCTGGCGCACCTCGCCGACCACCGTTGCGCCCGGCGTTCCTCGAGGAAGCCGTCTGGGCTGGTGCCTTCCGCGCCGACTCCCCAGCCGTGGCCTTCTTCGCGGCCGGCGCCTGGTGCGCCTCCGCGTCGCCCGTCTCGCCGCGCGCCGCCCGGGCCTCGTCGACCGACTGCTGCAGCGCAGCCATCAGATCCGCCAGCTGACCCGGCCGGGCCGCCAGCTGCGCTACTCGGGCAGCTGGCGGGCGTCCCGCTTCGCCTCGATCACCTCGTGCAGCGCGTCGGTGTGAGGCAGACGGGACAGCCACGGGTACCGCAGGGCCTGCGAAAAGGCTTCCGCTGACGAGGGCGATGGTCCTACAGTCTGAGCCCATGATCCCCAACGGCGTTCCGCTGCCCCCGACGGTCTACCCGCTCGCCAAGGGACGTGTGTGGGCCATGCTGGCCGGCTCTGTGGTCTTCGTCGCTGTGGGCATCGTTCTCCTGGTCGCCCACAGCACCGTGAAGATGACGGTGGCGGGGGCGCTGGCCGTGCTCTTCTTCGGGTTCTGCGCGGTGCTCATCATCCAGCGCCTGCTGCGCGACCGGCCGGAGCTGGTGCTGGACGACGCGGGAGTGGACCATGTGAGGCTGGGCCGGTTCGGCTGGGACGAGATAGCCGCGGTGCGGATACGCGAGCAGCGGGTACGCGACACCTCGCAGCGGTTCATCGAGCTGGTCCTCCACGACCCGGACGCCTATCTGGCCCGTGCACCCAAGCTCGTCCGCAGCACCGCGTCCATGAACGCACGACTCGGCTTCGGTCCGGCCAACCTGGCCACGAACACCCTGCCGGTGCCGCCCGAGGCAGTCCTGGACGCGATGCGGCGCCACCGCCCCGGACTCGCGGTGCAGAACTGAGCCACGGCACTGAGGACGGCGGCGGCCGCAGTCGCCCGCTGAAACGGCGGCCGCAGCTCCGACGCAGTGCGGACCGGATCCGGCGACATGGACGACAAGATCGCCGGGCGGCCAGCAGCAGACCGTCATCCAGACCCGCGACATCCTCGGCGGTATGGGGGAGATGGCGGTTTGCGCGGCGAAGCGTTGGCCGTCGGCTCTGTGCCCGCCGGGACGGTGCGTCAGAGCATGGCGAGCCGGTCCACCAGCAGCCCCACCCTCGTCTCGGTGTACTCCGGCGGCAGCCGTCCCGACCGGGTCAGGGTCGCCACGCCGTGGAGGGACGCCCAGAACACCTCGGTGAACAGCCCCGGGTCGACGCCGTCCCCGGCGACCTCGCCCAGGCACTCCAGCAGCGCGGCGAAGGCGTCCTTGAGAGGTTGCGGGGTGTCCTCCTGCGCGTAGGCGAGACCGCCGTCGAGCTGGAAGAGGGCGTCGTAGACGGCCGGGTTGCGCGCGGCGAAGTCGAGGTAGGCGCGGGCGAGGGCGGCGACCCGGGCGCGCGGGCCGTCCGCGGCGGCGGTCGCGGCCCGTACCGCCGTGGCCGTCTCGGTGGCGCCCTGGAGGGCGACGGCGCCGATGATCTCGCGCTTGCCGCGGAAGTGGCTGTAGAGGACGGGTTGGCTGTATTCGATGCGCTCGGCGAGCCGGCGGGTGGTGACCGCGTCCCAGCCCTGCTGCTCGGCGAGTTCGCGGGCCGTCGCCACGATGAGGCGCTCGCGCTCCGCCCGTTCGCGCTGCTTGCGTTCCTGTACCGACATGATTCGATTCTAGCATCGCTAGACAATCGAGCGGCAGCAGTACTGGCGTTGCCTCATCATCTAGCAACGCTAGATGCCTGGGAGGGTCATCATGCTCAACGCACTCGAGATCGTCACCACCGTGGTCGTCGGCGTGATGGTGGGGGTGGAGTTCTCCGTCCTCTTCGTCATCAACCCGATCCTCAACGCCCTCCCGGAGGACAGTGGCCAGCTCGGCCACGCCCACGGGGGCCGGATGCTCGGCGCCGTGATGCCGGTCTGGTACATCGGCTCGCTCGTCCTCGTCGGCATCTGGGCCCTCGCCGGACGGCACCACCACGGCACCGGCCTCGTCGTCACCGCTGGCGCGCTGCTGCTCCTCAGCGTGGTCATGTCGGTCCTGCTGCTCGTCCCGATCAACAACCGGAACAAGACGTGGACCCCCGAGAACCGGCCCGAGGACTGGAAGGAGCAGCTGAACCGCTGGTTGCGCTGGCACTACGTCCGCGTCGCCGTGATCATCGGCGCCTTCACCCTGCTGGTCACCGCCCTCACTTGAGCCGCAGACAGCGGGGGAGTGGGAGATACCTCGCCTCCCATTGAGCTACGACCGGGCGGTCCTCGCCGGTGCGGTCGCGCGGGAGAAGCTGCGCACCACCACCGTCGTAGGGCGAGCGTATCCTTCGGTCCTCGAACACCTCCTGGGAGGACCAGGCGATATGGCTCATGACGGAGGCCCTGGCCGGCACCACGGCAGTCGCTGACTTGTCGAAGTGTTCGACGAGGAATGCGTCGATGGCGTCGTACGTGCCAAGGAGCAGCACTTCGACAGCAATTCGGGAGGCACTACGGCCGTCGGCGCTCTCCGGATGTTCACGACGATGGGCAGCAGCGCGAAGGCTCCGGAGGTTATCTGGGCTAGCCAGGAGGCGTAAGGCACGTTCTGGCACGTAGCGTTCAGCGAACGTGGGTCCTTCTGGCACGTTCGGCGCGTGGGCCACGGTCGGCTCCAGCGAACGTCCGTAGGCGAAGGTTCTCCCGACGGCCTGACCCACCCTCCCGCACGACTCGCGCACTCCCGTGCGATAGCCTCCGCGGCGGCCGTGAGCTGGAGGAGGACGGGATGAATCGGCAGGTGCGCAGAGTCGTGCCGTGGATCGTGGGCGCCGCGGTCGGTGTCTTCCTCGTGCTGTGGTGGTCATGGGGGAGTCCAGCGCGGGCGCGGCTGGGAGCTCTGGGCGAGCCGGACGGGCTCCCCCCGGGGCCAATGGGCACCGGTTCGCTGCACAGTGTGCCGTTGCCGGGCGGTGGGATGTCGGACGGGGACCACTGCGGGGCCAAGGGCTACCACTTCTTCCCGGTTCCGCCCGGCGCGCACGCCGCGGCTGCCGCCGCGTTGAGCGGCCGTCGGGTGCCAGGCCCGCAGTTGGTCCTGCTGTCCTACGGGGGCGGGGACGGTCTCCCGGGCAAGACCGGACCGTACCGACACCAGTGGACGTTCTCGATCTCGTTCGGGCTGGGCCCCGGTCCGTCGCGGACGCTCAGTCTGGCGCAGCCGATCGGGGCGCAGGGGGTGGCCGTGGAGATCGAGGGACCGCACGGGCTCGTCGCCGGTGCGCACCGGCTGCCGGTGAGCCTGCACGGCGCAACAACGGGCCCCGACCATCGGCTGGCCGTCCGCTCCGGCGACGAGGTGACCGCCGACCTGACCCTGCCACTGGCGGCCGTGTGCCCCGGCATCGACGCCGGGCAAGTCGAGAAGGGGCTCTCCGGACCGATCGATGCCCACAACACCGTCATCGGGCAGCCGCCGTACAGGCTGTTCGTCTCGATCAGCGACCCGTCCATCGGCGCGCTGCGCGCCGCCGTTCACGCTCCCGTCGCTGGAGACGCGCTAACCGGCGACAACCTGGACTAGGTCGGACCAAAGCCGCAGTCCCGGCCGCGGGTGCCACCCATAGAGAGTTGGTCCGTGGCCGGTGCGCCATGTGCGCGAGCTCCGTCGGGCGTGTGCGGCTCCGCACGGGCTGAGAACAAGGCGCTGGCTACGGGCGGAGGTAGCTGGCCGTGGCAGTGCCGTTGCCGACGTACGCGGCGCTGCAACCGCCGGACTGTCGGCGGTTGCTGCGCAATCGGCGGCTGTGCGACGCCTTCGGGTGTCACGGACGGTGAGAACGTAACTGACCGGCCTGGGGTGCGCACGAGTGCTTGGTGGAGGTCCCCGTGATCACTGCACCGGCGTGGAGATCGGCGGCGCGATGGGCGGGGGCGTCGTCGGTTTCACTCGGCGCAATAGCGACTTGGGGGTAGTCGCCGACCGACGCCGCCTGGATCAAGGTTGCTGTCGCCTCGCTCGAAGATGGCCCTGCGCCCTGCACCCCGCCCGCCGCCGACCAGATCGACGCCGCATCGCGGTCAGCCCCTTGCGGGGCGAGTGCTGAACCACTGGGCGGCGGCCCACTCGAACGTGTCGGGGGCAGGGTCGTGATCGTCCGCCCAGGCGACGATGCCGTCGGGGCGGATCAACACTGCGCCTAGCCCGAGGTCGTTTCCCGCCGGGCCGGTGGCGTAGCGGATTCGACGCCCCCAGTGCACCGCTGAACCGCGCAGCCGCCGGTCGGTGCTGAAGTCGAGAGCGATGCCGCGTCCGCCCTGCATCAGGTCGCCGAGGCGAGTGCCGTCCTGGAGACGGAGGTCGGGGGCGTTGCGGCCGACCAGCGAGTGCTCGCTGTTTAGGTCGTGGCGGATCGACGATCCCGAGAGCTTTTCGAACACGTAGGTCGTTCCGTCACGGGAGGTGAGCAGGTCGCGGATGATTCCTTGGACCGCCTGAGCATGCGGGTCGGGCTTCATGACGGCCACTTGTGCGCGTGACCAGTTGAGCACCTGGGCGCCGACGGGATGGCGCTCGTGGGTGTAGGTGTCGAGAAGCCCGTCGGGCGCGTGTCCGTGTACGGTCGCACGTTTCACCGGACGCCGCGATACCTACGCCGAGACCCATCTCGCGATCGCCTCACTCGTCTCCGACCGATCCGCGCAGCGGGCCACCCGCCGCCG
>NZ_JBSFJZ010000113.1:0-4970 GCF_053598315.1 Streptomyces sp. NPDC001153
AAAGCTGAACGCAGGACGTACCAGCAACAGGGCCGCAAAATGCCCGATGATCTCCCTGCCAAGAGCGCCTATCGCGACGCGGTGAGCAAGGTCAAGACGCTGGAGGACGACATCCTGGCCGCCGACCACGGCGGAGACAAGCTGCCGTACGACCGCGCGCTGAACATCAAGATGGTCGACGCAGCGCATGCGTTGCGTCTCGGGGAGGGCGTCGAGAAACTCCCGGATTTCCTCAAGGAGGTGCCTGTCCTGGACGTCGCCGCGGCGGGGGCCTGCGGTCTGCTGGAGGCGAAGGACGACCACGAAAAGGGCTGGTCCTGGCAACAGTCCGTCATCACCGACGGCGGCGCCGCGCTCGGGGGCCTGGCCATCGGTGCGGGCATCACGGCGGCACTGCCTGTCGAAGGCGCGGCCGCTGTCTGCGTCGTGGGCACCGGGTTGGTCATCGGCGTGAGCGGCATCCTCGACCACTCGTTCCATGAACACTGGAGCGAGGACTTCCATGACCATGGTGTGGTTGGCGGTCTACTACACGGCTCCGGCAACGTCCTCTCGGAGACGGGGGACGATTTCGTACGACTCAAGGACGACGTCTGGCATGGCCTCAAGAGCTTCACGAGCATCCTCTGACACTGCTGCTTCCCGAAACCCGGTTCAGGTCCCGTCCCTGCCGGGACTTGGCACCTCCTGGTACAAGCGCGGAGCGCGCTACTGGCTGCGCCGGGTTTTCACGGGACTTCTCTGGCTCGCTGTGCTGGCCTTTGTCGGCTACATCGTGGTCCGGCTCTACCAGTCGTTCAGACTCGACCTGCCGTCCAGTGTGCGCCTGCTGTGGGACTGCGCGCAGGTGGCCCTGGCCTGCGTGGCCCTGGCCTGGGGATGGGTGGCAGCACGCCGACGGCACGAGAACGCGCTCCTGAACCCGCCCACGCCGACCGAGACCCGTGCAGCACAACGTGCCCGGGCCGGCCGCAATGTGGGGCTGGCCTTGGCCGGACGCGTGCTCTGGCTGGTCGTGATGCCCGTCATGCCCGCGGTGTTCGCGTACGCCGTCGGCGAGTTCCTCGTCGCCCTGACCGTTCGCGAATCCGCCGCCGAAGCAGGCGCTCGCCGCTGGCTGGAGAAGCACCCGCCCGGAACATGACGACGAGCACAAAACGTGACCAAGCGTTGCGCCTTACGGATGTGTGCACCAACTCCGGATACTTCGGACCCCGTGCACTGATAAGCTGTCCGTTTTCAGCTATCTCAATACAGTTGTTGCCGATTGCCTCGGAGAACTAGCTTGACTCTGTCGGGGATCTTGGAGTTTCCCGGTGCGGCAGCATGGTCGACGGGGATGATCGGGGAGTTCCGCCGACCGTTGCAGCTGTCGAGGTGCCCGTTGTCCCTGCACCCCCGTTCCGGTGAGCACGTTCCGCCTCTGACCGCGCGGGTCGCGCGGGCGAGCAACCCGGGCGGCACGACGGCGATATGGGTGCGGGACCGGCTGGACGGGCTGTGGCGCGACGAGGACTTCGCGGACTGGTACCCCAGGGACGGGCGTCCGGGGCTCTCGCCCGCTCAGCTGGCCACCGTCTGTGTGCTGCAGTTCCTGCTCGGGCTGTCGGACAGGCAGGCCGCCGAGGCGGTCCGCTGCCGCATCGACTTCAAGTACGCGATGGCCATGGAGCTGGACGATCCCGGCTTCCACCACAGTGTGCTGGGCGACTTCCGCGATCGTCTCGCCGAGAACGGCCGTGCCGACCGCCTCCTCGACCTCGCACTGGCCCGCCTGAAGGAGGCCGGACTGGTGCGCGAGCGCACCACGCAGCGCACCGACTCCACGCACGTCCTGGCCGCGGTGCGTGACCTGACCCGCCTGGAGCTGGTCACCGAGGCGGTTCGCGCCGCACTCGAAGAGGTCGCAGGTATCTCTCCTCATCTGCTGGACGAGCTGGTCGACGAGGGCTGGGGGCTGCGCTACGGCCGGCCGGTCCGCCTGGGGAAGAACCCCACCAAGCCCATGACCAGGATTCTTGCCACCGGAAACGACGCCGTCCGGCTTCTGGAACACCTCTACCGCTACGGAGCGGACCGCATGTCCGGTCCTCGCATCCAGGCTCTGCGGCAGATCATGGTGCAGAACTATCACCGTGATGCCGCGGGACACCTGCGCTGGCGCACCGCCGAGAAGGAAGGCGGGGTGGGTCTGCCGCCGTCGTCGAGGGCGATCGTCTCGCCCTACGACACCTCGGCTCGCTACGCGAGGCACGGACACATCATCAGCTGGAAGGGGTTCGCCGCTCATCTGACCGAGACCTGTGCTGCCGACGGCCCCAACGTGATCACGGATGTCGCCACCACCGCGGCCACCACCCACGACAGCCAGGTCCTGCCCGGCATCCACACCCGCCTCGCCCGACGCGGCCTGCTGCCCGCCGAGCACCTGGTCGACGCCGGCTACACCTCTCTGCCCCACCTGGAACAAGCCGCCCGTGAACACCAGGTCACCGTCTCCGGTCCGCTGAAGAGCAACCCCACCCGCCAGCACCGCCGAGGCGAGGGCTTCGCCCGGGACGACTTCCACATCGACTACGACAAGCAGCAGGTCACCTGCCCCCAGGGACAGGTCAGCGCGAGCTGGCACGGCCCCTACCCGGCCTCCTCGCCCACCGCCGCCCCGCTGATCGTCGCACGGTTCACCAAAAGCCAGTGCCGCCCGTGCCCGGCCCGCACCCAGTGCACCAGCACCGCCGACAACGCCCGCACCGTGGGCTTCCCCCCACGAGAGCTCCGTGACCTGCAACTCCGCGTCCGCGCCGAGCAGCAGACGCCCGAGTGGAAGACGCGTTACGCGGTCCGCTCCGGAGTGGAGAGCACGGTCAACGAGTTCGCCCACGGGCACGGTATGCGGCGCTGCCGCTATCGAGGACAGGGAAAGGTCCATGTCCAGCACGTGTTGACGGCCATCGCCGTCAACATCGAGCGCCTCGGCGGACTGTCACCGGCTGAGGAAGCCCCCACACCCCGCCAGCCGACTGCCTTCCAGAACTACCTCGACCAGCGCGAGATCCCTCGCCTGAAGTCCTGGCGAACCCTGGGCAGTTGACTCCGCCGACACCAAGATCCCCGACAGAGTCAAGCTAGGGCGTGTTGTGAAAGTGCTTGCTGTGGGTTCGGGGGCGAGCGGAGCGGTGGCCCTTGATCAACGCGGCCGGGCTCCATAACCTCGCTCGATGGGACATGACGACCTTCCGACTCTTGAACTCGCCTTCCCGGGTCAGGAACGTGACCGTGGTGTGGCGGCGATCCTGAGCGGTCAGAAGACCGCGCTCACGGGTCTCCTGGAGATCTACGAACACGCCGGCGAGGCAGTACCGGTGACCGGACAGCGATTCTGGGTGCTTGATTCCGAAGGTCGTCCGGCCGTCACGATCGAGCTCGTCGACGTGCGCGTCGTTCCCATGAAGGAGATCGACGACGACTTCGCGCGAGCAGAGGGACGCGGCTACTCCGACGTGGCGGAGTGGCGGGCAGCGCACGAAGAGTTCTTCCGGAGCGATGGCGTGAGCGAGTATCTGGGACGCACCCCGGTCATTGATGACGACACTCTTGTAGTCGCAGAACGCTTCCGAGTGGTCGAGCCCGACGACTCGGGTGGTCGGTGACCCGCGTCCGACTCGATGGGAGTCCGGGAGGATCAACCGGACAGGCCCTGTGGGCGCTGGGACGGCTGCTGGTCATAGCCACTCGTTGATGGCTGCGACCAGTACGGTTGCCTCGTAACGGACGGCGAGCTTGTCATATCGCGTGGCGACGGCTCGGTGGCGCTTCAGCCGATTGATCCCGCATTCCGCCGCATGGCGCTCCTTGTAGTCGGCCGTGTCGAACTTGGGCGGTCGGCCGCCTCGGGAGCCGAGCTTCTTGCGATTGCGGACCTGGTCGGCCTTCTCCGGAATGGTGCACGCGACACCTCGTCTGCGCAGGTAGGCGCGGTTCGCGCGAGAGCCGTAGGCCTTATCGGCACGGACCTTGTCCGGCTTGGTGCGGGGCCGGCCCGGGCCAATGCGGGGCACCCGGATGCCCTCCAGCACGGGCTGGAACTGCGGGCTGTCGTGCCTCTGTCCGGCGGTCACGAGCAGGAACAGAGGCTTCTGCCCCTGCTCGACCGCAAGGTGCAGCTTGGTGGTCAGTCCGCCGCGCGAGCGTCCGAGGCCGTGGTCGTCAGGCTCGGCGTCGACGCCACCAGGAGGCTCCTTCTGCAGATCCCCCTTTTGCGAGCCCCGGCGGCGTGCTGGTGCGCGCGGGCGATCGTGGAGTCCACGCTGACATCCCACGTGATCAGGCCCTTCGCATCGGCCTCGGCCTGCAGTTGCTCGAAGATCCGCTTCCACGTGCCGTCGCGTTGCCACCGCCGGAAGAGGTCGTAGGCCCGATCCCACGGCCCGTACCGCTCGGGGAGATCCCGCCACGGCGCACCAGTCCTGGTCGGCCACCGTATGCCGTCGATCAGCTGCCGACGGGTCCACGTCGGCGGCCGTCCTGGCTTCTTACCCGTCGGCAACAGCGGTTCAAGTCGGACCCACTGGCCATGCGTCAGATCGCCACGCCCCACGGCAAGTGATCATTTCACGACCTTGATCCACTTTCGCAACAGACCCTGGTGCTGTTCTGCAGCCCGGTTCGGCCCGGCAGCTGTGCCGAGATCACCCAGCTCTGACAGCTCGGACCGGCCACGCCCCTGGCCGGCGCTCCGTTCGTGGGGGTCCTCGCGGATGCCGGCCATCAGGGCATGGGGGCGCAGCCCGACGGACGACGGGTGGTGGCACCGCCACGTCGCAAGTTCGGGAAGCACGCTCCCGCTTGGTCCGCGCCCGACCACGCAAGAGGTCGGGGTCTGCTGCAGTTTCGGGTGACAGGTTGGGTCACGCGGCTCGGAGGGCCGGTGTGGTCATGACGGTCTCGTATTCGACGGGGGTCAGGCGGCC
>NZ_JBSFJZ010000114.1:1889-4680 GCF_053598315.1 Streptomyces sp. NPDC001153
GGACGAGTCAGAAACCGTTGATGTAGGCGAAGGACATGCGAAAGGTCCGGCGTAGAGGGTAAGACCCCCGTAGTCGAAACGTCAGCGGCTCGTTGGAGAGACACCCAAGTAGCACGGGGCCCGAGAAATCCCGTGTGAATCTGGCGGGACCACCCGCTAAGCCTAAATATTCCCTGGTGACCGATAGCGGATAGTACCGTGAGGGAATGGTGAAAAGTACCCCGGGAGGGGAGTGAAATAGTACCTGAAACCGTGTGCCTACAAGCCGTGGGAGCGTCGGATGCAGCTTGCTGCATCTCGTGACTGCGTGCCTTTTGAAGAATGAGCCTGCGAGTTTGCGGTGTGTTGCGAGGTTAACCCGGGTGGGGAAGCCGTAGCGAAAGCGAGTCCGAACAGGGCGCTGTAGTAGCACGCTCAAGACCCGAAGCGGAGTGATCTAGCCATGGGCAGGTTGAAGCGGAGGTAAGACTTCGTGGAGGACCGAACCCACCAGGGTTGAAAACCTGGGGGATGACCTGTGGTTAGGGGTGAAAGGCCAATCAAACTCCGTGATAGCTGGTTCTCCCCGAAATGCATTTAGGTGCAGCGTCGTGTGTTTCTTGCCGGAGGTAGAGCACTGGATAGGCGATGGGCCCTACCGGGTTACTGACCTTAGCCAAACTCCGAATGCCGGTAAGTGAGAGCGCGGCAGTGAGACTGTGGGGGATAAGCTCCATGGTCGAGAGGGAAACAGCCCAGAGCATCGACTAAGGCCCCTAAGCGTACGCTAAGTGGGAAAGGATGTGGAGTCGCACAGACAACCAGGAGGTTGGCTTAGAAGCAGCCACCCTTGAAAGAGTGCGTAATAGCTCACTGGTCTAGTGATTCCGCGCCGACAATGTAGCGGGGCTCAAGCGTACCGCCGAAGTCGTGTCATTGCAGCGTATAGCCCCAACGGGTGCTGTGATGGGTAGGGGAGCGTCGTCTGCCGGGTGAAGCGGCACTGGAAGGTAGTCGTGGACGGTTGACGAGTGAGAATGCAGGCATGAGTAGCGATTCACACGTGAGAAACGTGTGCGCCGATTGACTAAGGGTTCCTGGGTCAAGCTGATCTGCCCAGGGTAAGTCGGGACCTAAGGCGAGGCCGACAGGCGTAGTCGATGGATAACCGGTTGATATTCCGGTACCCGCTGTGAAGCGTCAAACATCGAATCCAGTGATGCTAAGGCCGTGAAGCCGCCCCGGAGCCTTCGGGCAAGGGGGAGTGGTGGAGCCGCCGGACCGATCTGGTAGTAGGTGAGTGATGGGGTGACGCAGGAAGGTAGTCCATCCCGGGCGGTGGTTGTCCCGGGGTAAGGGTGTAGGCCGTGCGGTAGGTAAATCCGTCGCACATCGAGGCTGAGACCTGATGCCGAGCCGATTGTGGTGAAGTGGATGATCCTATGCTGTCGAGAAAAGCCTCTAGCGAGTTTCATGGCGGCCCGTACCCTAAACCGACTCAGGTGGTCAGGTAGAGAATACCGAGGCGTTCGGGTGAACTATGGTTAAGGAACTCGGCAAAATGCCCCCGTAACTTCGGGAGAAGGGGGGCCAGCTCTGGTGAGAGGACTTGCTCCTCGAGCTGGGGGTGGCCGCAGAGACCAGCGAGAAGCGACTGTTTACTAAAAACACAGGTCCGTGCGAAGCCGTAAGGCGATGTATACGGACTGACGCCTGCCCGGTGCTGGAACGTTAAGGGGACCGGTTAGCTCACTTTCGGGTGGGCGAAGCTGAGAACTTAAGCGCCAGTAAACGGCGGTGGTAACTATAACCATCCTAAGGTAGCGAAATTCCTTGTCGGGTAAGTTCCGACCTGCACGAATGGCGTAACGACTTCTCGACTGTCTCAACCATAGGCCCGGTGAAATTGCACTACGAGTAAAGATGCTCGTTTCGCGCAGCAGGACGGAAAGACCCCGGGACCTTTACTACAGTTTGATATTGGTGTTCGGTTCGGCTTGTGTAGGATAGCTGGGAGACTGTGAAGCATGCACGCCAGTGTGTGTGGAGTCGTCGTTGAAATACCAGTCTGGTCGTGCTGGATGTCTAACCTGGGTCCGTGATCCGGATCAGGGACAGTGTCTGATGGGTAGTTTAACTGGGGCGGTTGCCTCCTAAAGGGTAACGGAGGCGCCCAAAGGTTCCCTCAGCCTGGTTGGCAATCAGGTGTTGAGTGTAAGTGCACAAGGGAGCTTGACTGTGAGACCGACGGGTCGAGCAGGGACGAAAGTCGGGACTAGTGATCCGGCGGTGGCTTGTGGAAGCGCCGTCGCTCAACGGATAAAAGGTACCCCGGGGATAACAGGCTGATCTTCCCCAAGAGTCCATATCGACGGGATGGTTTGGCACCTCGATGTCGGCTCGTCGCATCCTGGGGCTGGAGTCGGTCCCAAGGGTTGGGCTGTTCGCCCATTAAAGCGGTACGCGAGCTGGGTTTAGAACGTCGTGAGACAGTTCGGTCCCTATCCGCTGTGCGCGTAGGAGTCTTGAGAAGGGCTGTCCCTAGTACGAGAGGACCGGGACGGACGAACCTCTGGTGTGCCAGTTGTTCTGCCAAGGGCATGGCTGGTTGGCTACGTTCGGGAGGGATAACCGCTGAAAGCATCTAAGCGGGAAGCCTGCTTCGAGATGAGGACTCCCACCCACTTGATGGGGTAAGGCTCCCAGTAGACGACTGGGTTGATAGGCCGGATCTGGAAGCCAGGTAACTGGTGGAGGTGACCGGTACTAATAGGCCGAGGGCTTGTCCTCAGTTGCTCGCGTCCACTGTGTT
>NZ_JBSFJZ010000115.1:0-4638 GCF_053598315.1 Streptomyces sp. NPDC001153
GGAGCGACGGGACGACATCCATGAAGCCTTCCTCGGGCTCGCTACATGTCTCATCACCTACAGACACGTCCGACGCCTTTGTTAGGACCTCTAAGAGCGTCCGCCAGTAGGTCACCGGATGCGGGGGCTTCGGGGCGGTTGGGCCAGCGATAGAGGGTCCACGCCCGGCGGATGAGGCTACGGATGGTGATCATCGCGGTGGCAAGGGCGATGCAGAACTCGACGCAGACGCGGTGACGTTCGGTGCACCGGCGGAGTTTGCCGAAGTTGTTCATCCACGAGTTCGTGCGCTCCACGACCGACCGTCCGTCGGCTTGGATCGGGGTCTGTTCGCCCCGTTCGGCAATCTTCGCGATGATGCCGCGTGTGTCGAGATCGGCGTAGACCGGCCGGAGGTCGTAGCCCGCATCCAGGCTCAGCGCCGGTTGCTCGGGCAGTGGGCCCAGCGTCTTGGCGAGATCGTCGTAGTGATCGAGGGTGGCGGACAGCAGGGTGTGATCGCAAATGTTGGGCGGTGCGGGCTCGGTGGCCAGCGGGATGCCGTACGCCTCGGTGAGCTGTGAGGGTTTGACGCCTTGTTTGGCCCGGTCGACGGGGCTCTTGCCCGCGCACTCGCCGCCCGAGAGGGCCTTGGTCTGGCAGCCGTCGGCGCTGAGCTGTTCCAAGCCGAGGCCGATCATGCGGTCGTAGGCGACGAGCGCGGCCAGGCGCAGAGCCTCGGCCGCGCCGGCGGCTATCCACTCGTCGCGGCGCCTGCGCAAGGTGGTCGCCGAGCATGTCGTGTCCGCCACTGCCCCATCCCGGACACCAGTACCTCGCTTGTCGAAGACCACCTCATCCGGGATCCGTCGGCGATGACATCCCAACGGATGGGTACTGACCCGCTGCGGCGATGACGCGAGGAACTCCGCACGGATGGGGGCGGTGATCAACGACGGCACGACAGGCGCATCTCCTCCTGCGAGCATAGATATCTCCCCTGCCCGGGGCGGTGTCGCCGCCTGGTCAGTGAGTGGCGTTCTCGGCGACCGGCTTCTTCTCGGCCGCTGGGCGTGGTGCTGTGGCGGGAGATCTCAGCAGGGTGGCGGCGAGCAGGAGAGCGACGGCGACAAGGCCCGAGCCGATGCGGAAGGCAAGCTGGTAACCACCCGTGAGTGCCGAGGCGGTGCTTGCCCCGTCACCCAGCAGGGCATCCGAATGCGAGGTGGCGAGTGTGCTGAGGACCGCGAGGCCGAAGGCGCTGCCGATCTGCTGCATGGTGTTGAACATGCCGGAGGCGATCCCCGAGTCCTGGGGCGTGGCCGCTGACATCGCGAGCGTGGCCAGCGACGGCATCGCGAGGCCGAAGCCGATGCCGAGTGGCAGCAGCGCGGGCAGGACGTCCACGACGTAACTCCCGTCTGCCGGTACGCGGCCGAGCGCGGCGAGACCTGCCGTGATGAGCGAGAGGCCGGGAAGGAGTACGACACGGGGGCCGAAGCGCGCGATCAGCTTGGGCGAGATGCCGAGGGACAGCGCGCCGATCGCGACCGAGACCGGGAAGATCCCGAGGCCGGTGTGTATCTCGTCGAAGCCAAGCACCTTCTGCAGGTAGAGCACGCACAGGAACTGGAAGCTGAACATCCCGGCCACCATGAGAGCCTGGATGCCCATCGCTCCCGAGACGTTGCGCGAGCGGAACACACGCAGTGGCAGGACCGGGTGGGTCGCCTTTGCCTGGCAGGCGACGAACGCGAGGAGTAGGGCGAGTGCCGCGGCGCCGAGGCTCAGCGTGTGTGGGGAAGTCCAGCCGTAGTTGGTGGTCTCGACGATCGTGTAGACGCCGAGCATCAGTGCGGAGGTGACCAGGAGCGCGCCCACGACGTCGGTCCCCTTGCCGAGGCCGACACCGTGCTCGGACGCGAGTACGCGTCCGGCCGACAGCGCGGCCACGATGCCGATCGGGACGTTGACGAAGAAGATCCAGTGCCAGCTGATGGTCTGCGTCAGGGCGCCGCCGGCGAGGAGGCCCAGCGAGCCGCCGGCGGACTGGACGAAGCTGTAGACGCCGATGGCCTTGGCCCGCTCCTTCGGCTGCGGGAACAGGGTCACGACCATGCCGAGAGTGACAGCAGAGGTCACCGCGCCGCCGATGCCCTGGATGAACCGGGAGGCGAGCAGCATCGCCGGGGCCTGGGACACACCGCACAGCAGCGAGGCAGTCGTGAAGACGCTCAGGCCGGTGATGAAGACGCGCTTGCGTCCGATGAGGTCGCCGAGCCGTCCGGAGAGCAGCAGCAGGCCACCGA
Source organism: Streptomyces sp. NPDC001153 (assembly GCF_053598315.1). Taxonomy (NCBI): domain Bacteria; kingdom Bacillati; phylum Actinomycetota; class Actinomycetes; order Kitasatosporales; family Streptomycetaceae; genus Streptomyces; species Streptomyces sp. NPDC001153. Next base: position 2,289 of record NZ_JBSFJZ010000115.1, read on the forward strand.
AGGGGACCAGATAGGCGTTGACCACCCAGGCCAGGCCCGACGAGGAGAAACCGAGGTCGCGCTGGATGGACGGCAGCGCCACGTTCACGATGGTCCCGTCGAGGATGACCATCAGCTGCCCGGCACAGAGCACGACCAATGCCGACCAACGTGATGTCTGTGCTGATGCGTTGGTTCTCCGCACGGCGATTCCTTCCAATGGTGCACGACTTGTTACAGCAGTCATCCTCTGTAACCATGACGCGCGGCGGAAGGAGGCACTTTCATGTCACACAGTCACACCGATGTGTCCGGCCAGGTCAGCAACGAGGCGTGCCCGCTCACCGAGGTCCTCGACCACGTCGCGGGCAAATGGAGCATCGGAATTCTCGTCGCCGCCGCACACGGACCAGTCCGATTCACCGAGTTGGAACGCGCCATCACAGGCATCAGCCGACGCATGCTCACCTTGAACCTGCGCAAGCTGGAACGCGACGGCCTGCTCATCCGGACCGTCTACCCCACCGTGCCACCCAAGGTGGAATACAGCCTCACGCCCATGGCCCGCGAACTCCACGCAAGCCTCACCGGGCTCGTCGGCTGGGCAGAACGCCACCGAGCCGACATCACCGCAGCCCGCGCCACATACGACGCCGCCACGACACCGACGCCCTGACGCCCACCTAGGACCCGGCAGGAGTTGAACAATCGCCCACTGGCGGACGCTCTAAGAGGTCAAAGAACAAGCGTACGTCCAGCAGTCCGGGCGTCTTCCCAGCTCAGGAGGGATGTGAACGATGTAACCGGGCGTCAAGCTCAGGGTAGCCAGCCGGTGCAGATCCGGTCCGGGGAGATGCCAGGGTCCCCGGTAGCTGACTCCCGGCGTCGCTCGAAAGGGTGGCGTCGATGTGGAGTGACAAGCGCCCTTCGGGGGTGTGCAACCGGCCAGTCCGCAACATGAAGTGAAGCCTGCAGCGCCGTCATTTAACCCCCGCCCGCGGGTGGGCCAAGGAGGAGCCGAGCCTGTGCTTGAAAGGCGAAGGCCATGGAAGGCGATCTCGGGCCTGGAGCGGTCGCCGAAGAACCTCCCGGCGTAAGGGGCGTGGAATGGCCGGACGGTTGTCCTGGGAACTGGAGAGAGCCTCCTCGGCCCCGCGCATGCGGTGCGGGAAGCGTGGCCTGCCTATAACCGGCGGAACCGGGAAGTGGCGGGCTGCCGAGAGGCAGTCGCAGTAGTGCTGATCGGCGGGACAACACAACCCGCTGGGAGCGAAGGGCCCCTGCTTCATCGATGCGATCCGCGAACAGGGAGGGGCCCGGATGAGTGCCGTTTCGGCTAGGGCGTGTATCGAAAGTGGATCTTGAGCTGAGATGATCTTGGTGCGTGGCACGTGGAGATCTGACAGAGGAGCAATGAGCGGCGCTGGAGCCGCTGTTGCCGAAGGGCAAGAACCCCGGCCGACCGCCGATATGGACCAGGGGACAGCTGACCGACGGCATACGCTTCCGGGTCCGCACCGGTATCCCGTGGCGGGATGTGCCGGAGGAGTACGGGCCGTGGGGCCGCGCGTACGACCTGTTCCGCCGCTGGCAGCGGGACGGCACCTGGCAGCGGATCTTCACCGAACTGCAGGCCCGGGCCGACGCGAAGGACCCGATCACCTGGGACCTCAACGTCGACTCCACCGTCGTCCGTGCCCACCAGCATGCTGCCGGGGCACGAAAAGGGGGGATCTGCAGAAGGAGCCACCCGGCGGCGTCGCCACCGAGCCGGCCGACCATGCCTCGGACGCTCGCGCGGTGGGCTGACCACCAAGCTGCATCTGGCCGTCGAGCAAAAGCAAAAGCCCATGTCGATCGTCATCACCGCGGGGCAGCGTGGGGACTCCCCGCAGTTCGAGGTCGTCCTGGGCCGCATCCGGGTTCCCCGGCTGGGGACGGGCAGGCCCCGCACTCGGCCGCGGCGGGTCCGCGCGGACAAGGCGTACGCCTCTCGCAAGAACCGCGCCTACCTGCGACGGCGTGGCATCCGCTGCACCATCCCGGACAAGTCCGACCAGGCCCGCAACCGCGGGAAACGTGGCTCGCTTGGCGGTCGGCCGCCGAAGTTCGACCGGATTGACTACCGCGAGCGGCACGCGGTCGAGTGCGGTATTAACCGCCTCAAAAGGCACCGGGCCGTAGCCACGCGGTACGACAAGTTGGCGGTCCGCTACGAGGCGACCGTCCTTGTCGCGGCAATCAACGAGTGGCTGTGACCAGCACATTCGATCCACGCCCTAGGTGTATTGATCACGAGCGTTGTTAACGCTGGCCGGTCTTGATCGTGGCGAAGGCCCCCGTGTGTGGTGGAGGTGTCGAATCTTCACCG
>NZ_JBSFJZ010000116.1:0-4466 GCF_053598315.1 Streptomyces sp. NPDC001153
AGACTTCCTGCACACCTACAACCACCACCGCTGCCACACCGCACTCGGCGGCCAACCACCGATCAGCCGCGTCAACAACGCTTCAGGTCAATACATCTAGCGCGTCAGCGGCAGCCGGTACACCGAGACATGAGCACGCGACTCGGTGGTGAACTCCGTGCCGGACCAGTCGGCATGCCTGGACTCCAGCTCGAATCCGGCCAGTTGGGCCATGAGGTCGAGCTCGGACGGCCAGATGTAGCGGTGCGGGCTGCGGTACAGCCGGGCCTCCTCGGTGTCGCCGAAGCGGAAGTGGTGCGACACGACCCGCTGGTTGAGGATGTCGTAGGTGTCCAGCCCGATGTACCCGGCGTCGGTGCGCCACACGGTGGCGTGCTTGCCCGGGGGAAGCGTGCGCAGCTCCGGCACCCACAGCTCGATCACGAACCGGCCGCCGGGCGCGAGATGGCGGGCGGCGTTGCGGAAGCACTCGACCTGCTCGGCCTGTGTGAGCAGATTGGAGATCGTGTTGTACACGAGGTAGACGAGGCTGTACGTCCCTGGGGCACGGGTCGCCGCCATGTCGCCCATGACCACGGGGATCGTGGCTTCGTCGGCCTTGGTGCGCAGTTGCTCCACCATCGGCCCGGACAGCTCGATGCCGGTGACGGGAACCCCTCGCCCGGCCAGCGGGACGGCGACCCGGCCGGTCCCGATGGCGAACTCCAGTGCCGCTCCGCCGTCCGCCAGTTCGGCGAGGCGTTCCACCGCGGGGATCAGAACCTCGGGCGCGAACATGCCGGTACCGGGCGTGTCGTAACGCCGGGCCACGGCCGGGCCCCAGATCTCCTTCTGTTCCATGGCGACAACACTCAGCACCGACAGGGCAGTTGTCCATCGAATTACCGCCGTACGCTCCGCCGTCGGCCACGCACCCGTTTTGAACGTGTTCAAATTCAGCGCTACCCTGTGCGCACCGAAGCGAGGGGGCTCGATGAAGGTGGTTCTGCCGGGGGGAACCGGACAGATCGGCACGATTCTCGATCGTGCGCTGACGGCAGCCGGGCACGAGGTCACCGTGGTGACCCGGCACCCGACGCGAGAGCGGCAGGTCGGCTGGGACGGGGCCACACTCGGCCGCTGGGCCGCGGTGGTCGACGGCAGCGACGTCGTCATCAACCTGGCAGGACGCAGCGTGTCATGTCGCTACACCCCCGGGAACCTGCGGGCCATGATGGACTCACGGGTGAACTCGGCACGTGTGGTCGGTCAGGCGATCGCCGCCGCCGCGCAACCGCCGCGGGTGTGGCTGCAGATGAGTACGGCCACGATCTACGCCCACCGCTTCGACGCGGCGAACGACGAGGCGACCGGCATGATCGGCGGCTCGGAGGCCGGCGTTCCGGACTACTGGGCCTACAGCGTCGACATCGCCGAGAACTGGGAGCGCGCCCAGGCCGAGGCGCCGACACCGGCTACGCGGAAGGTGGCGCTGCGGGCGGCGATGGTGATGAGCCCGGACCCCGGCGGGGTCTTCGACGTGCTGCTGGGCCTGGCCCGGCTGGGGCTGGGCGGGCCGGTCGCCGGTGGGGCGCAGTACGTCTCCTGGATCCATGACGAGGACTTCGTCCGCGCGGTGGAGTTCCTGATCGGCCGGGACGACCTCGACGGCCCGGTCAACCTCGCCTCCCCCGGCCCGCTCCCGCATCGGGAGTTCATGCGGACACTGCGCGCGGCCCGGGGCGTCCCCGTGGGGCTGCCGGCGACCCGGTGGATGGCGGAGCTGGGGGCCTTCGCGCTGCGCTCGGACACGGAGTTGCTGCTCAAGAGCCGCAGGGTGGTCCCGGGCCGGCTGTCGGCGGCCGGGTTCGACTTCGGGTATCCCGAGTGGCAACGGGCCGCCGTGGACCTCGTACGCCGGGCCAGGTCGACGCGGTCCCGGGCGGGACGGCTCCGATTTACTTGAAACTACAAGTAATCATGTATCGTGCGACGCGCCCATGATTCACATGTGAAGCACGAGTTCCTCGGGAGGACGCCATGCGCGTCGCCATCACAGGATCCACCGGACTCATCGGCTCCGCTCTCACCCGCTCCCTCCTCGCGGACGGCCACCAGGTGGTCCGCCTGATCCGCGACCGGTCCGCCGCGGTCCCTCAGGACGGCAGCGAGTCCGCGCGCTGGGATCCGGTCGCCGGGCGAATCGACCGCGGTGCGCTCGACGGCGTCGACGCCGTGGTCCACCTGGCCGGCGCGGGAGTCGGCGACAAGCGGTGGACTTCCGCCTACAAGCGGGAGATCCGCGACAGCAGGGTGCGCGGCACCGACACCGTCGCGCGAGCCTGCGCGGCGTCCGCCGGCCCGCCGCGCGTCCTGGTGTCCGCGTCCGCGACCGGCTACTACGGCGACACGGGTGAACGGACCGTCGAGGAGAGCGAGTCGGCCGGAAACGACTTCCTGTCCTCCGTCTGCGTCGACTGGGAGGCGGCCGCCGAACCGGCCCGGCAGGCCGGCATCCGCGTGGTGCACCCGCGCACCGGGCTGGTCGTCTCCGCCCAGGGCGGCGCATTCGGCCGGCTCTTCCCGCTCTTCCGCCTCGGCCTGGGCGGCCGGCTCGGCTCCGGCGAGCAGTACTGGCCGTTCATCTCCCTGACGGACCACATCGCGGCGCTCCGCTTCGCCCTCGGCACCGAGGAACTCTCCGGTCCCGTCAACTTCACGGCCCCCGAACCGGTCACGAACCGCGAGGTGACCCGGGCACTGAGCCGCGCCCTGCACCGTCCGGCGCCGGTCGCCGTGCCGGCCTTCGCCCTGCGCGCGGCGCTCGGCGAGTTCGCCGCGAGCATCACGTGCAGCGCACGCGTCGTACCGGCCGCCCTGCGCAAGGCGGGTTTCGCCTTCGCTCACCCCACGATCGACGCGGCGCTCGACTCGGTGCTGCGACCGGCCGCTTGACGGAACCGTCGGCGCGACGAAGGCCGCCAGCGCGGGGCCGGATTCCGTCTGTGGCGCGCGTGCGTGAACGTCCGGCGCGCGGGACCATGGTCGTCCGTGCGGGGTTCCGGACGACGGGGCCCGGCGGAAGACGGGTGACGAGGAGGATGCCGTGTGCCGACTGTTCGGGCTGATCAGCTCCCCGCTGCGCACACACGCCACGTTCTGGCTGCTGGACGCCCCCGACAGTCTGAGCGTGCAGAGCCGCCGCGAACCCGACGGCACCGGGCTCGGGTTCTTCGACGGGGACGGCACGCCGGAGGTGCACAAGGCAGCGATCGCCGCGTACCAGGACCGCGCCTTCGCCCGGGAGGCCCGGGAGGCCGAGTCGGCCACCTTCCTCGCGCACATCCGCTATGCCTCGACCGGAGGGCTGGACGTGCGCAACACCCACCCGTTCGACCAGGACAGGCGGCTGTTCGCGCACAACGGTGTGATCGAGGGGCTGGACAGGCTGGACCGGCATCTCGGTGAGGACCGTTCACTGGTGCAGGGGGACACCGACTCCGAGCGGTTCTTCGCGCTGGTCACACGGGAGACGGCGGCGCACGGCGGAGACGTGACGGCCGGCATCGTGTCAGCGGCCCGCTGGGTCGCCGGGAACCTGCCCCTGTACGCCCTCAACATCATCCTCGTCACCGACGGAGAGCTGTGGGCGCTGCGCTATCCCGCCACCCACGAACTGTACGTCCTGCGGCGCCCGGCGGGCGGTCACCACGGCAAGCGGCATCTGGACCACACCGGCCGGCACGGTCATATGCGCGTGCGCTCGGCGCATCTGGGTGATCGTCCGTCGGTCGTCGTCGCCAGCGAGCCCATGGACGAGAACCCGCACTGGCAGCTGATGGCTCCCGGCGAGTTGCTCCACGTCGGCCCCGATCTGCAGGTGACCTCCCGCATCGCCGTGCCCGATCCGCCGGCCCACCCGCTGACCCTGTCCGGCCTGCGCCCCGAGGCCGCGGCCTCCCAACGGCCCACGTAGGGCGGCCCCGGCGCTACTCCACGGGTCCGTCCACGGGTGGACTCGCCGTGACCCGGCTCACGGGCTCGAAACTTGCGCAACCCGTAAACTTTCCGGCGTGGAGACTACCGAAGTAACGGGTTGGGAGACCGCCGTGCTCGACGGCGGGCCGGCGGACGGGCTGCGGATGAAGGTCTCCGACCGGCCGCGCGTGATCCAGGTGACGTACCCCTGCCAGGTCGAGGCCGCACCGCCCGGCGGTGTACGCGCCGAGGCGGTGTATCTGTACCGCCGCGACTACAGCGTCACGTGCGAGCCCCTGCGGTACGGCTTCGACATCGCCAGCCCCTGACCCGCGCGGTGGGCGCCGCCCATCCCCCTCTGGTGTGCGGTACTGCGCGACTGTACGACCGGGCCACAGACTCGGTCGCCATCGGTCAGGCGTCGGAGTCCGGCACGCCGCGGGCCGCCGTGTACGCCTGGGACGGTGTCATGGAGATGCCGTTGACGCTGACCGTCCTGTACGGGCTGA
>NZ_JBSFJZ010000117.1:0-4426 GCF_053598315.1 Streptomyces sp. NPDC001153
TCGCCTCACGGTTGGCAAGCACGGGATCGTAGAGCAGCCGCCCCGGCGGCACGGCGAGACTCTGGGCCGACATCACGAGTTCAAGTTCAGTAGCTGCTTACCTGCCGAGACGCTGACCTGCGTGTTCTGGGTGCGATGACTGTGGCTCCCCGCTGTTCCCCGGCAGAAGCTGCTGGATCGGGCACGTGGAGGGCACGGTTGCGCTCTGCCGCTCTCGGTCACGTCAGCCGAGGTGGTGTATTGACGGCCACTCGGTGATCTTGTTTTCGAGGCTATGCGGTGAGTTCGGTGGGCAGGACGGTGTCGTCGGTTTCTGACTCGATCGGGTGGAGGCGGGCCTTGGCCAGCAGGTCGAGTCCCATGTAGCGGCGGGCTTCGGTCCACTCGTCGTTCTGTTCGGCCAGCACCGCGCCGACCAGGTGGATCAGGGCGGTGCGGTCGGGGAAGATGCCCACGACGTCGGTGCGGCGGCGGATCTCCTTGTTCAGCCTCTCCTGCGGGTTGTTGGACCAGATCTGCCGCCAGATCTCACGCGGGAACGTGGCGAAGGCCAGCAGGTCGTGCTGAGCAGCATCCAGGTGCTCGGCGGCTTTGGGGAACTTCGCCTCCAGTGCGTCCAGGACATGCCGCATCTGGGCCTTCACCGCGTCGGTGTCGGGCTGTTCGAAGACCGTCCGCAGCAGCGTGGCCACCCACGGCTGGGCCGACTTGGGCACCTGGCTCAGCAAGTTGCGGGCGTGGTGGGTGCGGCACCTCTGCCAGGAGGCGCCGGGCAAAACGGCACCGACAGCGTCGATGAGGCCGGCGTGGGCGTCGGAGACGACCAGCTGGACGCCGGACAGGCCGCGGGCGATGAGCGAGCGCAGGAACGCCAGCCAGCCGGCACCGTCCTCGGCGGTGGCGACGTCCAGGCCGAGGATTTCCCGGTGGCCGTCGGCGTTCACGCCCACCGCGATCAGGGCGTGGACGTTGATGATGCGGCCGCCCTCGCGGACCTTCTGAGTCAGCGCATCCACCCAGATGAACGCATACGGCCCGGCGTCCAACGGGCGGTTGCGGAATGCGGTGACCTGCTCGTCCAGGTGCCGGGCCATCGCCGAGACCTACGACTTCGACAGCTGCGTGACGCCGAGCGACTCGGCGAGTTTCTCGACCCGGCGGGTGCTGACACCGAGCAGATAGGCGGTGGCCACGACCGAGATCAGGGCCTGTTCGGCCCGGCGCCGGCGTTCCAGCAGCCAGTGCGGGAAGTAGCTGCCGGACCTGAGCTTGGGGATGGCCAGCTCGATCGTGCCGGCCCTTGTGTCCCACTCGCGTGGGCGGTAACCGTTGCGGTGGTTGACTCTCTCCTCGCTGACCTGGCCGTATTCGGCGTTGCAGAGGGCGTCGGCCTCGGCGGACATGAGTGCGTCGACGAACGTCTTGACCATCGCGCGCAGCAGATCAGGACTCGCCGCGGCGAGGTTGTCTTTGGCGAGGGCACGCAGGGGCAGACTGTCGGGTGCGGTCATCGTGCTGATCTCCTTCGGGCTTCGACACCTCGAAGATCAGCCGGTGGCCGTGCGTCTATGCGGGCATCACCCCGACGCCGGAGCAAACCCCCGGATCAGGTCGAACCCGTACACCACTTCCAAGGACGCAACCCCGCTCCCGTGCCTCCAGGCGATGAGCCGAATGGCGCATGGTTCGGCTCAACCGGGCACCGTCGCTTTCGGCCTTCCAGTGATTCCAGACGACGAGCGCTCGTAAGATCATCTGGTCATCTTCGAGGAGTTATGGCTGGGGGCGGGATGGGGACGGGCGAGCAGTTCGTGACGATAGGAGCCGTACTGCTTGGTGCGCTGTCCACCCATGTCACCAACCACCTCATGGAGCGGAGCAAGATCCGCCATCAACTCATGACCCGGTGGGACGACAAGAAGGTCGAGACGTACGCGGAGTACGTGGACGCTGCGAAGGCGCGGATCGCCGCGTCCGTTCGGGTGTACGAGGTCAGAGAAGGGCTGCGTGAAGATCACAGGCCCAAGGAAGAGCTTCGCAGGGACCTAGCTGAAGCAAGCCAACGCTGGGGGTCTGCCTTCGAACGGGTCATGCTCTTCGGCGGCGACGATGCGATCGAGGCTGGCCATGAGCTGAACTCACTGCTTGCCGAGATCGTCTGGCAGGCGGAAGGAAAGCTCACAGGGACTCTCAGCGAATGGCGTGAACGGCATCGCGCCGCGTTCCGGGCGATCAACACCTTCCATGAAGCGGCCCGGCAAGACCTGGGCATCTCGGGGAACGTCACCGGTGAGAGACATCCGGAGCGCGACCTCTTACTCCCGCCCTCCCGCTTACTCCCGCCCTCCCGCGACGCGGCCGAGGACTGATGTTCCTCAACACTGCTTCGCTGATGGGCGCCTGCGCCGGTACCCAACCCACCATCGCTCACCAGGGGAGGGCTGCCTTCGGCTGTCGTCATCTGTCGTCGTCGGCCGCCCTCGGACGGCCCACAGACGGCCCCAGGGATACCCCCGGGGCCGCTAGTGGTTCCCGTTGCCTGGCCCCCTCGATGCGAACTATGGGCAGGATGGTCATTGAGGTCAGGTGGGCTGGTCAACTGGTCGCCAAGTACCGTTGGCGGTCCGTGGCGGTCGTGGTGGTTGCTGTACTTCACTGCTGTACTGCACTGGGTCGTTCCCCCAGGCCAGAAGTGCTGCGTGACCGCATATCGAAGGACATCGAGACGCCCCACTCATCACAGGTCGATTGGTCAACCGATGGCGCTATGCCGTCAGCGGGTTGACGTTGGATGGCGATCAAGGCGGCGTCGTCGTCGAGTCGGCCGCCGACGTGGTTGAGAAGGTCGCCGCGGAGATGGTTGAGGAGTGCCGTGGAATGGCGGTGGTTCTGGTGGGTGAGTCGTTTGGCGAGCGGGTAGAACTCGCCGTCGGTATTGCGGGCTTCGATGGCACCGTCGGTGTAGAGGAGGAGGGTGTCTTCGGCCCCTAGGGCGAAGGTGTCGAGGTGGTAGGTGGTTTGCGTCAATGCGCCCAGGCCCAGCGGGGGCGCGGGTTGGCCGGCTTCCAGGGGCACGACGTCGTGCGCTCGTAGGAGTAGCGGTGGGGGGTGTCCGCAGGTGACGCTCCGCACGAGGGGCTCGGCGTCGGGGATTTCGAGGAGAGTGGCGGTGACGAACGCCTCTTCGGTCTGTTCGGGGCTCACTGCTTCGGATGCGTCGCTGCGGACGCTTGAATCCAGGTAGGCGGCGAGTTCCGGCAGCGTGGTCAGCCGGCGGGCGGCGTCGCGGAACGTGCTGATGGTGTGGGCGGCGTTGCCGACCGCCGCCAGGCCCTTGCCTCGTACGTCGCCGATGATCAACCGTGTTCCCGTGGGCGTGCGCACGGCGGCGTAGAGATCTCCGCCGATGCGTGCTTCGTCCTCTGCCGCCAGGTACGTCGAGGCCAGGTGAAGAGGGCCGAGTCGGTGGGGGAGGGGAGGCAGTATGGCGCGTTGCGTGGCCTCGGCGACTGCGCGCAGCTGGACCAGCTTTCGCTGTCCCCGTTCCGTCAGGTACCGGGCGATCACGACGGCCACCGAGGTCGCAATGAGGGCAGCCGCCTGTGGCGGGTTCACCGATTGGCGGACCAGGTAGATGGCCATCAAAGCCGACACGGCCATGACGCCGACAAGTCCGGTGACCCGGGAGCTCGCGTACCAGGAAGTGAGTACAGGCGCCATGATCAGCAAGTCGCCGAGATGAACTGCGCCAGGCACCTGAAGATCGATGAGTGTGATCGCCAGAATGAACAGCAGGGTGATGGTCAGCATGGATCGTGGTTGCGGCAAGGTGCGCGAGTGAACGAGTGACGGCCTGGCTCGGTGATGCATCAGGTGTGGCTCCTGCATGCCACGCGGAGCCGTACACGCAGGGTCGCGGAAAGTGAATGCCATGCGCTGCTCCCTCTAGGATCAGATCATCCATTCTGATGATTCTATCAATTGAAACGGACATATACGGGCATGCGGGGTCATGTGTGGTAGGTCACAAGCTTTGTGGATGCCGGCCGGGCTTGATCAGGGCGAGTCTCCGCCGCTGGGCAGGGACGTTCCGCGGCTGGGGTGACGACTGACCCGCCGTCCCTCGTGGTGCACGGTACCGAGCGGTCGGCGTAGCGACTTTGGCCGGGAGCTGCTTTGGCGCGAGTGATCATGGCCCCGTAAGCTTCCGGCGCGTCGGGCAGTCTGTGGACCTGCCCGGTAAAGCACGACGTTGGGGCCATGATCTTCGAGGCTCGCGCCAAAGCGGCTGGCTAAAGTCGCGGAGCCGACCGCCCCAGCCACGGCGTGTTCGGGTCTGCCGCACGATCGGGTGACATCTGAACTGGCTTGCCCTATGGGGCTGGTGGGAAGGATGTCGCTGTGCCCAAGCCTTATCCCGAAGAGT
>NZ_JBSFJZ010000118.1:0-4109 GCF_053598315.1 Streptomyces sp. NPDC001153
CGAGGGCAAGAACCTCGTCGGTGCCTTCCATCCGCCGGCCGGTGTCCTGTGCGACCTGGCCGCGCTGGACTCCCTGCCGGTCCACGACTACGTCTCCGGGCTCGCCGAGGTGATCAAGGCCGGCTTCATCGCCGACCCGGTGATCCTGGACCTGATCGAGTCGGACCCGCAGGGCGCGCGGACTCCGGCGGGCCCGCACACGGCCGAGCTGATCGAGCGCTCGATCCGGGTGAAGGCGGAGGTGGTCTCGTCGGACCTGAAGGAGTCGGGTCTGCGGGAGATCCTCAACTACGGTCACACGCTGGGCCACGCGATCGAGAAGAACGAGCGCTACACGTGGCGGCACGGTGCGGCGGTCGCGGTCGGGATGCATTTCGCCGCCGAACTGGGCCGCCTGGCGGGCCGGTTGGACGACGCGACCGCGGACCGTCACCGTACGGTCCTGGAAGCGGTCGGGCTGCCGCTGCACTACCGCTACGACCAGTGGCCCAAGCTGCTGCAGACGATGAAGATCGACAAGAAGTCCCGCGGCGACCTGCTCCGCTTCATCGTCCTCGACGGCCTGGCCAAGCCGACCGTCCTGGAGGGCCCGGACCCGGCCGTCCTGCTCGCCGCCTACGGCGAAGTGGGCCAGTAAGTCCTGCGCTGTTCCGTCCGCCCGATTCCCTGCCTCGACTTCCTTTGCGGAACGGGCACTTCGGGCCGCCCCCGGCCGTTTCACCAAACGACGGCGGGGGACGGTACCGTTCGGTAGGCAGCGGGGTCAGCCCCGCTGCCAGCACGAACTGCTTGTACGAGACGGAGTGGCAACGGATGCAGCACGCAGTGGGGTCTCCGCTGCCGCCGCCCCACCAGCCGGGGCAGGTGCCGCACGCCGGCTGGGCGTCGGCCGCACACCACCCGGGCCCGCACCCGGGAGCCTCCCAGGGGCCCGCCCCCGTGCCCCCTCCGCCGGGCTTCCCGGCCCCCACCGGCACCGTCCCGCCGACGCCCCCGCAACCGCCCGCGCCTCAGCCCCCACCCCCGCAGCCCGCCGCTCCCCAGCCCCCTGCGCCCCAGCCCGCTGTGCTGCCGGCCCCTGATACCACCGGTCACGTCCCGCTGCCACCCGGCGGGCCCGTCGGGGTGCCTATGGCGCCCCCGGCTCCCGCCGCGGCGCCCGACCCGGCGTCGACCACGCTGGCCGTGCTGCTGATCGGCCCGGCCGGCGCGGGCAAGACGAGCGTGGCCAAGTACTGGGCGGACCACCGCCGCGTGCCCACCGCGCACATCAGCCTGGACGACGTCCGTGAATGGGTCCGCTCCGGCTTCGCCGACCCCCAGTCCGGCTGGAACGACAACTCCGAGGCCCAGTACCGCCTGGCCCGCCGCACCTGCGGTTTCGCCGCCCGCAACTTCCTCGCCAACGGCATCTCCTGCATCCTGGACGACGCGGTCTTCCCGGACCGCCCGGTCGTCGGTCTCGGCGGCTGGAAGCGCCACGTCGGCCCCGGCCTGCTGCCCGTCGTCCTCCTGCCCGGCCTGGACATCGTCCTGGAACGCAACGCCGAACGCACCGGCAACCGCCGCCTCACCGACGAGGAGGTGGCCCGCATCCACGGCCGCATGGCGGGCTGGTACGGCTCGGGACTCCCGATCATCGACAACTCCCAGCTGGACATCCCCGGGACGGCCCGCGTTCTGGACGAGGTCCTGGCGAGAGCGATAGCGAGCCCACCGAGCTGGTGAGCCGGGGAACTGCAGTGCCGTATGAGGCGCGGGAACCCGCGACGCACCCGCACCCGGCGATCCACGGCAGCCACCCCACGCAAACCCCACTCGGCCCCTAAAAACCGGCATAAACCGGTCAATACTCCTACGCTCATCTCATGTCAGAGGTGTACGCGACCCGCAGATCCCGGCTGAGAGACCACTTCACCGCGGCCGGCACCGCGGCAGCGCTCGTCACCCGTCCAGCCAACGTGCGCTACCTCGCCGCCGCAGCCCCGCAGGGCTCCGCGCTGCTGCTCGGCAGACGCGAGGACCTCCTCGTATGCATCGGCCAGCCCGACGACCGCCCCTCCGAGGGCCGCCTGGACGAGAACCTGCGCCTGCACGTCCTCGCGCCGAACGGCGTCGGCCGGGCCGTCGGTGCCGGCGGCGACGCCGCGGTCGCGGCGGCCGAACTGGCCGTGGCCCAGTCCGCCGACTCCCTGGCCGTCGAGGAACACCACCTCACCGTCGCCCGGCACAGGGCGATCGCCTCCGGGGCCCCCGCACTCCGCCTCGGCGACCTCGGCGGAGCCGTGGAGCAGCTCAGGGTGGTCAAGGACGAGGAGGAGATCTCCTGCCTGCGCATCGGCGCCGAGATCGCCGACCAGGCCCTCGGAGAGCTGCTCGAGTCCATCCTGGTCGGCCGTACCGAACGGCACCTCGCCCTGGAGCTGGAGCGCCGGCTCGTCGACCACGGCGCCGACGGGCCGGCTTTTCCCACCTCGGTCGCCACCGGGCCGAACTCCGGCCGCCGCGGGCACCGCCCCACCGACCGGCGGGTGGAGGAGGGCGACTTCCTCACCGTGTGCCTGGGCGCGACCTACCGCGGCTACCGCTGCGAGATCGGCCGTACCTTCGTGATCGGCACCTCGCCCGCCGACTGGCAGGTCGAGCTGTACGACCTGGTCTTCGCCGCCCAGCGCGCCGGACGGGAGTCCCTGGCGCCCGGTGCCGGCTACGGCGATGTGGACCGCGCGGCCCGCCAGGTACTGGACTCGGCCGGCTATGCGGAAGCCCTGCCACCGCTGACCGGACACGGTGTCGGACTCGAAATCGACGAGGACCCGCAGTTGGCGCCCGCGGCCATGGGTAAACTGGACGCTTGCGTGCCGGTCACCGTCGAACCGGGGGTCCACCTCCCGGGCCGGGGCGGTGTCCGGATCGATGACACGCTCGTCGTGCGCCCCGAGGCGGACGGCGGACCCGAGCTACTCACCATCACGACCAAGGAGCTGCTCGCGCTGTAGCGCGTGACCCGGGGTCGTACGTCAGTCCAGGAGATTCCGCAACCGTGGCTTCCACGAACGACCTCAAGAACGGCATGGTGCTCAAGCTCGAAGGCGGCCAGCTCTGGTCCGTCGTCGAGTTCCAGCACGTCAAGCCCGGCAAGGGCCCGGCCTTCGTGCGCACCAAGCTGAAGAACGTGCTGTCCGGCAAGGTGGTCGACAAGACCTTCAACGCCGGCGTCAAGGTCGAGACCGCCACTGTCGACAAGCGCGACATGCAGTTCTCGTACATGGACGGCGAGTACTTCGTCTTCATGGACATGGAGACCTACGACCAGCTGCACATCGACCGGAAGGCCGTCGGCGACGCCGCGAACTTCCTGATCGAGGGCTTCACCGCCACCGTCGCGCAGCACGAGGGCGAGGTTCTCTTCGTCGAGCTGCCCGCCGCGGTCGAGCTGACCATCGCCGAGACCGAGCCGGGCGTCCAGGGCGACCGCTCCACCGGTGGCACCAAGCCCGCCACCCTGGAGACCGGCCACCAGATCCAGGTCCCGCTCTTCATCACCACCGGTGAGAAGATCAAGGTCGACACCCGCACCAGCGACTACCTCGGCCGGGTGAACAGCTAACCGTGGCTGCCCGCAACACGGCCCGCAAGCGCGCCTTCCAGATCCTCTTCGAGGGCGACCAGCGCGGCGCCGACGTCCTGACGGTCCTCGCGGACTGGATCCGGCTGTCCCGGTCCGACACCCGGCAGCCGCCGGTCAGCGAGTACACGATGCAGCTGGTCGAGGGTTACGCCGGGCACGCGCGGCGGATCGACGAGCTGATCGCCCAGTACGCGGTCGGCTGGACGCTCGACCGGATGCCGGTCGTGGACCGCAACATCCTGCGGCTGGGCGCGTACGAGCTGATCTGGGTCGACGAGACCCCGGACGCCGTCGTCCTGGACGAGATGGTGCAGCTGGCGAAGGAGTTCTCCACCGACGAGTCGCCGTCGTTCGTGAACGGCCTGCTGGGCCGCCTGAAGGAACTCAAGCCGTCCCTGCGCCGGGACCAGGCGTAACCGCCCGATACGCCATCGCCGGAGGGCCCGCAGCACGCTCGTGCTGCGCGACGGTGGCGGTG
>NZ_JBSFJZ010000119.1:0-3471 GCF_053598315.1 Streptomyces sp. NPDC001153
AGCGTCGCCGACGGTACCGGCGCTCCGGTCGCGAGCGTCCAGGCCCTGGCCTTGCGGGAGATCTCGGCGGACCAGTTCGCGGCGGCCGGCTCGGCGTTTTACGAGTCGTTGTTCCAGTTGGACTGGGTGCGGCTGGCGGAGGTCCGGGGTGGGCCGGTGCCGGAGGGCGTGACCGTCCTGCGTACCAGCCCCGGCACGGACGCCGAGGCGGTGCGTGCCGGGGTGAACCGGGTGTTGGCGGAACTGCAGTCGGCCGAGGGCCGGTTGGTGTTCGTCACCCGGGGTGCGGTGGCGTTGCCGGGTGAGGACGTCACCGACCTGGCGGGTGCGGCCGTGTGGGGTCTGGTGCGTTCCGCCCAGTCGGAGGACCCGGACCGTTTCGTCCTGGTCGACGCCGACACCGACGCCGACACCAACGCGGACGACGCCGTCGCTCTGGCGCTGGCGACGGGTGAGCCGCAGGTCGTGATCCGTGACGGCGCGGCCTACGGCGCCCGTCTGGCCCGTACGCCCGTGGCCGTGGAGGAGGCGCAGCCCCTGACGTTCTGCGCCGAGGGGACGGTGCTGGTGACGGGTGCGACCGGCACCCTGGGCGGTCTGTTCGCCCGGCACCTGGTGACCGAGTACGGTGTGCGTCGTCTGCTGCTGACCAGCCGTCGGGGTGAACAGGCCCCTGGGATGCGGGAGTTGGCGCAGGAGCTGTCCGCCCTGGGTGCCGAGGTGACGGTGGCGGCCTGTGACGCGGCGGACCGTGAGGCGCTGGCCGCGCTCCTGGACGGGGTCGACCTGTCGGGGGTCGTGCATGTGGCGGGTGTCCTGGACGACGGTGTGATCGCGTCCCTGACTCCGGAGCGGGTGGAGAAGGTGCTGCGTCCGAAGGTGGACGCGGCCCTGAACCTGCATGAGCTGACGGCCGGCAAGGATCTGAGCGCGTTCGTCCTCTTTTCCTCCGCCGCGGGCACCCTGGGTAATCCCGGCCAGGGCAACTACGCGGCCGCGAACGCCTTCCTGGACGCTCTCGCCGCCCACCGCAAGGCGCAGGGTCTGCCCGCGCAGTCGCTGGCCTGGGGTCTGTGGGGCGGCGGCATGGCCGGTGAGCTGAGCCAGGCCGACCTGGACCGGATGAACAGCACCGGTGTGCACGCGCTTACGCCCGAACAGGGCCTGGCGTTGTTCGACACCGCGAGCGCCCTGCCTGCTCCCGCCCTCGTCCCCATCCGCCTGGACCTGAAGGCGCTGCGCTCGGCCGGTGAGGACCTGCCCGCCCTGTTCCGCGGGCTGGTCCGAGTCACCACCCGGCGCACCGCGGTGGGAGGCGGCGGCCAGGACACGGCGGTGCTCAGGCAGCAGCTTGCCGGCCTCTCCCCGGACGAGCAGGAAGCCCTGCTGCTGGACACGGTCCGCACGCACGCGGCGACGATCCTCGGACACGCGGGCGCCGATGTCATCGACCCGGACCGGGCCTTCAGCGAGCTGGGCTTCGACTCGCTCAGCGCGGTCGAGTTCCGCAACGTCCTGGGCGGCGTCAGCGGCCTGCGGCTGCCGCCCACGCTCGTCTTTGACTACCCCAACGCACGGGCGCTGGCCGACCACATGCGAGCGGAACTCGTTCCGGACTCCGGTGGCGGCGGCAACGCTGACGGGTCGGGTGAGGCGGAGATCCGCGCGGTGCTGCAGACCATTCCGCTCAGCAGGCTGCGGGACGCGGGTCTGCTGGACGCCCTGCTCGAACTCGGCGGCGTCAGCGACGTACAGACCGAACCGGACGAGGCCGGCGAGGCCTGGGAGGGATCGATCGACGACATGGACGCCGAAAGCCTCATCAGCCTGGCGCTCAGCGGCGAAACGGGAGATGTGTAATGGCCGGCTCTGACCAGAACAAGCTCGTCGACGCGCTCCGGTCGGCGCTGAAGGAGACCGAGCGGCTGCGCGCCCAGAACAAGAAGCTCACCGCCACGCTCCGCGAGCCCGTCGCCATCGTCGGGATGAGCTGCCGCTATCCGGGCGGGGTGGAGACGCCGGAGGACCTGTGGCGGCTGGTCGCCGACGGGGTGGACGCGGTCTCGGAGTTCCCGGCCGACCGCGGCTGGGACGCCGACCAGCTCTTCGACCCCGAGGGACAGCGCCCGGGCACGACCTACGTCCGTGAGGGCGGCTTCCTGCACGACGCGGCCGACTTCGACCCGTCCCTGTTCGGCATCAGCCCGAACGAGGCACTGATCATGGATCCGCAGCAGCGGCTGCTGCTGGAGACCGCCTGGGAGGCGATCGAGCGGGCCGGCATCGACCCGGCCATGCTGAAGGGCTCGGCCACCGGCGTGTTCGCCGGGATGATGTACCACGACTACGCCGCCAACGCGAACACCGGTTCCATCGCCTCCGGCCGCGTCTCCTACGCCCTCGGCTTGGAGGGCCCGTCGGTCACCATGGACACGGCCTGCTCGTCGTCCCTCGTCGCCCTCAACTCGGCTGTGCACGCCCTGCGTTCCGGGGAGTGCAGCCTCGCCCTCGTCGGCGGGGTCTGTGTGATGGCGACACCGGAGACCTTCGTCGAGTTCAGCCGCCAGCGGGGCCTGTCCCACAGCGGCCGCTGCAAGTCGTTCGCCGCCGCCGCCGACGGCACCGCGTGGGGCGAGGGCGCGGGCATGCTGCTTGTCGAGCGGCTGTCCGACGCCCGCGCCAACGGTCACCCCGTCCTCGCCGTGGTCCGCGGCATCGCCGTCAACCAGGACGGCGCGAGCAACGGCCTGACGGCCCCCAACGGACCCTCCCAGGTCCGCGTCATCCGCCAGGCCCTCGCCAACGCCCAGCTCGCCCCTGACCACATCGACGCGGTGGAGGCGCACGGTACGGGTACCACTCTGGGTGACCCGATCGAGGCGCAGGCGCTGCTGGCGACGTACGGCAAGGACCGTGCGGAGGATCAGCCGTTGTGGCTGGGTTCGATCAAGTCGAACATGGGGCACACGCAGGCGGCGGCGGGTGTGTCGGGCATCATCAAGATGGTCGAGGCGATCCGGCACGGCGTCCTGCCCAAGACCCTCCACGTCGACGAGCCGACCCCGCAAGTCGACTGGGAGTCCGGCCAGGTGCGCCTGCTGACCGAGTCCCGCCCGTGGCCGGAGACGGGGCGTCCGCGTCGTGCGGGCATCTCCTCCTTCGGCATCAGCGGTACCAACGCCCACGTCATCATCGAAGAGGCCCCCGCCGAGGAGGCCTCCGAGGAACCCGAGGGCCGGGCCCTCCCCGTCATTCCCCTCGTCATTTCCGGCAGGACGGAACAGGCCCTGCACGGCCAGGCCGAGCGCCTGCGCTCCCACCTCGAGTCCCACCCTGACCTGCGTCCCTTGGACATCGCTCACTCCCTGACCAGCACCCGTACCGCCCTGGACTTCCGGGCGGCCGTGGTGGGTGCGGACCGGGAGGAGTTGCTGGCGGGTCTGAGCGCGTTCGTGGAGGGCCGGTCGGCTG
>NZ_JBSFJZ010000120.1:0-3272 GCF_053598315.1 Streptomyces sp. NPDC001153
ACGCCGCCGACCGCGACGCCCTCGCCCGCCTCCTCGACACCGTCCCCCGCGAACACCCCCTCCGCGCCGTCGTCCACACCGCGGGCGTCATCGACAGCGGTCTCGCGGGGACCCTGACCCCCGAGCAGGTGGACAAGGTGCTGCGGCCGAAGGCGGACGCCGCCTGGCACCTGCACGAGCTGAGCCTCGAACGCGGCCTGGACCTCGACGCGTTCGTCCTGTTCTCCTCCGCCGGCGGCCAGGTGCTGGCCGCCGGACAGGCCAACTACGCCGCCGCCAACGTCTTCCTCGACGCCCTCGCCCACCACCGCGCCGCCGCCGGGCTCCCGGCGACCTCCCTGGCGTTCGGCATGTGGGCGGTGGACACCGGCCTCGGTCCGATCGCCGACTCCGACCTCGACCGGATGCGGCGGCTCGGCATGCCGGCGCTGGAGGTCGCCGAGGGGCTCGCGCTCTTCGACGCCGCGCTGGCCACCGGGGCTCACCAGGTGACCGCGGTGCGCGTCGACCGGGCGGCGCTGGGCTCGCGCGCCGACGAGCCGCCCGCGCTGCTGCGGGGTCTCGGCCGGGGCCCGGCCCGCCGCGCGGCCCGGTCCGCCGCGTCCTCCGCCGACGGCGGCGGGGCACTGGCGCAGCGTCTGGCCGGTCTCAACGGCGCCGAACGCGACCGAGCGGTGCTCGAACTGGTCCGCAAGGAGGTGGCCGCCGTTCTCGGCCACAGCGGCATCGAGTCCGTCGGCGCCGACCGGGCCTTCAAGGAGCTGGGTTTCGACTCGCTCGCCGCGGTCGAGCTGCGCAACGCGCTCAACGCGGTCACGGGCCTGAAGCTGCCGGCCACGCTCGTTTTCGACTACCCCAACTGCCGTGCCGTCGCCGCCCTCGTGATCGAGAAGTCGGGCGGCACGTCCGCGGCGACGGCCGCATCCGCACTGCCCGTGCCGGCCGTCTCCGCCGCCGCGGACGACGATCCGATCGCCATCGTCGGCATCGGCTGCCGATTCCCTGGCGGGGTCCGCTCCGCCGAGGAGCTGTGGGAGCTGGTGGCCGACGGCCGGGACGCGGTGTCCGGCTTCCCGGTCAACCGCGGCTGGGACGCGTCGGGCCTGTACGACCCCGAGCCGGGCACCCCGGGCAAGACGTACACGGTCAGCGGCGGATTCCTGCACGACGCTGCCGAGTTCGACCCGGAGTTCTTCGGCATCATGCCGCGCGAGGCGCTGGCCATGGACCCGCAGCAGCGGCTGCTGCTGGAGGTCTCCTGGGAGGCGATCGAGCGGGCCGGCATCGACCCGACGACACTGCGCGGCACCCAGACCGGTGTGTACGTGGGCGTGATGTACCACGACTACGGCAGCCGGCCCGGTGCCGTGCCGGACGACCTGTCGCCCTACCTCGGCAACGGCAGTGCGGGCAGCATCGCCTCCGGCCGGGTCTCCTACCTCCTGGGTCTGGAAGGCCCGGCGGTCACCGTCGACACCGCGTGCTCGTCCTCGCTGGTCGCCCTGCACATGGCCTGCCAGGCGGTGCGCCAGGGTGAGGTCACGATGGCGCTGGCGGGCGGTGTGACGGTGATGCCGACGCCGGACATCTTCGTGGACTTCAGCCAGCAGCGGGGGCTGGCGGCCGACGGTCGCTGCAAGGCGTTCGCCGGCGCGGCCGACGGAACCGGCTGGTCGGAGGGCGTGGGCCTGCTGCTCGTCGAGCGGCTGTCCGAGGCGCGGGCCAAGGGACATCCGGTCCTGGCCGTCGTCAAGGGCTCGGCGATCAACCAGGACGGCGCGAGCAACGGCCTGACCGCGCCCAACGGGCCGTCCCAGCAGCGGGTCATCCAGCGCGCGCTGGCGGTCTCGGGGCTGTCCGCCACCGACGTGGACCTCGTCGAGGGCCACGGCACGGGCACGACGCTGGGCGACCCGATCGAGGCGCAGGCGCTGCTGGCCACCTACGGTCAGGGCCGCCCCGAGGACCAGCCTCTGTGGCTCGGCTCCATCAAGTCGAACATCGGGCACGCCCAGGCGGCCTCCGGCGTCAGCGGCGTGATCAAGACGGTGATGGCGCTGCGCAACGGCGTCATGCCCAAGACGCTCCACGTGGACGAGCCGTCGCCCAAGGTGGACTGGACGGCCGGAAACGTCCGGCTGCTCGGCGAGGCCCGTGCTTGGCCCGAGACCGGGCGTCCGCGCCGGGCCGGTATCTCCTCCTTCGGCCTCAGCGGCACCAACGCGCACATCATCCTGGAGCAGGCCCCCGACCGGGACGAGACTCCCCGGGCTCAGCAGCCCGCACGGCCCGCGGCGGACGGCCACGCCACGGCCCTGCTGCTGTCGGCCCGCGGCGCGCAGAACCTGTCCGCCCAGGCCGCGCGGCTGAAGGAGCTGCTGGAGTCCGACCCGGAGCTGGATCTGGTCGACACGGGCTTCTCGCTGGCGACCTCACGCGCGGCGCTCGAACACCGTGCCGCGGTCGTCGCCGAGGGCCGCGCCCAGGCCCTGCGCGGTCTGACCGCGCTGGCCGAGGGCCGTACGTCGCCCGAGACGGTCACCGGTACGCACCGCGCCGACGGCCTGACGGCGTTCCTGTTCACGGGTCAGGGGGCGCAGCGGGTCGGGATGGGCCGGGAGCTGTACGACGCGTTCCCGGTGTTCGCGCAGGCCTTCGACGCGGTCCTGGCCGAGCTGGACCCGCACCTCAGGGACGTCGTCTGGGGCGAGGACGCCGAGCGGCTGAGCCGTACGGAGTTCACCCAGCCCGCCCTGTTCGCCCTCGAAGTCGCCCTGTACCGGCTGCTGGAGTCCTGGGGCATCACCCCCGACTATCTGGCGGGGCATTCGATCGGTGAGTTCGCCGCCGCGCATGTGGCCGGGGTACTGTCCCTCGCCGACGCCGCGAAACTGATCACCGCGCGCGGCCGGCTGATGCAGGCCCTCCCCGGGGGCGGCGCGATGGTCGCCGTCCAGGCGACCGAAGAAGAAGTACGCCCCCTGCTCGCCGACGGCATCGGCATCGCCGCCGTGAACGGCCCGCAGGCGGTGGTGGTCTCCGGTGTGGAGGCGGAAGCGCTGCGGATCAAGGCGCACTTCGAGGCCCAGGGCCGTAAGACCACCCGCCTGAAGGTCTCCCACGCCTTCCACTCCCCGCTCATGGAACCCATGCTCGACGAATTCCGGGCAATCGCAACGGAGTTGGAGTACGGCAGCCCGCGCATCCCCATCGTCTCCACCCTCACCGGCACCCCGGTGACGGACGAGCTGACCGACCCGGAGTACTGGGTC
>NZ_JBSFJZ010000121.1:0-3079 GCF_053598315.1 Streptomyces sp. NPDC001153
CCCACGAACACGAGACCAACCACTACGCTCAACACCAGCCCCAACCGGCGGCTGGAGCCAACGCATAGAGCCTCCACCGATCCCGGAGCGCTTCAAAGACCGACGTGGTGATCACCCGTACGGCCCGGCATACAGCTGCGTTTCCCGGGCAACCGCCGACCTGACCCCGGGCGCGTTCCGTCCGTGGTGTTCCGGGAGGTGCGTGCCGTGGCCGAGCCCCGAGCAGGCCGCAGCACCCACCTCGCCCTGCACGGCCGACTTCGCACCCGACCTGGAGGCACCATGCCCGCGACCGACGAGCGTCCCCATCCACGTTCCGGACGCCTGTATCTCGACCAGACCATCCACCTGGTCGTCAGCGCCACCCAGGATCTGCCGGTCGAGGTCCGTTTCACCTATGACGCCGCCGATCCGCTCGCCGTGCGCATGGACTTCACCGGCTGCGCCGACGCTCTCGCCCCCTGGGTGTTCGCCCGTGACCTGCTACACGCGGGCCTGCACGGGCCGTCCGGCGTCGGCCACGTGCGCGTCTGGCCGGACCGCCGCCGACACGGCCCCGGGTCGATCCGGATCCTGCTGACCGGCACGGAGGGGACGGCCGTGCTGCGCGTGCCGGCCGTCCCGTTCGAGAAATGGCTAACAAAGACCTTCTCAGTCGTACCCGCCGGCACGGAGCAGGATTACCTGTACTGGGACGACGTCGTGCGGGAATTGCTCCGGCAGTACTGAACGGCACCCAGGCCCCGCAGTCGGGCCAGCCGCAGGCCAGCTGCCAACCGGTCGGGAGTGGAAGACAACGCCGTACTCCCTGGCGAACCGGTTGGCCTCGGCGGCAGAACCGCCCATGAAGCGCAGATAGAAAGCATAGGCAACCGACTCGATCTGCTCCGAAGTCAGATACAGCGACCAGCAGTTGCCGATCTGACGCGCCGAGCGCATCCGCCCCGCCAGGCCCTCCGCCGGCGCTCAGGCACCTCGCCTTCCCGGCGACCGTCACTGGCCGGTAAGGTCGGGCGCGACCAAGTCCCGCTCAGGGCGAGCAGGCAAGGCCGTGCCTCCCCTTGCACCGTCTGTGGCGGGCATCCAACAGGCCCCCGTCCGAGAATGAGGGCCCGGCGCACAAAGGGAACGCAGACGCTCTGGCGCCAGTCGGATGCGGGCGGGATCTCCATCCGGGCCGCGAGGGACAGGTGCGTCCGGGACCGCGTCTACCCACCTGGACACGACGACGTCGCCCTCCTCATCCTCACACCCGAGCAACCCCGCTGAGCGCCAAGCAGGCCGCCCCCCCCAGCGCTGGGGATGCCCTGCGGTTCCTGCTGCCGGCAGGCAAACCCTCTGCCCGGACCTATCGTTCATCCATTCGCCGAGGGCGCGTCAAGTTGGAGGCACCGCTGCCGGTGCCGACGTCCAGCACCCGTGCCCCGGACCAGGTCGTCGAAGAGGACGTCGCGTGGCTTGGGCGTGGCGTGGGCCTTGCCGCAGCGTCGTACGCCGTGGGGGCATGGGTGGACGGCGTGAAGGTCGCAGCGCCAGAACTCCAGGGCACGAAAACCGGAGACCACGCGCAGGTCACCGGTCCTGGCGATAGGCCGGGAGGCTGTCGCTGCGGGTCCAGTGAGTGTCGTTGCGGTGGGCGTAGTCGGCGCGGTCCGTGTGCCAGGCGGGAAGCGGCTCCGGCCGACGAACCAGTGTCATCGCCCTCCGGCAGCCAGACGACGTACGAGAAATCCTGGCGACCACGCTGGCCACGCCCGGTCTGAATGACACGCCAAGAATGTGCCGTGTGCATGGGATGCGATGCTGGGACGGTTGCCCACCGCCCCAATCTATCGATCAGTGGGATCGCCAACGAGGAGCGGCGCGGGCGGCAACGGCAGCGGCAGCAGGGCGAGCACGCCCGGCCACCGACTTCGACACCGAGTAATCCGGTGTCGTCATGCTTCGTCCCCAGTCGCTTCGGATGACCGACGCACGGGGTCCGCACTCCGTCCAGGCCCGCGTCACCACCTCCCTCTTCCGGAGCCACGACCTCCGCGTCGAGTGCGCCCTGGAGCCCGGCAGACCCGTCCGAGCACCTGGCATGCGGACGCCCCACCACTGCCGGTGGGATCCCCCTCCGGGCCCGGGGCCCTGCTCGGCCCCCTCAGTCCGCCGGCTGCTCGGCGGAATCAGAATCCGTAGCATCGTGAGTTCGGCGGAGCAATCCCGACGAACGTCATCTCCGTATGAAGTAACAGGAAGCAAATCTTTCTCCACAACAACATCAACCGAGAAGTTCGCAATCGCTCATGGTCGATATCGGAGGTGATGGTCCGCCGCCTGAATGCGCTTCGCGGGCGGCGACCGGCGCACAGAGCTACGCGCAGGCTCTCAAGCGCCGGGGACGGCTCCGAGGCCGCCGGAAAATCAAGCACACCCTCAGAGAGGGGCTCACCATGCGCGCACACACCCGTATCAAGCGAGCGGCCATCGCGGTCGCGGCAGCACCGATCCTGGCCATCGCCGCCGGAGCCGGCGCCGCCCACGCAGCCGCCACCACCGCACCCGAGCACGTCGTCTCTTTCCACCAGGACAACGGCTGGGGCTGGGGCGGCGGTGGCGGTTGGGGCTGGGGTGGAGGACACCACAGCCACGGCTGGGGCTGGGGCTGGGGCTGGGGTGGAGGACACCACAGCCACGGCTGGGGCTGGGGCTGGGGCGGAGGACACCACAGCCACGGCTGGGGCTGGGGTGACTGAGTGCCGGCAGAACTGATCGCCACCTGAGATCCAGTGCTCAACCCCGAAAGGAGAAGTTGCCATGCGTGCAAACATCTCCACGGTCAGACGCGTGGCTGCCGCCATCTGTACCGCTCCCCTCATCGCCCTAGCGGCCGGCGCGGGAGCCATCAGCGCGGCTGCGGCTGACCACCACGCACCGAACAGCACCGCCGCCGTGTCCCCCAAGCCCTGCCCTCCCAAGCACACCTGTCCACCCGGTTGGATCGCGTCCCATGAAGTGGTGTAGCCGGGCAGGGTTCCGGAACGCGCGGGTGTCTGCTCGGGGCGTGCATCCGCTGGCGTTGCGTGCTCCCTGA
>NZ_JBSFJZ010000122.1:0-2843 GCF_053598315.1 Streptomyces sp. NPDC001153
TTGGCTCTGCTTCGGTCTTTGACCCTGTTCTCTCTGGCGTCTTCTTCCCGGTGTTCTGTTTGGTGGGGGGGGGGGGCGGCGCCGGCCAGGGGCCCCCCCCGCCCGCTGCGACGAGGACGGTTGCTTACTCGTCGCCCACGACGTGCGGAGGGTAGTCATTCCTGGCACCGGCCACTGGGTGGCCGACGAGGCCCCCAGGAAGTACTCGCGGCACTGATGACGTTGTTGATCCCGTCCCGCGGGCAAGTCCGGAGCACACAAATCGGGCCATCGCGATGCGTGGCGAATGACCGCCATCGACGTGCGGCTCAGCCGACGAGCTGCTGGCCTCCGTCGATGTCGTAGGTCGCACCGGTGAGTGCGGTGTTGGTCATGATGTGCACGGCGAGCGCCGCCACGTCCTCTGGTACGACTACGCGGCCGATCGGCAGCGTGGCGCGCAGTTCCTCGCGGCGGGCGTCGAGCGCGTCGCCGAGCAGCCGGGCCGACAACGGCGTGTCCACGAAGCCGGCGGCGATCAGGTTCACCCGGACCGGCGCGAGCTCGAGTGCGAGACTGGCCGTGAACGCGGGCGTCGCGGCGGTGACTGTAGGGGCGACACCGAGAGCGGCCCGGATCCGGCGGGCTCCCGTGCCGCTCATGAGCAGCAGCGTGCCGCCCGGCCGTACGGTGCCGGCGCAGTGGCGTGCGACCTCGAGGGCGAGCACCATGTGGTCGCTGATGGCCCGGCGTGCCTGGGCGGCGTCCATGTCCAGGAGGCGGCCGTAGGACGGGCCGCCCGCGGTGACCATCACGTGGTCGATCGGCCCTGGCAGCTGCTGGAAGAACCGTTCGAGTTGCTCCGGGTCATGGGCGTCGAAGGCGGCGGTGCTGAGGGCGTCGGCCTCCTTGGCGGCGGTGTGCAGGCGTTCGGGGTCCCGTCCAGTGAGGACCACGCCGGCGCCCTGGGTACGGGCGAGCCGTGCGGTCGCCAGCCCGATGCCCGCACTCCCGCCGATGACGACGAGGGTCTGCCCGTGCAGGGCCTGGTCGCGGGATCCGTAACCCGCAGTCGGCTCAACCGTCATGATTCCTCCCGCGCTGTGGTCTTGCCTAGGTTGTCCTGAGGACTGATCCAGCACCTCGTCGAGCTGCCGCAGGAACCAGGCGGTGATCCTCTGCGGGCAGCCCCGCCGGACCGGGCCGGCACCTCCTCACCGTTCGACGGGTTGCGACAGAGCGTGCTCGACCTGCCGGGTGCACTCGTCGGCGAGGACTTCGACCCGGTCGTTCGCCAGTGCCTCCATGGTCTGCTTCGCGACGTCTTCCGTACTTGTCTCCGGCGCGCCCGTGAAGGAGCTGAGATCCGTCTCCACGAAACTGGCGTGGACACCGATCACGAGTGCTCCCGCAGTGCTTCCCACAGCGCGCCCGTAGACCGCCGGGCTGCTGGAGGCCGCATCCCCGGGAAGCCCGGCCAGGGGGCCAAGGGGGCGGCCGACAGCATCAGTGCGTTGCCGCCGTTGCGCGACAGGACCGAAGCGAAGGCCCCGGAGACGGTCCAGGTGCCGATGTAGTTGGTCTCCATCGCGCTCCTTCCCTCTGCCGCCTGCCGATCCGTGACGGTCGACCCGGCGATGGGAGGCTTTGAACCGGACCGCGTCCTGGCGCCTCCCGGTGCACGCGCGACTCTCACCAATGGCGACTCATGACCAGAAGGCCGGCCCTCGATCCCCACCTTCATTCGGGCCGCGCCGGGACGGCAGGGTCGTCACGTGCGCAGATTGCCCACACAAGAAGTCCTCTCCACAATCAGCGTGCATCGGATGCCACAACGACGCATGTGAGACGACGCCCGGCCGCAAGGCTCCCATGTCACGTTCAGCGACCATTCCACACGGAGCAGCTCCGAGATGATGCCTGAGGGCTCTCCGGAGCACTGGCGCAGGCTTGAACAGTGCAGGGCCTGGAGCGGGAGCGTCAGCCCCGCTGGGTCGGTCTGCCGGTGGGTGGAGAGCGCGCCGTACACCACCAGCTCTCCTCCCGGAGCCAGAGCCTGGGACACTTGGGCGCCGCCAGGGCCCTCCAGGTCGGCTGGCACCGGCAGGCGGTGGGCACTGTCTCAGACGCTGGTCAGGGGAGAGTGCCCATGGTCATGCCGCACTGCGGGCCTCAGGTGAAGTGGAAGACGGAGCGACGTAGGCGCCAGGCGAAGATCTCGCTGTGGGACATGCACTGCAGCCGGGTGTATGCCGATATGTATGGGTGCGGGGCGTGTGCCGGTGGACCGCCTCCCAGAGCAGCAGCTGGGCCGCAGGCTGGTGGCAATCCCCCTTGCGCTGATCGTCGTGATCACCGTGGTGGACATCCATTCCCCGCCGGACGTCCACCTGGGCCCCTTGCTGGTGATCGCGCCGGCCCTGACCGCGTCCCTGGCCGGGCCGCGGCTGACCGCCCTCATCGGCGCACTGGCTGTGGCCGCCCAGGTGCTCATCGCCGTGTTCCACGGCGGACTGACCACAACCAACCACCTCTCGCAGATCGCTGGCTTGGCTCTGCTGTCCGCCTTGGTCGTCTTCGTCTGCCACGTGCGCGAGCGGCGCAGCCGGGAGCTGACTCGGGCACGGTCGGTCGCCGAGACGGCGCAGCTCGTGCTGCTGCGGCCACCGCGCCGCCGGATCGGGCCGCTGCGGGTGGCGTGGCTGTACCTGGCGGCCGAGGACGAAACCCGTATAGGCGGCGACCTGTTCGCGATCGCCCGCTCCGACCGCGGCACCCGCGTGATCATCGGTGACGTCCGGGGCAAGGGACTGGCCGCCATCGGTGAGGCTTCCATGGTGCTGGGCGCGTTCCGCGAGGGCGCG
>NZ_JBSFJZ010000123.1:0-2745 GCF_053598315.1 Streptomyces sp. NPDC001153
CCGGGCCCGCACGAACGCGGGCCCGGGAGGGGTGTGGCGGCATCTTTCAGATACCCAGGACCACTCGGGCAGTGACGAAGTAGATCACCAGTCCTGTGGCGTCCACCAGTGTCGTGACCATGGGGGCCGAGATCACCGCTGGATCGATGTGGACTCGTTTGGCCAGGAGCGGCATGGCCCCGCCGACCGTCGCCGCCCAGCCACAGATGATCACGAGCGCGATGCCGACGACGAGAGCGATGTGGGCGCCCACGAACGCCGTGCCCAGCGCCATCCCCAGGGTTGCCAGCATCGTTCCGAGGACGACCCCCACCCGGCACTCCCGCCAGATGATCGCGGGCAGGTCCGAGCCGCGTACCTCACCCACGGCCAGCGCGCGTACCGCGGCCGTGGCCGCCTGAGCCCCCGCGTTTCCGCCGGTACCGATCAGCAGCGGAATGAACATGGCGAGCTGGGTGACCTGCTCAAGTGTGCTTTCGAAGGCCTTCGTCACCGTCACGGTGAGTGTCGCGGCCAGCAGCAGAAGCAGGAGCCACACCACCCTGTAGCGAGCCAGCTGCCACACGGTCGCCGCCATGTAGTGCCCGCTCCACGGA
Organism: Streptomyces sp. NPDC001153; assembly: GCF_053598315.1. Classification (NCBI taxonomy): domain Bacteria; kingdom Bacillati; phylum Actinomycetota; class Actinomycetes; order Kitasatosporales; family Streptomycetaceae; genus Streptomyces; species Streptomyces sp. NPDC001153. The sequence goes on from NZ_JBSFJZ010000123.1 coordinate 597, forward strand.
GCCGATCCGGACTGGCGTGCGACGTCCTCCGTGTCCGCCTCCTCGATCACCTCGACCGCGTCGTCGATGGTGAGCAGGCCGACCAGCCTTTCCTCGCTGTCGACGACAGGCAGGTCCAGGGTGTTCGTCTCGCGCATCAGGCGAGCCGCGTCCTCCGCGGGGTCGGCGGCGTGCGCGCGGGGGACATCGGCGGAGACGAGGTCGAGGACGCCTTTTCCCGGCGGGCTGAGCACGAGTTCCCGCAGTTCGACCACGCCGGTCAGGCGGCGCCCGGTGTCCACGACGGGCAGCGTGTAGACGGTCTCCGCGTCCGCGCCCCTGGATCGGACGAGATCCAGCGCCTGTTGCACGGTCAGGTGCTGGTCCAGCGCGACCATCTCGGGGGTCATGTAACGCCCCACCGAGCCTTCCGGATATCCCAGCAGGGCGGCGGTCACGCGTCGCTCATGCGCGCTGAGCCCGGCCAGGACCCTCTGCACCACTTTGGCCGGGGCCTCGCGGAGCATGCGCACCCGGTCGTCGGGATCCAGCTCTTCGACCAGTTCGTGGAAGGCCGTGTCCCGCAGGCCCATCAGGACGGCCCGCTGGTCGATGGGCTCCAGTTCCTCGAAGACCTTGATGGCCTCGTCCTTGTCGAGGAGCCGGAACGCGACCACCGCGTCCACGGCGTTCATCCGGGCCAGCTCGTCGGCGATGACGTGGGGCGGGCGCTGGCCCAGCAAGTACTGTGCGTCACGCAGGTCGTGGCGCTCCAAAGCGTCCTGAAGCTCCGTGGGCAGCTCGTCGTCGGTCAGCTGGGTGTGCGTCATGGCAGGAGTCACCTCGGTGGGCGATGGGGCGGGATGCTCTACTTCGCGAGGCGCGTACCGGCACCGTCCCTGCCTGGTGGAGGTCAGCTGCGAGAAGTCACAGCGCGCTCCGGTGGGGGACGGCCGTACGCGGGGTTCGACTGGGAGGCTCGCTCTGCACGGCGAACCACCTCCCTTCTCCGCACAAGGGGCTCACTACGAGGGCCGGCCGTGGCGCTGTGTCGGCCGGCTTGAGGACAGGTGCGAGCAAGCGAGGCAGTGCCCCGGTGGGAACGCTCTCCGCCGAAGCGGCCCACCGGGGCCGTACGACTGCCGTCAGGCTGGGCTGACCAGCGCGAAGCTCACGCCGCACGGGTCCTTCAGCACGGCGACCCGGCCGACCCCGGTGACGTCCGTGGGAGCGGAGACGACCGCGCCGCCCAGCGAGACCGCCGTCGCCGATGCCGCGTCGACGTCCTCCACGCCGAAGTGCAGGGTCCAGCCCGGTGAGACGGCCGGCCCGTCGGTGATTCCGCCGAACTCCACCGAGTCGCCGGATGCCGTGACGGGCGTGGTGTCGCCCGCCGTCGGCGCTGCGGCCGTCCAGCCGAAGACCTGGGTGTAGAACGCCGTGGAGCCGACGACGTCCAGAGTGCCCAGTCCGTACCAGGACGGGGTGCCGGGTTCGTGCACCAGGCCGGACCCGGGGTGCTTGTCCGGCTCCCAGGCGCCGAAGAGCGCTCCGTCAGGGGCCCGGTAGACCGCGGCGCTACCGGCGACCGACACCTTCCGCGGGGGGCTGGCCACGCTGCCGCCGGCGGCCTCCACCGCCTTCGTCGTCTCGACCAGGTCATCCGTCATGAAGTAGACGGTCCAGCCGGCCGAGTGCTCCTCTCCCTCCTTGAGCTTGATCGCGCCCACGATCTTCTCTCCGTGCAGCGTGAAGTTCACGTATCCGCTGGGGAGTTCCAGAGCCTGCCAACCGAAGAGGGAGCTGTAGAAGGCACGTGCGGACGCGACGTCGGGAGTGTCGAGATCCGCCCAGCACGGTGCGCCCTGGGGGTGGCGGGTGATCTTCATCGTTCTCTCCTCACACTGCGGCGATCGATCTTCATCACGCTGGGCCGGTCATGCCCGGGGCTCAGCTCGACCAGCGTGGCGGCCCGCCGTAGCCCCACTCCAGTGCGAGCGGGCAACTCGCGGATTCCTTCCATCGGTTGGGCCGACCGGGGCGAATTCCCTCACGTGCTGACGCGTCGGCGGAGCTACTGGCCCACTTCGCCGTAGGCGGCGAGCAGGACGGCCGGGTCCGGGCCCTCCAGGACGGTCGGCTTGGCCAGGCCGTCGAGGACGATGAAGCG
>NZ_JBSFJZ010000124.1:0-2657 GCF_053598315.1 Streptomyces sp. NPDC001153
TCATGCTCGGCATCGTCCGCCTGCACAAGATCACTGTCGCCCGCCGGAGGACCGCCGACACATCGACCGAAGATCGTTTACGGGACAGCCCTTAGGGAGCGTATTCGGTCGCGATCAGGGGTGGTCTTGGCTTGGTTCACACCGCTCGGGAGCCACTGGGGGATCTCGGATTGCCCCGCCGGCCGGGAAACCTGGGCGGGGAGGCTTCGCTGACGGCTGTTCGTTGATCCCCGATCCGTTTCGGTGGTGTCCGCCCTCAGCTCAAGGACGTTCTGGGTGGGGAGATCCATCGAGCAGGTCTGAGGCCATCCCCGAGCAGGGGATGGCCAATTTGAGGGAGCGCCATCACGAGTACCGCCGCCTCGTCTAGTGCTGGATTCCTCAAAGGGTGTACACAAATCGGCGCCGTAATCGCCGGGTTGGCGGTGGGGGTCTGCCCCAGAGCCAGGGGTTGGCACGGGAGTTGAGCTGGTCCGTTGCCAGGGCAGTGGCGTATGCGATGTCCTCGCTGTTGGCGAATGACCGGCCGGCGAGGGCGGCTTTGCGGAAGATGCGCCACCAGCCCTCTTGCAGGTTGAGCCAGCACGCTCCGACGGGGATGAAGGCGTGGTGGATGCGGGGGTGGTCCTCGAGCCAGGTCCTCGTGGACACGCTGTTGTGACTGGACAGGTTGTCGGTGACGATCCAGATCTCCCCGTCCGGGTTGGCGTCCTCGAGCAGATGCAGGAACTGCTGGTAGAAGGTGCTGTTGCGGGAGGGTGCGGTCATCGTGATTGCCTGGCCGTCGGAGGGCCGCAGACCTCCGTAGACCCAGGTCTTCTCCGGCGCGCGGCTGTAGTCGAGTTCCGCTTTGATCCGGTGCCCGCCCGGTGACCATGCGGGTGCAGGCGGGAAGGTCCGCGGGATCACCGGCCCCAGCTCGTCGGCGCAGATCACCGTCGCACCCTCGGGCGGATGGGTATAGAGACCGATGATCCGCGTCCTTTTGGGGCGAAGTCCGGGTCCTTCGATCGCGTCCAGGACCGGGTGCGGCGCCAGCGCACACCCTCGGCCAGCAGGATGCGGCGGACCTGTGAGCGACCCACCTCGATTCCTTCGGCCCGCGCTGCTGCGGCCAGGGAATCCAGGGTCCACTCGGGTGGCCCCGACTCGTCGAAGGCCCACAGCTCCCCGACGGGCTCCCACCTCAGGCGCCCTGGCGGAACGGTCTTGACCAGGGAGATGATCCTCGAGCGTTCCTCCTCGGTGATCCGCCGCTTGCGGCCCTGCCCACCCAGATCCTCCAGTCCTTGCAGGCCCGAGCGGTTGAAGCGGTGCATCCAGCACCGGACCGTTTTCTGGCTGCAGCCCAGCTCCACCGCGATCGCCGGCACCCGTAGCCCCGACCAGCTCAGCTCGATCATCCGCGCCCGCATCACTGCATCGCGTGGAGCCTTCCGCGCCCGCGACAACCGGCGAACGACCGTGCATTCGTCCTCATCGCGCCCCGGCCGTGCCCGTAACACCATCACCCAGCACCCGCCCCCGAGCACCTTCAACTACCCCGCCACCAGGACATATACCCAATGAAACGGGAATCCAGCACTAGGCAGTGTCTTCAAATGATCTTGAGTGGTGGATCATGGTCCGGTGATACGTCGCCATGAACTGTCGGATGCCGAGTGGGAGTTCGTTCGGCCGCTGCTGCCCGAGTCGTCGCGGGGCAGGAAGCGGTTGGACGACCGCACGGTACTCAACGGGATCGTGTGGAAGTTCCGTACCGGGACTGCTTGGCGGGACGTGCCCGAGCGGTACGGCCCGTGGGCCGCGCTGCACACCCGGTTCCGCCGATGGGCCCTGGACGGCACGTTCGAGCGGATGCTCCAGGCCGCCCAGGCCAGGGCAGACGCGGCCGGGGACATCGACTGGCTCGTGTCGGTCGATTCCACCGTCGTCCGTGCCCACCAGCATGCTGCGGGGGCCCGAAAAGGGGGCTCCGTCACCCGGGACTCGGACGCTCCCGAGGTGGCCTGACCAGCAAGATTCACCTGGCCTGCGATGCCCTGGGGCGACCGCTCGCCTTCACCGTGACAGGCGGGAACACCAACGACTGCACCCAGTTCACCGCCGTGATGGACGCGATACGGGTGCCCCGCCTCGGACCGGGACGCCCCCGCGTCCGGCCCGACCACGTCATCGGCGACAAGGGCTACAGCTCCAAAGCGATCCGGGCCTGGCTCAGGCGGCGCGGCGTCGCCCACACCATCCCGGAGCGGTCGGACCAGATCCGCAACCGGCTCCGGCGCGGCTACCGCGGCGGGCGCCCGCCGGCCTTCGACAGGCAGCTCTACAAGCGGCGCAACATGGTCGAACGCTGCTTCAATCGCCTGAAGCAGTGGCGAGGGATCGCCACCCGCTACGACAAGACCGCCGAGTCCTACCAAGCAGCCGTCACCCTCGCATCGCTCCTGATGTGGGCGTGACATTTGAAGACAACTCCTAGGAGCTGGGCGGGCTCTCAGTTGATGCGAGTTCCTGCGCCGCTGACACGGACGCGCGGGTCATCCGCGCGCAGCGTCACTATGAGCTCGCCAGGGCGGCCGAGGTCTTCGCCCTGATGCAGGGTGAGGACAGTGTCCTCGGGGACCAGGCCGAGTTCACGGGCGTACGCACCGAAC
>NZ_JBSFJZ010000125.1:0-2643 GCF_053598315.1 Streptomyces sp. NPDC001153
CCGCGTCGAAGGCCTGCGCGAACACCGGGAACGCGTCGTACAGCTCCCGGCCCATCCCGACCCGCTGCGCCCCCTGACCCGTGAACAGGAACGCCAGCTTTCCGGTGGCCGCCTCGGCGATACCGCCGCCGTCGGTGATCGCGTCCAGCGCGCGGGCCAGGTCAGCCCGGTCGGCGCCGACCGCGACGGCGCGGTTCTCCAGCGTCGCGCGGGAGGTGACCAGGGCCCTGCCGACCGCCGTGAGGTCATCGTCCGGCACGCTCTCCAGGAACGCCCGGAGTCGTGTCGCCTGGGCGCGGACGGCCGCCGGGGTCCTGCCGGACAACGGCCAGGCGAGCACCGGAGCCTCGGCGGGCACGGGCTCGGGCCGCTCCTCCTGCGAAGCCTGCTCGATGATGACGTGGGCGTTGGTGCCGCTGATGCCGAACGAGGAGACGCCCGCCCGGCGCGGGTGACCGTTGTCCGGCCACGGCTTCGACTCGGTGAGCAGTTCCACCGCGCCCGCCTCCCAGTCGACCTGGGGCGACGGCTCGTCCACGTGCAGGGTCTTGGGCAGCACACCGTGCCGCATCGCCAGGACGGTCTTGATGATCCCGGCGACACCGGCGGCCGCCTGCGTGTGGCCGAGGTTCGACTTGATGGAGCCGAGGTGCAGGGGGCTCCCACCGGCCGGGCGCTGCTGCCCGTAGGTGGCGATGAGCGCCTGGGCCTCGATCGGGTCGCCCAGCGTCGTACCCGTGCCGTGGCCCTCGACGGTGTCCACCTCCGCGGGCGTCAGTCCCGCGGAGGCCAGCGCCTGCTCGATGACCCGCTGCTGGGACGGGCCGTTGGGCGCGGTCAGACCGTTGCTCGCACCGTCCTGGTTGACGGCCGAACCCTTGACGACAGCGAGCACCCGGTGGCCGTGGGCGCGGGCGTCGGACAGCCGCTCCAGGACGAGCATGCCGACGCCTTCGCCCCAGCCGGTGCCGTCGGCCGACGCGGCGAAGGACTTGCAGCGGCCGTCGGCGGCGAGCCCGCGCTGCCGGCTCATGTCGATGAACGTGTCCGGCGTCGACATCACGGTGACGCCGCCGGCCAGCGCCAGCGAGCACTCGCCGGCCCGCAGCGCCTGAACAGCCCAGTGCAGGGCGACCAGCGACGACGAGCAGGCGGTGTCCACCGTCACGGCCGGGCCCTCCAGACCCAGGACGTAGGCGACCCGGCCGGACACCACGCTGGCGAGGCTGCCGTTGCCCAGGTAGCCCGCGTATTCCTCGGCGACCCGGCCGCCGAGGCGGCTGCCCCAGTCGTGGTACATCACACCGGCGAAGACGCCGGTGTCGGTTCCGCGGACCGAGGTCGGGTCGATGCCGGCCCGCTCGAACGCCTCCCACGAGACCTCCAGCAGCAGCCGCTGCTGCGGGTCCATGGCCTGGGCCTCACGCGGGCTGACACCGAAGAACTCCGCGTCGAACTCGGCCGCGTCGTAGAGGAACCCGCCCTCGCGGGTGGAGCTCTTGCCCGAGACACCCGGCTCCGGGTCGTACAGTGCGCCGACGTCCCAGCCTCGGTCCTCGGGGAAGCGGGAGACGGCGTCGCGGCCCTCGGCCACCAGCTCCCACAGCTCCTCCGGTGAGGCGACCCCGCCCGGATAGCGGCAGCTCATGCCGACGATGACGACGGGGTCGTCGTCGGCGACGACGGTGACCGGCGCGGTCTCCCGTGCGGCGGGCTGCTCCTCCTGCGGGGCCAGCTTGCTCGCGATGTGCTCGGCGAGCGCCCGCGGGGTCGGGTAGTCGAAGACGAGGGTGGCGGTCAGGCGCAGCCCGGTCGCCGCGTTGAGCGCGTTGCGCAGTTCCACCGCGGCGAGCGAGTCGAAACCGCTCTCGCTGAAGGCGCGGCCCGGGTCGACCGCGTCCGCCCCGTCGTGGCCGAGTACCGACGCGACGTTGCTGCGGACCAGGTCCAGCAGGGCCTCGACGCGCTCCGGCCCGGACAGACCGGCCAGACGGCCGGCGAGCGAGTCCGCGACGGAGACCGCTCCGCCCGGTCCGGACGCGGCGGCGGCCGCGCGCCGTGTCACCCGGGCCGGCACCAGGGCCCGCAGCACGGCGGGGACGCCGTCGGCGCGCTCCCGCAGCGTGGCGCCGTCTATGCGCACGGGGACGACTGCCGGGGCGTCGCCGCGCAGCGCGGCGTCCAGCAGACGGAGGTTCTCGTCGGCCGACAGAGGTTCGAGACCCAGTTTCGCGATGCGCTGGAGCGCGGTCGCGTCCAGGGACGCACCCATGCCGACGTCACCCGTCCACAGACCCCAGGCCAGTGAGGTCGCGGCGAGGCCGGCGGCCCGGCGGTGGTGGGCGAGCGCGTCGAGGAAGACGTTGGCGGCGGCGTAGTTGGCCTGCCCGGCGTTGTCCAGGAACCCGGCCGTCGAGGAGAAGAGGACGAACGCCTTGAGGTCGAGGCCGCGTTGGACGCTGAGTTCGTGCAGGTGCCAGGCGGCGTCGGCCTTGGGGCGCAGGACGGTGTCGAGCCGGTCGGGGGTGAGGGAGGTGACGAGCGTGTCGTCGATGACGCCCGCGGTGTGGACGACGGCGCGGAGGGGGTGTTCGCGGGGGACGGTGTCGAGGAGGCGGGCGAGGGCGTCGCGGTCGGCGGCGT
>NZ_JBSFJZ010000126.1:0-2519 GCF_053598315.1 Streptomyces sp. NPDC001153
GCTACCTCGCCGGCCTCCACCTCCGTGCCTCGATGATCTGGATCAACGACCTCCTGAAGGCAACTACCTGATCACAACATCACACAGGCCCTAGCCTGGTCGGCACCTCGGCAGCATGGTCGGGCCTGTGGTCGGGGTGCGACCACAGGCCCGACCACGGCGTGCCGCAGGCTGGTCGGGTCAGCGGCGGCGGAAGAGGCCGCGGGACCTGTTCGCCCCCGCTTCCGCGCAGGCGGCGGCTTCCTCTTCCGCCTGGCGTCGCGCGGCGCGTTCGGCCTCGGTCCGTTCGCGGTGCGCATCCAGGCACGGCCAGCACAGGCCGTCGGTCCCGGTCTTCCACCGTCCCCGTACGGCGTTCCAGCGGTCGTCGGTGAACTTCTGGCCGCAAGCGGTGCACACCGGCCGCTGCGCCTCACGTTCCGCAGCCTCGCGCTCCGCCCGGCGGCGGCGCGCCTGCTCGTACTGGACGGCATACAGCCGGTCGCCGTCAGGGTTGTCCAGAGCCTCGTGCAGCGTCTGCCACTCATCCCGCCCCAGCCTGCGCCACACCGCTCCGGCCGCCCCGGCCGGGTCGGCGGTGATCCGCTCCAGCTCCGTGACGACCACGGGCACCACCTGGTGGTAGTCGACGGCCGTGATGCCCGCCTCCCTCCCCGGATAGGGGGCGCCGGCGAAGTAGGCGCGGGCGGCCTGCTCCAGGCGCCGTATCCGGCTCTCGCGCTGCGCGGCGCTCTTCCCGGTGAACACGAACGCCACCGGGACGTAGCCCTCCCGTCCGGTCGCCGGGTAGAGGCGCGACCAGAGCCGGAAGGCGTGCACCGCCGGTCCTCCGTGCGAGCGGGCTGCCTTCTCCTGGTTCGTGTCGGCCTTCGGTGCCAGAAGCTCGAACCACTCGTGGTAGCGGCGCAGCTTCGCCACCAGGTCGTCGACGGGCTCAGCCGGGTCCGGCCCGCGGTCATCCGCAGACGTCGGCATAGTCGGGCGGCCGGACGCCCGCCGAGCTCGATCGCGATCGACCGTAGCCAGCCTGTCAGCCCGGTGCTCGAGCGGCGGTGCCGCTCGGACAGGCCCGGCACCTGCTTGACGAGCGTCTTGCGGGAACAGCTCTTCCGGTCGCAGAAATACCGGCGCACCCGCAGCCGGACTATGACCTGCGAGGACCCAACGGCCGCTCGTCCAGGGTTCGTTGGTACATCGCGCCTCGCCTGATTCCCGCAGTCCGGGCACCGGCCCGGACGAGCCGTCGACACCGCCTCCACCACCAGGACGCTGGAGGAGCCGTTCACCCGCTCCACCCGCACATCGATCCCGGGAAACAGCACATCCTCGACCGTCTTGCTCGCCACGGCAGGAAACACCCTGCTGAAACGATCCCCCGTTCCCGCCCCTGACCTGGGGACTCACGGAACTGCGGACAGAGCCTCGAAAACGGCCAGGGGTGCTCGTCACCCCAGTCGGTCTGGTGTTAAACGAAGTGGGGAATTTCAGCGAGCCGCTAATTCCCGCAGCATCCGCTCCATCCTGCTGTACGGCATCGGGGACTTCCCGCAGTGTGCGCGCCCGTCGCCGTGTGTGCGGGAGAAGGTGTCCAGGTCGGCCCGGGTCGGTCTGGTCTTTCCGGGCAGCCGGTCAAATCACCTCGCGCGATGCGGCTATCGGTGGGTCCGGCCGACGCCGCGGCTCTGCCCCGGGGCGGCCACCGGCGTGTCGGTGCCACGGTCTACGCTCCCTGGCAACTACGACTTCGGGAAGTGATCGAATGTCCTACGACGATGACGAGTTCGAGGACGAGTACGAGTTCATGCCCGCGCTGAGCACGGCCCTGATCGATCAGTCCGAGGGTGTGCGGACCCTCGAGGGCTGGCGGATCGAGCGGCTCGGTCTGATCCGGGGGGCCGCAGGCGACGGCACGATCTACGACCCGCTGGGGCCGGAGGGCGGGGGCTTCCCGATGCGGCCCGGCGGCACGCCGGTCTACCTGATCGCCCGCGAGAAGGCACCAGGGGCCCCGGTGGCGGTCCTGGTACACCCTGGCGAGAGCGTCCCGGTCCGGACACAGGACTGGGGCGACCGCGTGGCGACCCCGTCCGGTCTGGCCGTGGTGCACGCGAACCCCAGCAGGACCTGGATCGAGCCGGGCACAGGGATACTCAAGCGTGCCTGGGCGACCTTGCACGCCCGCGCTGCCGAGGGCAGCACCTGGAGGCTGGAGAATCTCCGCGACATGCTCCAGCGTGCCTCGGTGGACCCGGCCGACTGGCCGGTGGAGCCGGTCGAGGGCGATTTCGCGAACGGCTGGCTGATGATCCCGGACGAGGACGGCGCCGGCACTGTACTGGGCGTCCTGGCCGACCCGGACGGCTCCAATACGACCGAGTGCCTGGACGCCGAGGGCAACACGGTGGCGATCCTGCTCACCCTCGACTAAGGGTTGTCCCGTAAACGATCTTCCACGGGTTGGGGGCGCGGTGGGCCGACCGGTGGGGTCTGCTCCTATCCCGTGAGGACGAGGTTGTGTA
>NZ_JBSFJZ010000127.1:0-2004 GCF_053598315.1 Streptomyces sp. NPDC001153
TCCGCCAGATCCAGTACCGCAGCAACCTCATCGACGGATGTCTCGCCGAAACCGGACTCACATTGACGACATCACAGCAACAACGTCAGTAACACTGCTGGTCACGAAGTGTCCGACCCACGCGTGTGGGGAGCGACCGGTGAACTACTCCTGCCCGCCCCCGAACCGCACCAGCACGGCGGTGTTGAAGGACTGCGAGCCCAGTTCCGTGAACTGGACCTACATGACGCGGACGTACGGGACCATCTACTACAACGGCAAGCCGACCGCCGGCCACGTGGACAGTTCCCTGCTGAACGTCAAGTGCGTCTGATGAGGACCCGCTGACTACGTTGCCGGATCCGGGGCTCTGCAGCCCACCTCCGTACACGGCTGCAGAGCTCCGCCGTTGCTCAAGGGGGCGAAACGTGACTGAGGAGCGCCGGGAGAGGGCCTGGAGCTTTTGCACTGCGGTGAATACGCGGGTGCAGGAGCTGTGCATGCAGGACGCTGCCTTCAGAAGTGAGATCGCACGGCTCTACCTCAAGTGGCAGGCCGATCCGGACGGCACCGACGCCAAGGTGCGCTTGCTGGTGACACTCGCTCTATTCTCGCTCGTCCTGGATCAGCCGATCTCGACGGCCGAGTCCGACTGGGAGCAGATCACGACGGCCGAGATCCTTGAGGCGGTGGTCGCCAGGCCCGTCCACGAACTCTTCGCCTCCCTGTCGGCGCTGCCACCGGGAGACCAGGGGCACGTCCAGGCCCTCAAGCTCATGAGCTACGGCTTCGGCACCAGCCGCGGTCCCTCCGCCACGGTCAACTACTGGGCCTACCTGACCACGGCGGTCAGCCTCTGCCTGGAGCACATAGCAACCGTGACCTCGCAGGAGGCTCCGACCTGTGCGGCAGTCCTGACAGCCAGCCGGTGATCCGGCACAGTCCGTCACGGCCGGGTGCCCAGCAGTTCGGGCACGCAGCCGTCCGAACTCGGAGGCCCGGCAGGCATGGCGGGGCTCCGCGGGACATGTACGTGACCGTGCACATCGACCGCTGATTCACCGGCTGGTCACGCTGCCCAGGTGGGACGTTGACCGCTGCACGGTTGCCACTGCTGCAGGTGAAGTTCCTCGGCGGACTGTGACGCGAGTCGCGCCATCACCCACAATTGCGTGCCGGGCAGCTCGCGGCGCGGCTTTCCGGCGACTGTCTCGATGATCGAGGCGTCTACTGGGGCAAGAATTTGTCCCTGATGTGAATTTTCGAGAGATGCAAGCGTTGTGTCATAACTGGCGCGGATCACGGCGGCCCGGGACATGAAATGCTGTTTCAGCCTCATCGCCCCCTGTGTGTGCTTTGTTACGTGGGGAGTGGCTGAATCATGCACCCACTCCGGCTCGAAGTGAATCCCTCAGTCGCACGCGCCTGTTCTCGAGTGCCGCTCATGCCGACATGCGGCCGCAGGACGGCCGCCGGGGGACAGGGGCATGCACGATCCGGCCCGAATCCTCTTCGCACTGAGTTGAGTTGAGCTTGGATGGGGCGATGGACTTCCCTGCTTTTACCGAGGCCGCGCCGCTGACCGCGCTCGAGATCGAGGCGCTGCGCTCCCTGCACGTCACGCTTCAGGACCTGCGACACGAGTACGACTCGGCACTCGCTCTCACCCAGCGCTGCTCGGCTGGAGTAGAACGCTGAGGTGTACACCCACGGCCGGGCCCTAACCCACCATCCGGACACCCTCTGAGCTTGCCCGCTTGAACGGCTGCGGCCCGCTGATTCTGTACACGAGATGGGGCAGCAATTGTTCAGCACTTCGGACGGCACCGGTCCCTGGCCCCGTTCGATTTCGTGATCAGGGACAGTCGGGAACGGCCAGTGGGTGCCGACCGCATGACCAGAAAAGCCGTGGCTCGGCGCGGGCGCCGAAAGCTACTGAACTTGAACTCGTGATGTCGGCCCAGAGTCTCGCCGTGCCGCCGGGGCGGCTGCTCTACGATCCCGTGCTTGCCAACCGTGAGGCGA
>NZ_JBSFJZ010000128.1:0-1863 GCF_053598315.1 Streptomyces sp. NPDC001153
CGTTGCGGTAGCCGGGGGCGAAGACCAGGTCGTTCAGCGGCTGTCCGGAGTCGGAGTCGAAGGCGCAGTGGGCCGCGGTGATCAGCATGTTCCGGTGCGGACTCCGCACCACGCTCGCCGTGCAGAAGTGGGCGCCCTGGTCGTCCTTCTCGAAGACCGCGCCGATCCGGGCGTTCTCCTCGGTCCTGCGGGGGGTGTACGCGTTGCCGTCCTTTGCCCGGGCCGTCGCGGGGAGGTCCTGGTCCTGGTGCTGCGAGGACCGGCCCGGCCCGCCGGACTTGCCGAAACCACTGAGCCTGCTGCTTGTGGCCGTATCGGTTCTCTCCGCCGCGTCGCCCACCACTGCGGCCGCCCCGACGATGACCAGCGTCAGGGGCAGTATCGAATTCCTGGCTAGCGAGCGCACAAGGTCATTATCGACGCGGGCCGGGAATTCGGGAGGTGCTTCAACGGGAGGCCCCCGTCACAGTCCACGGTCCGGATCGGGCATCGGCACCCCCGACACCGGAGGGGGCTGACCGCATTCTATGGAAGAGCAAAGAATTCTGTCCGGTACTGCCGGGTAGGCGCCATCGGAGCTACCTTCCTCTCGCACCCTGTCATGTCGTGTTCACCCAGCGCCATGGCAGGTGGCGCGAGTGTCATGCTCATGACTGCGCGGTCACATCGCCGCTACGCGCGTCACGGGCTGCCCATCCAGTGCGAGAAACCTCACTTCCCGATGGAGGCAGTACCCATGCGTGAGTCACGCTCGAGCGGGCAGAGACGGAGTCTGCGAAGACTCGTCGCCGTCGCCTTCCCCGCGCTCGCCCTCACCGTCGCCGGACTCGTCGCCGCCCCCACGGCCGGCGCCCAGCCCGCAGCGGCCCACCCCCACACCTCCAAGGTCACACAGAACGCCAAGGCCCTGACCGACCCGAAGCGGCAGACCTTCCACGCCACCGGCAGGGCCGGCCAGAAGGTCCCCACGACCCACCTGTGCGCCACCGCCGAGCCGGGCCACGCGTCCTGCTTCGCCCAGCGCCGCACCGACATCGAACAGCGCCTCGCCTCGGCGCTCGCCGCCGCCGCGCCCTCCGGCCTCTCCCCGGCCAACCTGCACAGCGCCTACAACCTGCCCACCGCGGCCGGTTCGGGCATGACGGTCGGCATCGTGGACGCCTACAACGACCCCAACGCCGAGTCGGACCTGGCCACCTACCGTTCCACGTACGGCCTGTCGTCCTGCACCAAGGCCAACGGCTGCTTCAAGCAGGTCAGCCAGACGGGTTCCACCACCTCGCTGCCGACCAACGACACCGGCTGGGCCGGTGAAGAGATGCTCGACATCGACATGGTCAGCGCCGTCTGCCCGAACTGCAGCATCATCCTGGTCGAGGCCAACTCCGCGAGCATGGCCGACCTCGGCGCCGCCGAGAACGAGGCCGTGGCACTCGGCGCCAAGTTCGTCTCCAACAGCTGGGGCGGCTCCGAGTCGTCCTCGCAGACCAGCGACGACACCTCGTACTTCAAGCACCCGGGTGTCGCGATCACCGTCTCCTCGGGTGACTCCGCCTACGGCGCCGAGTACCCGGCGACCTCCCAGTACGTGACCGCCGTCGGCGGCACCGCGCTCACCACCGCCTCCAACTCCCGCGGCTGGAGCGAGTCGGTGTGGAACACCAGCTCCACCGAGGGCACCGGCTCCGGCTGCTCGGCCTACGACCCGAAGCCGAGCTGGCAGACCGACACCGGCTGCTCCAAGCGCATGGAGGCCGACGTCTCCGCCGTCGCCGACCCGGCCACCGGCGTGGCGGTCTACGACACCTACGGCGGCTCCGGCTGGGCGGTCTACGGCGGCACCAGCGCCAGCTCGCCGATCAT
>NZ_JBSFJZ010000129.1:0-1792 GCF_053598315.1 Streptomyces sp. NPDC001153
GACGCTGTTGGTTAATTCGGGCCTTGCTTCGCCCCGTCGACCGGCTGGTCGGCGGGGCGGAGTGCTGCGAAGTGGCTGGTGCGGGTGCGGGCCCTGGGTGTGTCGGTGAGGTGGGCGTCGATGCGGGCGAGGTTGATGGCGGCGCCGGTGAGCTGGTGCTGGAGGCTGGTCCTGGCCAGGCCGCGGTATCGGGATCGGCGCAGGCCGCAGCGCCCGACGGCTTGGGAGATGGTTCCTTCGACTCCGGCGCGGATCTTGTATCTGGTCTTCCAGTCGTCGGTCTGCTGGAGAGCGCGGGTCCGCTGGAGGGCCTGGTGCTCGTCGTGCTGGCGCAGGGTCAGTTCCCTGCGTTCGGCCTTGGGTGAGCTGACGCAGTCGCGCAATGCGGGGCAGCGGCGGCAGTCGGCCGGGGAGAATCTGACCCGGATCACGGGAAGCTGTTGCTGAGAACTGCGCAGAGCCCACTGAGTGCTGGTGGCTCCGTTCGGGCAGGTGACGTGTTGCCGGTCCCAGTCGATGGTGAAGGCGTCCTGTCCGTAGCCGCCGCCGTTCTTCGTCTGGGCGACGGTGACCGCTTGCAGCGGCCCGTGCAGCTCGATGCCGTGCTCACGGCGGGCGGCCGCGATCTGGGCGGCGGTGACATATCCGGTGTCGACCCAGTGCTCGCCGGGCAGGCACTCCCGTTCAGCGAGGCCGGTGTGGATCGTCTCGCTCATCACGCTGTCGGGGACGGTGGCGACGGTGGTGGCCACGTTCGTGATCAGGTTCGGGGTGTCCGGCTCGCAGGTCTCGGTCAGATGAGTCTTGTATCCGTCCCACAGGATGTCGCGTTTCTTGCTGCCCCTGGCTTCGAGGTCATAGGGCGTGACCAGGCGCGTCGCGCCCGGCGGGCGGTCTTTTGGGTCCCGCCGCCTTACCTCGCCCCCGGTCAGGTGGAAGTGCTGGACCCACATCTGCCGCAGGATCTGGACCTGCTCCAGCTCCCGCAGTCCGGTCGGCGCCTGGGGCGAGAAGACGGCCTCAAGCAGCCGCATCCCGTCCGTCCCGATCCGCCTGCCGACCTCCACCCGCCTGGTGTGGGCCTTGGGGAACCGGGAGTCCTCGGCCCGGGTGGCGTAATGCCGAAACCAGTCCGGCTCGGCAGTCTCCACCAGCCAGTCGGGCGCAGCCTGCGCGAGCGTGTTCAACGCCGAACGCAGCGTCTCCGCGACCATCTCCAGCCAGCACAGCTCCCGGGCCGCGGACTGCACATGCGTGGAGTCAGTACGAGCCCGGCCGGCGGTCTTGAGCAGCCCCTTCTCCCGGGCCGCGGCCAGGATGCCGTCCAGCACCCGCCTGCCCGCCTCCGCCTCGATGAGACGGTCCCGGAATTCCGACAGCACCGAGAAGTCGAAGCCCGGATCAGCCAGTTCCAACGCGAGGGCATATTTGAAGTCGATCCTCGCCCGCACCGCCTCGGCGGCCTGCCGGTCGGTGAGCCCTTCGACGAACTGCAACACCAGCACCAACGCGAGGCGCCCCGGTGACCAGGCGGGCTTCCCACGCGCCGGGAAGAGATCCGCGAACTCCTCGTCGGTGAACAACGGACCCAGCTCGTCCCGGACCCGGATCGCCAGGCTCCCTTTCGGGAACGCGGCCCGCGCCACCCGCACCGTCTCCGCCGGAATCTCGCCCGGCCCGTTCGGCCGCATAGACATCGACACCCACCCCATACGACAACGTCGGCTCCCAAGACCACAACCAGGTCTTGGGAGCCGACGTCACGCACGGGCCCGAATTAACCAACAGCGTC
>NZ_JBSFJZ010000130.1:0-1734 GCF_053598315.1 Streptomyces sp. NPDC001153
GGGAATCAACACGTCGATTTGATCTTGGTTTTGTTGGGGTCGAGGAACCTGGCGACGTCTTCCCGTGTGCGGAAACGGGCTGTTGAGGCTGGGAGATGAACACCATGGGCTTCCAGAAGCGGGCGGACGTCTTTCACTGCGCGGCTGATGGTCATGGCGGTGGTGTTGAAGAGCTGGCCCAGGAGGTCGATGGTCGCGAGTTTTCGCAGGTGGAGCACGGTGACCAGGACCCGGTCGGCTGAGGTGAGCTTGGCTTTGGCACCTGCGCCAGGGGCCACCAGGCGCTCGTGGCCTCGACGTGTGCGGAGCACTTGCTCGCGTTGAACCTCCATCGCTGGAGTCAACGAGTCGATGAGCTCGTTGAGCTGCCGGCGGGTCATCCCGGTCAGTTCCGGGTCCTGGAGCGAACGCCGCGTGAGGCGAGTCGGTCTGTCCGCCAGGGCCTCGTCCGGCGTGCTGCCGGTGGTCGTCGCGTTCATCGGTCGCTGGGGGCGGAGGGTGTAGTTCCAGTCGCCGTGGAAGCGATGGCGAGTGATGGGCAGGGCGGCGATCTCGTCGTCGCTGACGCGGATGCCGGTGGGGTACTCACCGCTGTCGAGTTCGGCATGGACGGTGAGACCAGTGCGGCTGGTGGTCGCGGCGATGGTTTGGAGCATGACTTCATGGCTGGTCAGGGGTCTGCCACGCCAGTTCATGGTGATGTGGGAGAACAGCCGGTGCTCGATCTTGTTCCACTTCGAGGTGCCGGGCGGCAGGTGACACACCGTGATCTCAAGGCCGGTCTCGGCAGTGAGGTCGGCGAGCTGGGTCTTCCAGCCGCGGGTGCGGTAGCCGTTGGAGCCCCCGCCGTCGGCGGTGATCAGCAGCCGGCGGGCGCGGGGGTAGTCGTGCCGGCCGCGGGCCTGCCACCAGCGCCGGATCGAGGCGACGGCGAACGCCGCGGTGTCGTGATCGGTGCCGATGCTGACCCAGCCGGTGTTCGCCGCCATGTCGTAGATTCCGTACGGAATCGCTTTCTCGGCCTGGCCGGGGAAGTCGTGCGCCTTGACCCTCACGGGCTGCCCTGCAGGCCGCCATTCGTGCCCGGCGTTCTTGTAGTCGCCGATCAGCTCCTTCTTCTTGCTGTCCACGCTGATCACCGGGTCACCGGCGTCCCTGTGGTCTCGTGCCTGCTCATTGAGGTAGCGGAACTGGGCGTCCCTGGCAGGGTGCTGAGCACCTTCGATGGTCTTGGCGTTGGCCTGCAGACTGAAGCCTTCCTCCCGCAGCAGGCCGGCGACCGTGTCGGCGGAGACCCGGTGGCCCTGCCGGGTCAGCTCCGCTGCCAGCTTCCGAGTCGACTTCGTCGTCCACCGCAGCGGCGACATCAGGTCGCCACGCTCGTCGGGCTCGACCAGCGCAAGTAGCGCCGGCCGCAGCCCCGGATCAAGGTCCACAGTCTTCTTCCGGCCCCCACCGGGACGACGGATCCGCCCCAACAGAGCCTGACCAGACTCCAGTTCAGCCGCTCCGCGCGAGACCGTGCCCTCCCGAACCCCGGCCGCGGCAGCGACGAGCCTGATCCCACCATGCCCCAGCGACAGCGCTTCCGCCCCTATGGCCAGCCGACGCTGACGCTCGTCCAGATGCGGCAACAACACCTGGAACTTCGCAGCCAGAACGGCCTCGATCCCCTCCGGTCTCCCCATACCAGAACTACGAGTCCCACAGCTGGAAGCCACGACTTGTTTCCCG
>NZ_JBSFJZ010000131.1:0-1713 GCF_053598315.1 Streptomyces sp. NPDC001153
GTGACCAGGTGGCGGGCGACGAGGGCGCCGAGGCCGCCGGTGCCGCCGGTGATCAGCACGGTGGACTCCGCGTCCCAGACAGCGGCCGTCCCCTCACCGGAGCCGGTGGCCCGAACGAGACGGGGAACGGCGAAGTGGCCGCCGTGGACGGCGGACTCCGGCTCGCCCGAGGCGGCGGCCGCCGCAAGCCCGGTGAGCGACGCCGCGGATCCGTCGGTGTCCAGCAGCGCGAAGCGTCCCGGGTTCTCCGCCTCCGCGGCCCGCACCAGGCCCCACACGGGCGCCTGCGCCAGGTCGAGGGTGTCCTCGAGGCGGGCGGCCACCGCGAAACGGGTCACGAACACCAGCCGGGACCCGCTGAACCGGTCGTCGGCCAGCCACTTGCGTACGGCGTCGAGAACCGCGAGGGACACCTCCCGAGCCGCGTCCGGAACCTCGGCCGCGACCGCGCCGGCGACCGGATACAGCACCACGTCCGGCATCGGCTGCCCTGCGGCGACCGCTTCCGACAGCGCGGCGAGGTCGGCGAACACCGGTACGGATACGTCGAGTTCGGACGGCCCGGCGAGCCGGGCGACGGTGCCGCCCACGGCCTCCGGCAGCGGCAGGCCCTGCCAGCCGACCCGGAACAGGGAGTCGCCGTGCGAGTCGCGGGACGCCGCCAGCTGCTCGGTGGCCACCGGCCGGGAGACCAGCTGTTCCACCGTGGCCACCGGGCGGCCCTCGGCGTCGGCCACCCACATCGCCGACACCTCGTCGCCGCGCACCCGGCGCAGCAGTACCCGCAGCGAGGTGGCGCCGGACGCGTGGAGGGTCACGCCGTTCCACGAGAACGGCAGCAGCGTGTCGCCGTTCGCCTCGCCCTGGGCGTCGAGCAGATCGGCATGCATCGCCGCGTCGAGGAGGGCGGGGTGCAGGGTGAACCGGGCGGCGTCGGCGTGGGCGTGGTCGGGGAGGGTGACCTCGGCGTAGACGTCGTCGCCGGAACGCCAGGCGCCGGTGAGGCCCTGGAAGACGGGGCCGTATGTGTAGCCCCGGGCCAGGAGCCGTTCGTAGGCCTGGTCGGTGGGGATGCGGGTGGCGCCGGCCGGGGGCCACTGGGTGAGGTCGAAGGCGGGAGCGGCGGGGGCGGGTGTGAGGGTACCGGTTGCGTGCCGCGTCCATTCGGCGCCCGTGCTCTCGGGCCGCGTGTGGATGCTGACGGGTCGGGTGCCCGTGGCGTCGGCGGGACCGACGAGGACCTGGAGCGCGAGGGCGCCTTCGGTGGGCAGGGTGAGGGGGGTGTGGAGGGTGAGTTCCTCCAGGTGTGGAGTGTGGGCTTCGTCGCCGGCGCGGATGGCGAGTTCGACCAGGCCGGTGCCGGGCAGCAGGGTGGTGCCCAGGACCGTGTGGTCGGCGATCCAGGAGTGGGTCGCCACCGACAACCGCCCCGTGACCACGATCCCGTCCGACTCCGGTGATGCCACCACGGCGCTGAGCACGGGATGGTCCACCGGAGTCAGCCCGGCGGAACCGACATCCCCTGCCGGACCGGTCGGGTGCAGCCAGTAGCGCTCGTGCTGGAACGCGTAGGTGGGCAGGTCCAGGTGGGTGGTCGGACGGCCGCCGAAGTAGGCCGTCCAGTCGACGGTGGTGCCGGTGGTGTGCAGGCGGGCGAGGGCGGTGACGAGTTCGCGGGTCTCTTCGCGGTCGCGGCGCAGGGCCGGGACGAAG
>NZ_JBSFJZ010000132.1:0-1678 GCF_053598315.1 Streptomyces sp. NPDC001153
CTAAGGGTTGTCCCGTAAACGATCTTCCACGGGTTGGGGGCGCGGTGGGCCGACCGGTGGGGTCTGCTCCTATCCCGTGAGGACGAGGTTGTGTAGGCGGGCAATGCCGCGCATGGCGTGGTGGACTCCGTCGCCTTTCAGGCGGCAGTCGCGGAGGATCTTCCAGCCCTTCATGCGGGCAAAGGCATGCTCGACACGGGCGCGGACCTTGCGGTGGGAGGCGTTGTGTTCCTCTTTCCACGCCGGCAGTTCGGTCTGACCGCGCTCGCGGCGATGTGGAATCACCAGTCCGGTGCCCCGGTAGCCGCCGTCTGCGATCACCGTGGTCCTGCCGACGGCGTCCTTGGCTCCGGACAGTTGCCACGCCTTGCAGTCGTTGCGGTTGCCGGGCAGCGGTCGACCGACCACGACGACGAGTCGGCTGTCGGCGTCGATTACGACCTGGTGATTGGTGGAGTACCGATAGTTCTTGGACTGCTCGGCTACCTCGTGGTCGCGGGTGGGCACCAGGGTGCCGTCCACTATCAGCACGGTGTCCTTGGAGAACCGGCGCCGCGGCTGCAGGGACATGAGCGGGCCGAGGTGGTCGATGATCCGGTCTGCCGCCGACTTCGAGATGCCGAACAGCAGGGCCAGCTGGCGCATTGTCAGGTTCGTGCGCCAGTAGGCCGCGACCAGCAGCACTCGGTCCTCAAGGGACAGGCTCCAGGGCCGTCCCCTGCCAACCGCGTCGGCCCCCTCGCTCCGTAGCGCGGTCACCAACTTCCCGAAGCAGCGCGGGCTCAGCCCCGAGAACGGGGCTATCCAAGACGGCTCCGACGCCGTAATCACACCAGTCACACCTTGATCATCCAACCCGTAGCCGACAGCCTTTAGCGTCGGCTGCGCAGGAGGGATCCGAGCGCTAAGCCGGCGCCCAGGCCGATCAGGGCGCCGACTGACGTCCGCCATGCGGGCGCTGCTCCGGCGACGGGCACGTCAGGCGGACGAGGTGCGACGGCCGACGGCGTTGGTGGTCCGGCAGCGACAGCGCGAGCGTGCTCCTCGCCCACGATGGCCAGGAACCGACGACCGATACGGCTTCCGGACGAGCTGGCGGTCCACGAGATCTGGGCCCTGCTCCAGTAGTGCCGCCCAGCGTCTCCGGTGAACATCCCGGCCAGCATGTCCCGCAGGAGAGGCTCGCGAATGGTCCCGATTTCGAAGCCCATCCACGCGTAGTTCATCATCAGATCGGCATAGACATGCCGCTTGCGCTCATGGGGATCGGCAATGTCCGTGGCGCCCCAAACAGGCTGGTAGAGCGCCATGTCGTCAAGTTCCAGGCGGACTAGCTCAAGGTAGTAGCTGCGAATTCCCTGGACCTGCTCCGCCCTGGCCTGGCGGTTCTGAACTACCAGCGAAGCAGCGACGCCGGCCAACGCGAGCGCCGAGACGATCGCCGACGTGAAGCCATACGCCGCGCCGACTTGGCTCAATCTGTTCCAGTCCACCCCCTTGGAGCCGGAGATGTCCTCTAGCGCGAAAGGCGACAACAGCAGCGTCGCCAGCACGGCCGCCGCAGTGGCGACCAGCCCCAGAGCTCTGCCCACCCGGCGAGCCACTGATACTGCATCCACAGACCGATGACGAGCTATCAGGTAAATCACCCCCAGGCTAGCCTGCCCCAGCGACTAGG
>NZ_JBSFJZ010000133.1:0-1515 GCF_053598315.1 Streptomyces sp. NPDC001153
ATGCCCGCCCGGTACAGTCCGCGCCAGCCCATCGCCGGGTTGGCCTCGTGCAGTTCCCAGACGGCGGACGTCTGGGTCACGGTGACGTCGTCGAGCACGCCGAGGGAGCCGATGATGACGCCTGCGAGCAGCAGACCGCTCATGCCGATCTTCGGGTACAGGCCGTGGATCAGGCCGGTCTGGTCGTCCGTGTTGCCGGTCAGCGCGGCCCAGTCGATGAACTGTGAGCCGAGGATGCCGATCAGTGCCAGCGAGGCGAGTGTGCCGAGCACCGCCACCGAGGTACGGGCCGACAGGCCGTGGCACGTGTAGAGGGCGATCAGCATGATGGCGCTCGACCCGATCACCGCCACGAGCAGCGGGTTCGAGCCCTGCAGGATCGCGGGCAGGATGAAGAAGTTCAGCACCATGAAGCTGATGGCCAGCGCGACGAGCGCCATGGCGCCGCGCAGCCGGCCCACCACCACGACGGCGAGCGCGAAGATCCCGGCCAGCAGGCCCATCGGAAACCGGCGGTTGACGTCGGTGACCGAGTACTGGAGGTCCTTGGGCGCGGAGGGTTCGTAGGCCGTCACGACCTGCTCCCCCTGGTGCAGCTGCCGTGCCTGGTCGGGCTGGACGATCTCGGTGAACGTACGGCCCTTGTCCTTGCCGGTGTCGACGCGGACCGTGGCCTTGTGGCAGGTGC
Source organism: Streptomyces sp. NPDC001153 (assembly GCF_053598315.1). Taxonomy (NCBI): domain Bacteria; kingdom Bacillati; phylum Actinomycetota; class Actinomycetes; order Kitasatosporales; family Streptomycetaceae; genus Streptomyces; species Streptomyces sp. NPDC001153. Next base: position 689 of record NZ_JBSFJZ010000133.1, read on the forward strand.
CGCCGACCTCCTGCGCCGCGGAGTTGCCCTCGGCGGTGGAGGTGTCGCCGGTGGGGGTCTCGCCGGAGGCGTTCACCGACGCGCAGCTCACCTCGACGACTCTGGTGACCGTGGCCTGCTGGGTCTGCTGGTCGAAGCCGACGCCGGTGCGCTTGTGCGGCGGGGCTCCGCCCGGCCACAGCACCACGAGCCCCACGACGACCGCGGCGGTGAAGGGGATCAGGATCGCCGCGATGACCTTGCGCAGGTGCCGGGAGACCGGAGCGGCGGGCCCGTGACTGTGGCTGTGTCCATGGGCGTGCGCGTGTCCGTGACCGTCGGCGCCCGCTCCAGGACCGTGGTCGGAGCCATGTCCGGCATCGGTCACCGTGAGGGGCCCGTTGCCCGTCACGGGGGCGTGCCCATGGCCGCTCATGGCCGGAGGGTGAAGGTGACCCGTGTCGGCATCGGGTCCGTAGCCGGGGTGGGGTATCGACTCGGGAGGATTCCTGTATGCGTAGTCGTGGCCGTACCCGCCGGCATGACCACCTCTGGTTCCCGACGGGTCGCCGAACCCGTTCCAGTCTCCGGCGCTCTGCCGGTCAGCGGCTCCCATGCCGTCTCCCTCGCGGTTGTCCCTGCCCCCTCCGGAGCCGGGCCTGCGCGGCGGCTCTGAGGAAGAGTACGGGAACGGCTGTGCGGGGTCTCAGCACGGGCATCGCCGCCATCGGCCCCGAGGGGCGTTCAGGCCGGTGGGCTCAGTCCTCGTCCTGGGCGCGCTGGTAGAGCTTGGCGATGTCGTCGTCGAAGTACGCGGCGTAGGAGACGTCGTCCTGGTCGCCGCCGCC
>NZ_JBSFJZ010000134.1:0-1430 GCF_053598315.1 Streptomyces sp. NPDC001153
GGGGTCATGTCCCGCGGGGTGGTGTAGTCACGGCAGCTGTTTCGGTTCCGGTTGTGGGGTGATCTGTGGTTCGGGTTCGGTTGGCTTGGTGGTGAAGAGCTCGGCCATGGAGGCTTCGGAGAGGTAGCGGCGGTCGAAGACCTGCCACTCGTCGTGGAGTTCGGCCAGGACCGCGGCGGCGAGCCGGTCCAAGGCGGCGGGGTTGGGAAAGACCTGGACGACGTCGGCCCGTCGTTTGATCTCCCTGTTCAGCCGCTCCAGCGGGTTGGTCGACCAGATCTTCTTCCAGTGCGCCGGCGGGAAGTCGGCGAACGCGGTGATGTCGGTTGCCGCATCCAGCAGCATCGTCTTGACCTGCGGGAACTGCCGTCCGAGCATGTCGGCGACCACGTTCAGCTGGGTGCGCACCTGCTCGCCGGTGGTCTGCGCGAAGATAGTGCGGATGGTCGCGGCGACCATCTCCCCGGAGCCCCTCTCGATCACCGAAAACACGTCCCGGACGAAGTGAACCCGGCACCTTTGCCAGGCCGCGCCGAGGAAAACGGTGCGGATCGCGGCCACCAGACCGCTGTGGCTGTCGGAGATGACCAGCTGGACGTTCTCCAGGCCGCGGGCCCGCAGCGAGCGCAGGAACTTCGTCCAGAACGGCTTCGACTCACTGTCGCCGACCATCAGCCCGAGGATCTCGCGGTGCCCTGTGGCGGAGATCCCGGTGGCGATGACCACGGCCTGCGATGCGATCCGGTGGTTGACCCTGACCTTGCAGTAGGTGGCGTCCAGGAAGACGTAGGGGAAGACGGTGTGGTCCAGCGGCCGCTCCTTGAACGCGGTCAGTTCCGCATCCAGCTCACCACAGATGCGGGAGACCTCGGACTTGGAGATCCCGCTGTCCGCACCGAGTGCTTTGACCAGGTCGTCGACCGAGCGGGTCGAGACACCGTGCACGTATGCCTCCATCACCACGGCGAACAACGCGCGGTCGATCCGCCGCCGGCGTTCCAGCAACGACGGGAAGAACGACCCGCTCCGCACCTTCGGGATCTTCAGGTCCAGGTCACCGGCCTGCGTGGTCAGCAGCCTCTCCCGGTGTCCATTGCGCCAGGTCGTGCGCGTCTCGGAGTGCTCACGCGGCGCGGCACCGATCATCTCCGTGGCCTCGGCCTCGATCAGCTCCTGCAGGATGCGCTCGCACACCACCCTGATTGCTTCAACTCCATCGGCCCTACGTAGTGACTCGAGCAGCCGCATCAGCTCAGACTGAGACAAGGCCATCGCGTGCTCCTCTGGTCGAACTGCCCGTTCACCAGGGAGACTTGCGCGGTGGCCTGCCCTTGTTCAGGGAGCACGCAACGCCAGCGGATGCACGCCCCGAGCAGACACCCGCGCGTTCCGGAACCCTGCCCGGCTACACCACTTCATGGGACGCGATC
>NZ_JBSFJZ010000135.1:0-1412 GCF_053598315.1 Streptomyces sp. NPDC001153
GAGTTCGCCGCCGCGCATGTGGCCGGGGTGCTGTCCCTGGCGGATGCGGCGAAGCTGGTCGTGGCTCGTGGCCGTTTGATGCAGGCGCTGCCGGAAGGCGGCGCGATGGTCGCCGTCCAGGCCACCGAAGACGAGGTACGCCCCCTGCTCGCCGACGGGATCGGTATCGCGGCGGTCAACGGTCCGCAGGCGGTGGTGGTTTCCGGTGTGGAGGCGGAGGCGCTGCGGATCAAGGCGCACTTCGAGGCGGAGGGCCGTAAGACCACCCGTCTGAAGGTCTCGCACGCCTTCCACTCCCCGCTGATGGACCCGATGCTCGACGAATTCCGGGCTATAGCAAGTGAGTTGGAGTACGGCGCGCCGAGCATCCCGATCGTGTCGACCCTGGCCGGTGCTCTGGTCACCGACGACCTGTCCGACCCGGAGTACTGGGTCCGCCATGTCCGTGAGGCGGTCCGGTTCGCGGACGCGGTGGAGGTGCTGGCCGAGAAGGGTGTGACCACCTACCTCGAACTCGGCCCCGACGCCGTGCTGACGGCGATGGGCCAGCAGAGTGCCGAGGGTGTCTTCGTCCCGGCCTTGCGTCGTGACCGTGATGAAGCGCGTGAGCTGGTGTCCGCCGTGGCCCGGATCGCCGTGCACGGTGGGAAGGTCGACTGGGCGGCGTTCTACGCGGGCACCGGAGCCCGCCGCGTCGACCTGCCCACCTACGCCTTCCAGCGGCAACGGTACTGGTTCCACACCCTGGACTACCTGGCCGAGTCCTGGGTGGCCGCCGAATTGGGCGGGCTGTCCCAGGCCGGGCTGGATCCCGCCGGACACGCCCTGCTCGGCGCCGCGGTGACCCTGCCCGACAGCGACGGTGTGGTGCTGACGGGCCGGTTGTCGACGGCGTCGCAGCCGTGGCTGGCGGATCACGCCGTCGGCGGCACCGTGCTGTTCCCGGGCACCGGCCTGGTGGAGCTGGCGCTGGCGGCCGGCAACCGGGTCGGCTGCGAACGGCTGGACGAACTCACCCTCCAGGCGCCCCTGGTGCTGCCGGAGAACGGCGGTGCCGTGGTGCACGTCGTCGTCGACGAGCCGGACGACTCCGGTGCGCGCCGGGCGGTGCGCCTGTACACGCGTACGGACGACGATGACGAGGTCCAGTGGACCCTGCACGCGACGGGCATCCTGTCCGCCGCCGCGTCCGAGCCCGCGTTCGACTTGGTTCAGTGGCCGCCGGCGGGTGCGGAGGCGGTGGATGTCGAAGGTCTGTACGACGGCTTGGCGGAGGCGGGTCTGGAGTACGGGCCGGTGTTCCAGGGCTTGACGGCAGCCTGGCGCTCCGGTGCCGGTTCGGCCGAGGAGATCTATGCCGAGGTGGCTCTGCCGGAGGAGACGGGTGTCGAGGGTTTCGGGGTGCACCCGGC
>NZ_JBSFJZ010000136.1:0-1334 GCF_053598315.1 Streptomyces sp. NPDC001153
TCTTAGTGGGCGGTTCGTGAGTCTTTGAGTGGATCTGCTGTCGCCTGATGGTGTGGCGGCGGGGCGGAATCTGCCGGCCCGCGGTGGTTGATCTGGTGATGTGTTCGGGTGAGTGAACGCAAGCCATATCCGAGTGACTTATCGGACGAGCAGTGGTCGTTGATCGAGCCGGTGATCACCGCGTGGAAGGACCGGCACCGCTCGGTCAGCGGTCATCAGGGCGCCTACGACATGCGGGAGATCGTGAACGCGATCCTCTACCAGGGGCGGACCGGCTGCCAGTGGGCCTACCTCCCGCACGATCTGCCGCAGAAGAGCGCGACCTACTACTACTTCGCTGCCTGGCGGGACGACGGAACCGACCAGGTCATCCATGAACTCCTGCGCTGCCAGGTCCGCGAACGCGCTCGCCGATTAGAGGACCCGACCCTGGTGGTGCTGGACACCCAGAGTGTCCATGTGGCCGCCGGGGTCCCTGCTTCCACGACCGGCCATGATCCGGCCAAGCGGGTGCCCGGCCGCAAACGCGGCCTGGCCGTGGACGTCCTCGGCCTGGTCATCGCGGTCGTCGTCCTCGCCGCGAACACCCACGACAACGCCGCGGGCATCATCCTGCTGGACCAGGTCGCCGAGCACGGCGGCGGAACCGTCCGCAAGGCCCTGGTCGACCAGGGCTTCAAGAACCAGGTCGTCATGCACGGCGTCGGCCTGGGAATTGACGTCGAGATCGTCGCACGCAACCCGCAGTACAAGGGGTTCGTGCCGCAGCCGAAGCGGTGGAGGGTCGAGCAGACCTACGGGATCCTGATACTGCACCGGCGCCTGGTCCGCGACTACGAGCACCGCCCCTCCTCCTCCGCCTCCCGCGTCTACTGGGCGATGACCCACGTCATGACCCGACGCCTCACCGGCGCGAACGCCCCCACCTGGCGCACGGCGCAGGCGGTGGCAGCGTGAACATCCGGCCGCTGCTCGATGCCCTGGACCTCCAGGAAGAAGCCGCCCGGGCCCTGGCCGACGACCTCCGCGCACAGATCGACGACCTGCAGACCCGGTTGCGGGAGGCCGAGACGCACTTGGAGCACCTCGCGATCACCCGCAAGACCGTCACCGGCCTCGCCGACCGGCTCCCGGCCGTCGCGCCAGAGCTGCCCGAGCACCCGGACTACCCCCGCATCCTCGCCGCCTTCAACCACGCGACCGGACCGCTACGAGCCAAGGACGTCTGCGCAGCCCTCGGCCACGAACTGCTGGCGAAAAACGTCGAGGGCACCCGCGCCAAGCTGAAACGCCTGGTCAAACTCGGCATCCTCACCGAGGCCGGCACCGGCAAC
>NZ_JBSFJZ010000137.1:0-1321 GCF_053598315.1 Streptomyces sp. NPDC001153
TGAACCGCTCCGGGTCTGATGGAGGCTCGATTCCCTGAGAGGATCGAGTCATGGCCCGTCCGTCCCCTTATCCTGCCGAGCTGCGTGAGCGTGCGGTGCGCATGGTCGCGGAGGTCCGCCCCAACTACCCAACTGAGTGGGCCGCGATGAAGGCGGTCGCTGCGAAGCTGGGCATCGGTTCCGCTGAGACGGTGCGGACGTGGGTCCGTAAGGCCGAGGTCGACGCCGGCCAGCGTCCCGGGGTGACTTCGGAGGAGGCCGCGGAGATCAAGCGGCTGCGGGCCGAGAACGCCGAGCTGCGCCGGGCGAATGAGATCCTCAAGGCGGCCTCGGCTTTCTTCGCGGCCGAGCTCGACCGGCCGTCGAAGCGCTCGTAGCGTTCATCGACGCCCACCGGCAGGTGTTCGGAGTCGAGCCGATCTGCAAAGTCCTGACCAGCCATGGACTGAAGATCGCGACGAGCACCTACTACGCCGCCAAGAACCGCACCCCCAGCCAGCGGTTCGTCCGCGACGCGGAGCTGAAGACGCAGATCAGCCGCGTCCACACCGACAACTTCGGTGTCTACGGAGTGCGGAAGGTCTGGCGGCAGCTGCACCGCGAGGGCATACCCGTGGCCCGCTGCACGGTCGCCCGGCTGATGCGTGACCTTGGTCTTGAGGGTGCCCGACGCGGGAAGAAGGTCCGCACCACCATCCGCGACGATGGCCATGACCGGGCCTCTGACCTGCTCAGACGCGACTTCACCGCATCCCGTCCGAACGAGCGGTGGGTCGCCGACTTCACCTATGTCGCCACCTGGTCGGGCATCGTCTACGTCGCCTTCGTCGTGGACGTGTTCTCCCGGGCGATCGTCGGCTGGTCGGCCGCCACCAGCAAGCGGGCCAAGCTCGTCCTCGACGCCCTGGACATGGCCCTGTGGCGCCGCGACCGGGCTGGCATTCCCGCAGGTCCCGGGCTCGTTCATCACTCGGACGCGGGCAGTCAATACACGTCTTTCGCGTTCACCGCCCACCTGCTCGAGGCCGGCATCGACGCCTCGATCGGCACCGTCGGCGACGCCCTGGACAACGCGCTCATGGAGTCCCAGATCGGCCTCTACAAGACGGAGCTGATCAAGCCCCGAAGGCCCTGGCACGGCCTGGCCGACGTCGAGCTCGGCACCGCGGAATGGGTCGACTGGTTCAACAACCAGCGCCTCCATACCGCCATCGGGGACATACCGCCCCACGAACACGAGACCAACCACTACGCTCAACACCAGCCCCAACCGGCGGCTGGAGCCAACGCATAGAGCCTCCACCGATCCCGGAGCGCTTCA
>NZ_JBSFJZ010000138.1:0-1214 GCF_053598315.1 Streptomyces sp. NPDC001153
GGTCTGCTGCAGTTTCGGGTGACAGGTTGGGTCACGCGGCTCGGAGGGCCGGTGTGGTCATGACGGTCTCGTATTCGACGGGGGTCAGGCGGCCGAGTGCGGCTTGTCTGCGGCGGCGGTGGTAGGTCCGCTCGATCCAGGTCACGATCGCGATCCGCAGTTCCTCGCGGGTGGTCCAGCTCCGACGGTCGAGGACGTTCTTCTGCAGCAGGCTGAAGAAGGACTCCATAGCCGCGTTGTCACCGGCGGCCCCGACTCTTCCTATCGATCCGGCCATCCGGTGGCGGTCGAGTGCCCGGACGAATTTCCGGGACCGGAACTGCGATCCGCGATCACTGTGCAGGATGCAGCCGTCGACCTGGTCACGCCGGGCGACGGCGTTGTCCAGGGCGGTCACGGCCAGGCGGGACTTCATCCGCGTGTCGATGGAGTAGCCCACGATCCTGTTGCTGAATACGTCCTTGATCGCGCAGAGGTACAACTTCCCCTCACTGGTGACGTGTTCGGTGATGTCGGTGAGCCATAGCCGGTTCGGGCCGCCGGCGGTGAAGTCGCGGCGGACCAGGTCGTCGTGCACCGGCGGGCCGGCCTTCTTGATCCGGCCGCGTTTCTTGCCGAACGCGCTCCACCAGCGGTTGTCCCGGCAGATCCGCCACGCGGTCCGGTCCGCCATCCGGGCCCCGGCATCGCGCGCCTCATCGGCCAGGAAGCGGTAGCCGAATTCCGGGTCGTCGCGGTGGGCATCGAAGAGCGCGTTCGCGCGGTGAGCCTGCTCCAGCGCGGCGGCGGTCACCGGCTTGTCGAGCCAGCGGTAGTAGGGCTGTCTGGCGAGCTTGAGCACCCGGCACGTCACCGCGACGGGCATCCCGTCCGCGGCGAGCTCCTTCACGAGCGGGTAGATCCTTTTCCCGGCAGATGTGCCTGCGACAGATAGGCCGCCGCCCGGCGCAGGACCTCGTTCTCCTGCTCCAGCAGCTTGATCCGCCGACGTGCTTCCCGCAGTTCCGCGCTCTCCTGGGTGGTCACCCCGGGCTTGGATCCGTCATCGATGTCCGCGCGGCGCATCCATTTCCACAGCGTCATCGGGTGGACGCCGAAGTCCTTGGCCACCTGCTCGACCGTCACCCCCGGGCCGCGGTTCCTCGCGACCCGCACGACGTCCTCGCGGAACTCTTCGGGATAAGGCTTGGGCACAGCGACATCCTTCCCACCAG
>NZ_JBSFJZ010000139.1:0-1059 GCF_053598315.1 Streptomyces sp. NPDC001153
CAGGAGGTCCGCTGATGTCGGCCGGCTTCAAGGTGATCCTGGACGACCTCACCACGATGGCGAAGACGTTTCACGACCAGGCCACCGACTGGCGCAAGTTGCACTCCGACGTGGCGCCGCCCATAGGCAGCGGTGGCGATCCGGGACTGGACCACGCGATCAAGGAGGTCGCCGACCTCATCATCGGGCTGCACCTCGGCCTGGCGGACAAGCTGGACGAGCACGGGGACAAGGTCGGATACGCGAGGGACTCCTTCCACCGGCACGACATCGACGTGCGTGGGCTGTTCGATGACCTGGACCTGGAGAAAGGCTGATGGGCGACAGTTGGGTCGGCGGGGACATCGGCACGCTGCGCACGATGTCCGACACGTACAAGAACGCCAAGGACAAGCTGGACGGCGTGGTCAAGCCGCTGACCCAGGTCGTCGACAAGCTGGCCACCGACGCGAGCTGGAAGGGCGAAGCGGCGGGTACCTTCCGCGCGCAGTGGACCGCTGACGCGATCACGGCCGGCGCCTTCGCCACTCTCGTGCACGACGCGGGCAAGATACTCGGTGACCTCGCCGACGCCCTTTCCACCTGTGACACCGCCCTGAAGAACGCCGAGCACGTCGCCACGTCCCAGGGCCTTCCGATGGCCGACAAGGGCGTCGTCCCACCGATCGTCACCTCCGACCCCAAGACGGCGGCCGCGCTGAAGGAGTACGAGGCGGCCTGTACCGAGATCCAGCACACCGCGCAGCATGCCCGGCTGGTGGCAGCGGACAAGTTGCGAGGGTTGTACCTGCAGGTCACGAAGAAGAAGTCTTCGTCGGTACTCCCGGGTGACAAGGTCACCATCGCGGACTTCCTGCGCGGCCTGTACGCCTCCGCTGCCGAGGACACCCGGGTTGACGGCAAGAAGGCCCGCGACAAGATCGACGCCGCCAAGGCCGAGGAACGGGCCGCGAAGAAAGAACTCAAAGCTGAACGCAGGACGTACCAGCAACAGGGCCGCAAAATGCCCGATGATCTCCCTGCCAAGAGCGCCTATCGCGACGCGGTGAGCAAGGTCAA
>NZ_JBSFJZ010000140.1:0-1047 GCF_053598315.1 Streptomyces sp. NPDC001153
TCTGTCCACCCGCGGAGCGGGTCCCTTCGGGCTGCGCCCGAAGCCAGCGAACACCCGCGCTCCGCGCGGCTGTTCCGCTCCCGCTCCGCGTGAGCGGAAACCGGCTCGCTACGCTCCCCGCTCAACGAGCCTGCTGCGCAGTCTCGTTGACGCTCCCTCCGCTGCGCTTCGGGAGCAACACACCCCGCAGTGCGGGGTGTGGCCGACCTTCGGTCGGCTGGTGGCCTCCGCTGCGCTCCAGCCACCCGTGACGCTCCGCGCCACCAGGCATGCCACGCTCCGCGCGGCCCAAATTACGGGCCTGACGGCCCGAGCTGGCAGCAGGAACAGTGTGGGCGGGAATGGTAACTGCCCGTCAGAGTGGCAGACCGTCCAGGAGCCAGACCTGCTGTGCAAGGGCCACCCTCATGTGCTTCAAAAACTGATGCGGATAGATCCTGGAAAAGACCACGACTCCCGGAACGGGATCTCCGCACCGCTGACGCCGGACAAGTGGAGCCGCGTGTCACCGGCCGGCGCCCGGAACCGTGGCAGCCAACCGTAGAGAACAGGCCCGCGGAGACCGTGTCTGATACCTCCCACACGGATGAACCGAAACCACACACAAACCGACACCCAGGCCAGCTTCCTGAGACAACGCCAGATCCACCCCAGGCTACTGAAGACCCGACAGAGCGCTTCTTGGACAGGGTTAGAGCGGCCTGTCCGTTCGAGGGCTGTGAGGGTGTGGGCGGTGAGCCGAGCCCAGTTGCGGAAGTTGCCGTGCGCTGCGTGGCGGTCAGTGTAGGCGATTGTGAGAGGGCGCTCGTTCGTCGCATGTAGAGGGCGTAGCCCCCGCAAGCCTCTGACCTGCGGAAATATGCGCGCAATAGGCATCCTGCGATGCCCATATCGGCATCCTAGGATGCCGATACATGTCCTCCGTGATCATGTCGTGTTTGGTAATCGAAGGAACCGAGGGCGCGGTGCGAGGTTCGTCGGTGGCACATCTGGTCGGACCTTGCCGAGGCCGTCGAGAAGACCGTCGTCCAGCGTCGCGCTCTGCTT
>NZ_JBSFJZ010000141.1:0-1006 GCF_053598315.1 Streptomyces sp. NPDC001153
TCGCTACAGGTGCCTCCAACGCCGAGGTCGCCAAGGACTTACGGGTGAGTGTGCGCTCGGTGCAGCGCTGGCGCCAAGCCTGGCACGACGCCGGCACCGAGGGGCTGCGGTCTGCCGGGCCCGTGTCACGGCCCAAGCTGAGTGAGGCCCTGTTCACCGTGCTCGAGCAAGAGCTCGCCAAGGGGCCAGTCGCGCACGGCTGGCTGGACCAGACGTGGACGCTGGCACGGATCAAGACGCTGATCGGGCGCCGGTTCCACAAGAGCATGACGCTGTCGGCGATCGCGCAAATGCTGCACCGGCACGGCTTCAGCCACCAGGTCCCGGCCCGCCGGGCCATCGAGCGCGACGAGCAGGCCGTGGCGGGCTGGGTGAAGGAAACCTGGCCGCAGGCGGAAGGTCCGTGGCGGCGCTCGACGCCTGGCTGTGCTTCGAAGACGAGGCCGGCTTCTCGATGACGCCGCCCACCGCACGGACCTGGGCCCGGCGCGGACGCACACCCGTCATCCGGGTGCGGGGACGCTCCCAGCGCCGCTTCTCCGTCGCCGCTCTGGCCTGCTACAAGCAAGGTGAACGCTCACGACTGATCTATCGGCCCAAGCGGCACGTCGATCACAAACGAGGCGGCAGACGCAGTTTCACCTGGACCGACTACCGCGACCTGCTCATCGCCGCGCACCAGCAGCTCGGTGCACCCATAGTGCTCGTGTGGGACAACCTCAACGTCCACAAGGACCGCCGGCTACGGGAGTTCATCGACACCCACGACTGGATCACCTGCTACTTCCTCCCGGCCTACGCACCAGACCTCAACCCCGTCGAGGGCATCTGGTCACTGCTGCGACGCAGCAGCCAGGTCAACACCGCCTTCACCGACCCCGACCACCTCATCAACACGCTCCGGCATGGTCTCCGCCAGATCCAGTACCGCAGCAACCTCATCGACGGATGTCTCGCCGAAACCGGACTCACATTGACGACATCACAGCAACAACGTCAGTAACAC